>JAFGSZ010000099.1 GCA_016934395.1 Bacteroidales bacterium
ATAATATAAAATTTTAAAAAATCATCAAATGGACACAACGATTAATTCAATGAAAAATATGGCAAAAATAGCCGGTTTCGGATATCTGGTCATTTTTATTTCCGGGTTTTTCGCTAATTTTTTTGTTCTTCAGAGCCTTATTGTACCGGGAAATGCAACAGAAACTGCCAGTAATATACTGGGTTCTGAGCCGTTGTTTCGTTTTGGAATTCTTAGCTTTATTATTATGGTAATTTTTGATGTGGTGTTATCCTGGGCGCTATATGTTTTATTCAAACCGGTGATGAAAAATCTTTCACTACTTACCGCATGGCTCAGGCTGGTGAACAGCACTATTTTTGGAATTGCTTTATATAATCTGATTAATGTTTTGAATCTTCTGAGCGGCGCAGAATACCTCTCAGTATTTGACCCTGGCCAGTTACATGCGCAGGTAATGGTACTTTTAGATACATTTAATAATTCCTGGCTTCTTGGGTTAGTATTTTTCGGTCTCCATTTATTTGGCCTTGGTTATTTAATTTACAAATCAGGCTACATTCCCAAAATTATTGGCATTTTTTTGACAATGGCTGCCATAGGCTACCTGACAGATAGTTTGGCTCATTTTCTCCTCCCCAACTATAGCAACTATGCAACCTTGTTTTTAATAATTGTTATAGTACCGGGAATTATAGGAGAATTGTCACTCACCTTGTGGCTCTTAATCAAAGGTATTAATATTCAGAAGCTGGAAAAAATGGCTATTGAATCTGCCTTATGAAAATCCAATTTTAAATGAATTATACTAACCCTTTTTATTTATCTTGCAAATCTAAATTTGTGCTAAGTAACTCCGGATATAATCATATAATTACGAATAAAGCAACAGAATAGGAAAAACAAAAAGAAAATTTAAATAATTTGAAAGACTATGAAATTTGTATGGAGTAATAAAGGGATTCTGGTCCCGGTGTATTTAATAGCAACAGGTATTGCTGTTGTAATAATTATCGGGTTATTGCAAAAGTATGTTGGAGGGATCTTTATATCGGGTTACGATTATAAAATAAATCTGGCTGTGATACTTTTAATTTCCGGAACATGGACCTATTTTACCGGTGAGGAATATATAAAAAAAGACGGTAAAAAAGTTAAAATAAATTTGGAGAATGAGTTTTTTGGCATTTCTATGAAAATTTGGGGATACATGTTTCTTGGCGGAGGAGTTTTATCTTTAATATTAGGCATAAAAGATACTTTAGCAAAATAGATATTATGTAATAATTACATGTAGTTACAGAATCACGAGATTTTAAAAGACACTATTCCAACCTCTAAAACGATTACTTGCAGCATGTTTAAATTATTTAAATTTTTAGATCCCAGCAGGCATAAACCCAGGTATGGCGGACTGGATATTTTTAAGTTTATAGGTCCCGGCTTGTTGGTAACAGTTGGTTTTATTGATCCCGGGAATTGGGCTTCGAACCTGGCAGCCGGAGCGGATTTTGGTTATGCGCTTCTTTGGATGGTAACCCTTTCAACCATCATGCTCATCTTATTGCAACACAATGTGGCTCACCTCGGAATTGCCACAGGACTTTGTCTTTCAGAAGCTGCAGCCATATACATTAAACCCCGTTTCTCCAGAGTCCTCATATCATCAGCCATGCTGGCTTCCATATCCACATCGCTGGCAGAAATACTGGGAGGCGCTATTGCCCTTAAAATGATTTTTTCCATACCTATTAGGGCCGGAGCTATATTGGTTACCATTTTTACGTTAATTATGCTGTTTACAAATTCTTACCGGTTAATAGAGAAATGGATCATAGCTTTTGTATCGGTCATTGGGTTATCCTTTTTATATGAACTCTCCCTGGTGCATATAGATTGGAATGCGGCAATTACCGGCTGGGTAACTCCCTCGTTTCCTAAAGGCTCCATGATTGTTATCATGAGTGTTTTAGGAGCTGTAGTAATGCCCCACAATTTATTTCTGCACTCTGAAATTATTCAAAGCAGGCAGTGGAACCTGAAAGATGAAAAAGTTATTAAAAAACAACTGAATTACGAATTTACGGATACACTGTTCTCTATGCTTATTGGCTGGGCCATCAATAGCGCTATGATTCTTCTTGCTGCGGCAACATTTTTTCATGCAAAAACCCAGGTTACAGAACTCGAGCAGGCTAATCAATTATTGGCGCCCTTATTAGGCAGTCATGCCGCACTTGTTTTTGCTGTGGCGCTTTTATTCTCAGGTCTGGCCTCCACCATAACTTCAGGAATGGCAGCAGGAAGTATTTTCGCAGGAATGTTTAAAGAACCTTACGATATAAAAGATAATCATTCGAAGGTTGGTGTAACAATATCTCTTTTACTTGCATTAGGAATTATCTTCCTGATAAAAAATCCATTCCAGGGATTAATAATTTCACAGATGATATTAAGTATACAGTTGCCCTTCACCATATTTTTACAAGTCTATCTTACTTCTTCGGAGAAAGTTATGGGCAAGTATAAAAATTCCGGCTTTTCTAAAATTGTGCTTTATGCGCTTGGAGTAATTGTAACCGTGTTAAATGTATTCCTTTTTATCAGCTTTTTTTAATAGCATAAAATTATATAACATATTGCCAATAGTTGTAATCAACAAAATGAAATGAAATAGTCAGAAGACTATGTATACGGCAAGTTATTCTAAATAGTTGATTTTTAATCTGTACTGCATAAAAATTAAAATACAACCAATAAACTGCATGATTTTTCGTTAGTATAAGTTAGTTGAGTGTAACTGGATTCATATTCATGAAAATTATTTATATGCAATTATTACTACTAATACTAAATTAACGTCTTATGGCTTCAACCGAAGAACAATCAAAAGTCAAAAATCACGAAAGAGTAGTACATCAGATCGAGCGGGTAAATCTGTACGATTTTGGGTACGAAAAATCGGGAAATGTTAAAGGCGATCCTGAAATGTTTTCTTCCTATCTAAACCGTATTGCCAACGGTGACCTGGTAGAAGAAAATTACCAGGGCCTTACCGATGATGAAAAAAAAGTGCGCAGGGAAGAAATCAAAGTGCTGGAGGCTAAACAAAAAGAGTTTGAAAGCAACAATGCAAAGATTGAGATAGAAATAAAGGAAAAGGAAAAGAAAATTGATGAATTCAGACAGGAATTGCTTAAAATTCGTGAGGTTAAGAATAACGATCATGAAAAGCTTAAAGCTGAAACCTTTAGTGGCTTAAAATTCGGGATAGGAATGTTTATTCTGATCATGCTTTCAGTATACCTGTTTTTCTTTTATGTGTCGGCAGCTTACAAAGCGTTGTATGTGGATTTTGAAAAAATTGCCGACAATATTGCACAGGGCATAGGCACAGGCAGTATAATGCCAGGGCCGTATGAATTGTCAGAGGCTATTCAATACAACTATTTGTTGTTTTTGGTTCCCTTTGTGTTTTATGCTTTTGGCTGGGCATTTCATATTTTGCTTGAGCTGAAACAAAAAATTAAAATTCTTTTTATCAGCCTGTTGATTGCAGTAACGTTTACTGTCGATTTTTTAATAGCACTGATCATTCACAACAATACAGAGATGGCCAAAGAGCTCATGGGACTGGCTACAAAAAAATGGAGCGCCAGTTCAACATTTTATATCATACTATTCCTGGGGTTCCTGGTATACATCATCTGGAGTATATTACTCGATTATTTATTAAAAGAATGGGACAAAAGGAAGATCTCGATTAATATGAAGAAGATCATTAAGCACCTGAGAGCAGATGTAAAAACCCTGCAGTCAAAAATTATCTCAATTGAGGGTATCAAGAATCAGATTGCAGCTTTTCGGGATGATGTAAGTACAGTTTTTCAGGGTAACCTGAAAAAATATATCGAACAGTTTTCGTCCGGATGGATCGCTTATCTTGCTCCCAATAATATGAAAGCGGTAAAAGACCGCTGCCTCAACCTAAAAAAAGACTTTGAAGAGAAAAATGGGATAAAACCCGGGATTGTAAGAGTTATTAGCAGAAGAGGCTAATCTGATTTTTATTAATTAAAAAATTGAAATTATGAATAAGTCAACGTTAATTCTGCTCATAAGCACATTTATATTTATAGGTTCCTGCAAGCCCCCTCCACCACCTGATAAAAAAGTAGTGCATGAGAAACATAATTATATCATCCTGCTCGACCTGTCTGATCGTATTATTGTTCAGGATAACCAGCCCGAGAGAGATAAGGAAATCATACGGCATTTGTACGGTCTTTTTGAAAATAAAGTAAAAAAAGACCTGTACATAAAATCCAGGGATGAGATCAAGGTGGTAATCGCCCCGCAAAAAGGCTCGGAACTGCCCACGTATATTTTTGAAGATCGGATGTACGTAAACATAAATAACATTAATAATGTCTTTCGCCGAAAGCAGGAAGAAAAACGTCGTAACGAATTTTTTGCTAATCTCGACACGCTTTATCAGGAAGCAGAATTCAGCAAAATTCCATCGGAATATTACGGAGCAGATATCTGGAAATATTTTTATGAAGATCTAAAGGATGATTACGTGAAAGATACAATAACTAAAAATTTTCTGTTTATCCTTACCGATGGTTATCCGATTGTGGGAAAAGATAAAGAAAAACTTCAGCCGCTAAAAGATAAGTTTCCCGATCTGCATGTAGTGCTTATTGAAGCAGCTCCGCGTGAAGAGGATATGGAGTGGGACCGGGTAATCAATCTTTGGGAAGAATGGTTTAATGAAATAGGGATAAAGGATTATACACTTATTAAACGTAAAGCGATTTCGAAAGAAAAAGAACAGCTAACGGATATTGTAAGTGTTGAGGAGGAATAATGGGAATTTAACTCATCTGTTTTCGGAATAAAAAATAGATTTGTTGATAAAATCTAAAATTAACAACTTTTAAAACAGGGCTTCATTCCTAAATATATTTAGAGATGAGGCCTTTTCAATTTAATTACCTCCATCAATTAATTCATTCCTAGAGATACTTAAGGAAAATTCCATAGAGGTATAATTTTTATTTTGTTCCTGTTTACATATGGAGTTATTAAATTTATTAAATTAGTAATTGGTTAATTTGATATTTGAGTAATCACTTAAAACAAAAAAAATGGAAATTATTGTAATTCTTATCGTTGGCTTAGCAGCCGGATGGCTGGGCAGCATGATTTACAAAGGCAGCGGACTTGGTATTATTGGAAATATAATAGTTGGAATTTTAGGAAGTTTTGTAGGTTACTGGCTCTTAGGGAAACTGGGAATCAGTCTTGGCACAGGTTTGATCGGAACCATACTCACCGGAGCAATAGGTGCAATAGTAATTTTAGTCCTGCTAAATCTGATTTTCAAGAAACGATAAGAAATTCCGTATCTCAGATTTTATGTAAATAAACCGGTTAATTAGAGTACAATGAACCATTAATTGCCTGAGGATATTTGAAAGTATCACTCTGTATGAATTATATACTCTAAGATTTTTTATGAAAATTTTTAAAATAGTCTTTTTAATTTCCTTTGCCTGTATTTTTTGTACGCAATTATCATGTAAAAGAGATAACAAAGCATACAATGCGGATATAGAAAAACAAAAGGTCGAAAAAGTTATTCATAAAAGTATAGGATGGGCAAAAACCAAGGATATTAATTTGTTATATAGTGTAATTGCGAATGACAGCAATTTTATTGTAGTAAATCCCGGAGACAGAATTGTTAAAGGATTTTTGGATTTTACATCAGCCGAAGATTTCTGGATGAATCCTGATTTTAAAGCCGTTCGGTATGAAATTAAAGATTTAACCATTAACTTTTCACAAACCGGTGATGTGGCTTGGTTTATCTGTATGCTTGATGATATTAATGAATGGAAAGGTCAGCCAGCCAATTGGGAAAATACCCGGTGGACCGGTGTTTTGGAAAAAAGAAATAATTCATGGGTAATCGTTCAAATGCACTTTTCGTTTTCCCAAAATTGAAAAGAAAATTTTTGTCTATACACAATACTTTGATTTTATTAGCCAATAATATAAGCCATATTATTTTAATAAAGAGATAATACCTATGGCTGCTTTTTTATAATTAAAAGTTTAAATCATGAAAAACAGTAAATTTGCTTTTTACAGTTCAGCCCTGCTGGCATTAATAACTATTGTGACTTTTGGTACGGTTAAACCTCCTATTACCGGTCCTTTCTGTCCGGGTAACTGTATCGATTACCCTTTCACAGAAATTGCCGCACAGTTTCCTAAGGATTATATCTGGATGTACTTGTCAGTAGTTATGATGCTACTCTATGTAACCGTTATCACATGTATTCATTATTATTCCTCTGAGGAAAAGAAAATATTCAGTCATACAGGCCTGGTGTTTTCAATTATCACAGCCACTGTTCTGATTATCGATTATTTTGTACAGGTATCGGTAATACAACCAAGCATTTTAAAAGGTGAAACGGAGGGTATTGCCCTGTTAACACAGTATAACCCTCACGGCATTTTTATAGCGCTCGAGGATCTTGGGTATATGCTTATGGGGATTTCTTTTTTATTTATCGGACTGGTTTTTATTAAATCCAAAGGGCTAGGAAAAACTATAGGAATTATTTTTATAACAGGTTCTGTCCTTGCTATCGGGTCTTTTATTGTGATTTCCCTGGTTTATGGTATTCACAGAGAATATATTTATGAATGTATTGTAATTGTAGTCGACTGGCTGGTACTTATAGTAAATGGAATATTACTTAGTATTCTATTCAGGAGGGCCAATCTTAAACAATAAATCACGGTAGCATTAGTAATATTTAATCTGCTTTTTCTGAAAATAATTTATCAATTCAAATTCGGAACATACTGTTTAATATTAGATTAAAGTTAACTTTGCAGCTAATTTTTAATCTTCAGGGAAATAAAGCAGATCTGTATTTGAATTGTGAATGATATTGTGAAAGGGCCTGTTGTTATAATGTGGCGACAAAAGTACTTTTCATAATGGCGCATAAGCATTTAACAGTCGATGGGCCTGTTTAGATATAGATAATTTTAGGTGTTTCCGTTGTTTTTTTTATCCTGACTTATGCTTTTAGAAAGTCACGAAACCAGTATCCGGAATCTTTGATAAAACGCTGCTGAGAATTAAAATCGGTAAACACAATTCCAAAGCGGGCATCATATCCTTCATTCCATTCAAAATTATCAGTAAGAGTCCAGGCAAAATAACCATTAACATTTATTCCTTCTTTTTTTGCCCTTAACAATTGTGAGAGATGATCAATGAAATACTGAACCCTCTGGTTATCATGTATGTGACCGTCTTCAACCTTATCTGGAAAACAACAACCATTTTCGGTAACAAGGATTTCAGGAATAGGGTATTTCGAAAATTTTTTAAGTACGAAATATAATCCTTCAGGAAAAATTTCCCAATTCATTGTTGACATGGGAACGTCCCGTTTTTCAGGTTTCACTTCCCGCGCATGTATTGAGGGCATTAACAAACTGTGTTTACCCACAAATCGGAAATAGTATTGGAGGCCGATAAAATCAAAATCAAATATAAGCTTTTCGTCATCGCCGGGCTTTTTGAATTTATCCATTCGTTTGAGCACAGGCAGGGTATCCTCAGGAAATCCAAGACCATAAAGAGGCTCAATAAGCATACGGTTAAACAGGGCATCCAAACGTTTTGCTGCTTCCTTATCTTTTTCATTTTTGCGATAAAGATCGATATATGAGCAGGAATGTGTAGTTCCCAGGTATCCGTTGGCCACATTTTCTCGTAATATCCTTCCCCCCTCAGCCTGGCACAACGCAGCATGCAGCACTCCCGGAAAAAAGTTTCCGATTTTTTTATACCCGGGAGCATGCAGACCCTGTACATACCCCAACCCTATAAATCCAAGGGGTTCATTTAGCACACACCAGTTTTTCACCTTGTCGCCATATTCAAGCGAAACAAAATCGGCATATTCGCTAAACCAGTTCAGGATATCTCGGTTTATCCAGCCACCTCTATCTTCCAGGGCTTGCGGCAAATCCCAGTGATACAACGTGACCATAGGATCAATACCAAGCTCTAAACAGGCATCAAATAAAAGATGATAGTAGTCGATACCTTTTTGATTTTTTTCTCCAATGCCATTTGGGAAAATCCGCGACCAGGAAATGGAAGTACGAAAATGTCCAAAACGGAGTTCTTTGGCATATCCGATATCTTCTTTATAACGGTGATAAAAATCGCAGGCCATATCGGCATTTGATCCGTCTTTAATTTTTCCTTTAGTATGATTATACCGGTCCCAAATCGATTCCCCTTTACCGTCTATATTCCATGCCCCTTCGTTTTGAAAGGCTGCCATAGCTACTCCCCATTTAAAATTTTCGCCAAAATTGGAACGGGTAAAATCAGGGCTTTTTAAAAGAGACAAAGAAAACAGATTCCGGGGAAGCATCATTGAACTACTAAGAAGTGAAAGGCTTTTAATTACCCTGCGTCGGTTCATGATTCTTGAATTAAATTTTAGAAATTAGGAATTGATTTCATTTTCTGAAAAATAAGTAATTTTTCAAACAGTTATAAATTTAACATATATCAATTTTAAAACAGACATTATTAAATTAAGGGTATTTTAGTTGTAATTATATTTTTTTAAAAAGTTTAAATTATCAGAATTCTGACTATTTAATAAATATATCGCCATTATAATTACTCTTTCAGTCCTATGGCAATGAAAAAAAAACCTGTGAAGAGGAGGCGGCACCTGATCTTCTTGACATCCTTTTGGGCTATGTAAACACAAATAATACATTAATCTTTTTATACAATAGCAACGAATCAGTAGTAAAAGAATTTTTTTAATAACACAATTTACCTTTCAATTATATACTTGTAATGAAGCAACCAAAAGTTAACCATTATTATATAAGGTAATTACCATTTCTAATAATCCCGATAGGAATTTATTCTCTGTCGCTGTCGTCTTTCAATATCTTTAGTTCTAATAAAAATGAAGACTAACAAATAACCGACCAATTTTCTTGGATATTTATAGAAATTTCGCATTATTGCTATATCGTATAATCAACTTAACCGATATAATCCATGAAAATAAAAATTCTGTCCTGTATACTCACATTCTTATCTTTTACTGCGCTTAATGCCCAGAAACAATGGTGGCTGGATGAACCCGTAAGGCTGTTGCAAACCAACCTGCCCATGCACCTGGTGCCTGAATACGACCCGGAACAACTGGTTGAAGAGGTAATACAATCGGGTGCAAACACCTGGCTGTTTAATGTAGGAGGTATCTATGCGTATTATCCTACAAAGCTTGATTTTCAAACTATCAACCCTTATATGGAGCCCAATCGTGATTTTGCCGGTGAGCTGATCAGCCTGGCCAGGAAAAACAATATCCGGGTTATTGGCAGGTTTGATTTCAGCCGGTTTCCTTCGGCTGTGGCCAAAGAGCATCCCAACTGGACATTCAGAAAACCCAACGGTGAAACCATTCAATTTAATGACCTGGTTACAGCTTGTCTTTTTACCGATTATTATCAGGAATATGCTATTAAAGTGGTTGAAGAGGGTATGTCACAGTATAATCTGGACGGTATCCTGATCAACTGGTGGGGAAACCATGCCGTGAACAGCTATATTGGCGTATCCAACGGAGTGTGCCATTGTGAGACCTGCAAAAAAAAGTGGGCAGAGGTTTCTGACAATCCATTGCCCCTGGAAGCTACTCCCGAATATGATGTATGGCAAAGTAAGGTAAAAGGTGAACTGGAACACAGAATCCAGAAAATGGTGGATCAATACAATACAAATTGCGCACTGATTCTTTATCACCAGACAGGGAACCGGGAAACCCTGGAAGGATTTACCACCGAAACCAAAACAGGTCCGCTGACTAACGAATGGTGGCTTTACCAATCGTCTTATTATGTGAATATGTACCGCAATTCATACCCGGATAAGGGGGAATTTAATACTGTGGTGAATTTTCTGAACATGAATTACAGGTTTGCTCCCCATCGATTTATGGTTAACCAGACCCGGATGCTGCAAAGCATGGCGCACGGCACCTTTCCATCCTTTTACATGATTGGAATGCCCAGCCAGTTTGATACTACCGGTGCAGCGGCCATTTATTATCCTTTTGAAGTGCATAAAAAATATGAACAGTATTTTGTACACCAGGAATCGGTAGCTGAAATTGTGCTTATCGACGACAATCTTTCCGAAAATATGAGAGGAATGATCAACATCCTTTCTGAATCGCATATACCCTTTAAAATTATTATGGAAGATAAGTTTGATGAACATTTGGAAGATACCCGGTTATTTATTGCCTTTGGTGAAATTCCCCGAAGTTTAAGGGAAGCTGTAATTCGCGGCAAAAACCTGTTAGTAATCGGAAATTATCCTCCCTGTCTGGTAAAAGATGAGGTGGTGGGACAGATATCAGCAAAAGAACTTCTGAGGAGTTACTGGGCAATAAACAACAGTGATATTTTTCCGGAAACTTCAAAACGGAAATTCATTTACAATACCAGCGATTATACCGAACTAAAACCCGATACTTCTGCTCCTGTATTGCTTTCTCCTCCCGCCATGTCGGCTCCCCCGGAACTTGCAGGTAATGGCATAACAATTTCCAATAAACCCGGCCTGGTAATCCGTAAATTCGGAGAAGGTACGTTAGCTTACATTCCCTGGAATATAACAGCCATGTATAACGAGCAGGCTTCTTCAAGTATAGAACTGTTGTTGAATGAACTTACAGACTATTTACTCGAAGATAGCAGGCAGGTGATCACCGATGCCCATCCCCTGGTGGAAATTTCGCTAATGAAAAACACAGACAAAAATGTGTTATTGCTGCACATGATCAATAACACCGGGCAACTTCACGGCAGTCATAGTCAATTGATCCCGCTTGTGGACATGAATTTTAATATACGGGGTGAATTTAAGAAAGTATATACGGCCGAGGGTACTATGCTGAAATCGGAGATTAAGAACGGGTATACAAATTTTACTGTAAAACGGCTGGAGGCATATGAGTTGGTGGTGATGGAGTAGGGGGGATTGACCCTTCCTTTGTGATTATAAGAGTATGATGCAAATTTGACGGTCTGGAGGGACTTACCGATTAAGTATCAGTAATTCATTCTTCATAACAGACCCTAAACCGGCATAAGCTTCTCGTCCCGTTTTGTTGTAAACGAAAAATCCCAAACCACTACTGTGATTTGGGACCTTCCCTGGCGGTCTGGACGGGACTCGAACCCGCGACCCCATGCGTGACAGGCATGTATTCTAACCAGGCTGAACTACCAGACCGTAATATTTTTAATAAACAATAAAGAACCTTTTCAAATTTATTGGTCTGAACCAGCGACCCTCCCGCCACGGGCGGGATCCCGATAGCAATCGGGACTAACCAAGCTAAACCTGTCTGCCGACAGGCAGGCTATCAGACCTTTTTAAAGCGTTGCAAAAATAGTGTTATATTTTTGGTAAACCAAATATTAAATTGAAAAAAATTATAAATTTTTCCTGAAAAAACTGAAATGTACACTTCCGTATTTCCGGAGTTCAAAAAAATGCTGATGTTTCTCAAAAGAATAGTTGCCGGAATGTTCAAGAATAAACAATCCCTCTTCTTTAAGTAAAGTATAATCGAATATCAGATCGGGAAGCAGCGGGATATTCTTATTATCATAAGGAGGATCCGCAAAAATCAGATCATATGTTTTTTTGCATTTTTTTAAATATTTAAAAACATCGGCATGGATAATCCGGATAGCATGAAAACCCAATTCCTTAACAATTTTCCTAATAAATAAAAACGTCCTGTAATTCAATTCAATTGTATCCACACGTGTTGCACCACGCGAAGCAAATTCAAAACTTATGCTGCCGGTACCTGAAAACAGGTCAAGTACAGTAAGGTTTTCAAAATCAACGTAATTTGCCAGAATATTAAACAGGTTTTCTTTTGCAAAGTCGGTAGTAGGGCGTGCATGAAAATTTTTGGGAACAGGAATTCTTTTACCTTTATATTGTCCGCTTATAATTCGCAACTATACAGGTTTATTAGGTTAATGAAGGTATGTTTCTTAAAATGGTCAAGCGCTTTAGCGAAAATAAATTTTGAATTTGGTATATTATAAAAGATATATGGAAGATATTTTTTTATAGCCGCGAAATATACTGAATGGCTGCATTCTTCACCGGAAAGATAAACCGCTGTTTTTTCGGATTCAATACTCAATTGCTTACAAACATAAAGAATAAAATACAGCAGGTCGTTTTCATCCTGGTAAGAAAAAGTATTGTACAAATTGAGACTTCCTGAACAGATTACAGCAATATCGAAAAAATCCTTGTTCAGGTTAATGTAAACTTCATTTTCTTTCGAAGATTTTTCCCGGGTATAAATGCCATTAATAATGGGCGTGGCCTGATGGTAGAAATGTACTTTTTGGAATTTATTGTACAGTTCATTTGCCACGTAATTGGGAATAGTAAACACATTATATGCATCGATGGCATAAATATAATTATAATGTATTTCATCAAGCTCATCAATACTGTGATTAAATTCGAAGTAGGATCTCAGGTCTTTTTCATTAAAATAGGCAGAGGGCACTAATGTAGACTTTTGCGAGGAAAAGATTACACCGGTTCTATTATAATTCTGCTGCAGAAGATCATCCTTTTCCAATAAGTCCTCAATTTTTGAGGTAAGGTCTTCCACCAAATGAACATTTTGAAAACTATATTTACGAAATGCCAGGAATAACAGGTGTTCTGTGTCAAGTATAAAAAAGGAAAATCCATTCAGGTCAACCTGAATGGATAAATACTTTTGATTTAATTTCTGTTGGGTAATACTTTTTTCAACGAGATTAATATCAGGCATACATCCTTTTATTTCTCCCAGTTACCTGCATTATTGGTTGCTTCGGTAAGCGATCCTACTTTTATACCAGGGAACTTGGTGATTTTAACTTTTTCATCTTTATAATTGATCACCAGTTGTTTATTAAGTCCGGCAAACAGGGTATCAAATAAAGCATATGCTTCAAATACCTGCACTGTTACCTTAGATCCGGTTTCCAGTGAACCGGCACCCAAACCAAATACGGAGTTGTTGGTATAGGGTATATATTTTATATTATCAATCGGATAATCTTTATGAAATAAGGAATCTTTAACACTTTGTTTGGTAATTCTGATTCGAATTAATCCGTTTTTCAAACCTTGTTCAAAAGTGTAGGCATCCGGGTCCCATCCAGCAAGGTGCCGGATATTTTCTATATTGAAAGAATCGTTTTTCACAAAGGCAATAAGAGTATCAAAGTCACCAGTATATTTTCCGTATTTATCTTTATAAGCAACCTGAATTTTCCGAATATCTTTTAACTTTTCAATTGTTGCATATTCACGCTCTGAACGTTCCTTATTAAACCGTATAGGCTTCATTATACTTTCAACGATTAAATATCCTAATATTACAATAGCAACTGCCAATATAATTTGAAATGCTGTTTTCATGATGTATTCTTTGAATTTTGTTTGCCTGCGAATTTAAAAAAAAAAATTGATTATAAATTCTATCTTTATAATTAATTCCTATCAAATGTTAAAAACTCACTTAAGCAACAAAATTACAGAGGCATTGGATCATCCTCCAACAATGAGTCAGAAGGAATTGATAGGCAAATTGTCTTCTTTTATTATCAATTCTGAAAAAGAAGAAATTTTTCTTATAAAAGGGTACGCCGGCACCGGAAAAACGAGTACAATAAGTGCTTTGGTGAAGGTGTTTGATAAAACAGGACAAAAGTCTGTTCTTCTTGCACCAACCGGAAGAGCTGCAAAAGTGCTGGCATCTTATTCCGGAAAAAATGCAAATACCATACACAAAAAAATATACAGGCAACGATCTTCTAAAGACGGAATGGGTGTATTTACGCTTGATAAAAATCTGCATACGAACACCTTATTTATTGTTGATGAAGCATCTATGATTGCCAATACATCAAGAGAAAATACAATTTTCGGATCGGGTCGTTTGCTTGATGATTTAATACAATATATATATAACGGAAAAGGGTGCCGGATGGTACTAATAGGTGATACAGCCCAACTGCCTCCCGTGGGAATACCGCTTAGTCCTGCTCTAGAAATACCAAACCTTGAGTTATACGGTAAGGCTTTAACAGAAGTATTTCTTTCAGATATTGTGAGGCAATCTGCCGAATCGGGAATATTATCTAATGCCACCCGGTTGCGGGAACTGGTATCCAACAATATAGATCAGGTTCCTCAATTTGCTTTATACGACTTTAGCGATATTGTTGACATAAAAGGAGATGACTTGCTCGAGAAAATATCCGATAGTTATTCAAAACATGGAATAGAAAATACCATAGTAATATGCCGCTCCAATAAAACCGCTAATAAATACAATAAAGGGATACGCAACCGGATTTTATTCCGTGAGGAAGAATTAACGCCAGGAGATTTGCTGATGGTTGTAAAAAACAATTATTTCTGGGCATCCGAGAATCCCGACCTTGATTTTATTGCCAATGGCGATATTATTGAAGTAAAAAAAATCAGAAGAATTGAAGAAATGTATGGATATCGTTTTGCAGATGTAGTGGTAAAATTATTGGATTATGATTTAGAACTTGAACTTAAAATTATGCTTAATGTCCTTGATATGGAATCTGCCTCATTAACCATGGAAGATAATAAAAACATGTTTTATAAGGTACATGAAGACTATACGCAAATCAAACCCAAAAAAAAGCAATTTGAACTGGTAAAAAACAACCCTCATTTTAATGCTTTGCAGGTAAAATTTGCTTACGCCATTACCTGTCATAAAGCACAAGGGGGACAATGGGCATGCGCCTTTATCGATCAGGGGTATATTACAAAAGAGAGGATAAATATCGAATATCTCAGATGGTTGTATACCGCTCTTACCAGGGCAACTGAAATGGTATACCTTGTAAATTTTCCCGAAATGATGTTTCAATAAGGCTCGTGGGGGCTTTTAAATAGTAATCTTATTCCCCGATAATTTTCACCAGGAGCCGTTTTCTTCTTTTACCATCAAATTCGCCATAAAATATTTGTTCCCAGGGGCCAAAATCGAGCTTACCTTCAGTGACTGCAACAACCACTTCACGGCCCATTATCGTTCGTTTAAGATGGGCATCTGCATTATCCTCATATCCGTTATGCTGATAATGGGAATAGGGCTTTTCGGGAGCCAGTTTTTCCAGCCAAATCTCAAAATCGTGATGTAATCCCGATTCATCATCATTAATAAATATACTTGCTGTTATGTGCATGGCATTGCACAACAAAAGCCCCTCTTGTATCCCGCTTTCGCGAAGACACTCATTTACCTGGGGTGTAATATTGATCAATTCCCTTCGGGAAGTGGTGTTAAACCATAATTCTTTTCGGAATGATTTCATAATTGCAACAGAATTTAATATCCCAAAGTTAAAAAAATGAATTTGGTTTCTATAATCATGAATTTATTTTAGATTAATTCGAAGTGGAATTTTTTCTTCTCAGGGATAGCAAAGGGGAAATAATTATACAAAGTCGTTAAAAAGATTTTATCCCGGGTGGGTATTCATTTTCCGTTATTTAGTGATTTGTTTCAGAAATAAATTTTTTATTGATCCATCTGGCGTTATCTGATCAAATGAAATCCGGTCCCGTCAGGGACAGGATATCGGTAGCTAAATGTTTATTCGGATTTAATACGTGCCGTTAGGTACGTGATAATCAATATCTACTGGTTTAAAAACAAAACGGTCATCGTATTCAATGTCGAATTCTTTTAATAGATCAAGATATTCCTTTATAAAGGTTTTTATTGTATGATGTTCTTTTTGATTTTGGATATACCTGATTATATTTTCTAAGTCGGATTTGGCATATGAAAAAGCAGCGTACCCTTCCTGCCAAGAGAATTTGCCACGAATAAAACCCTTATCATTAATCCATTTTGATGAGTTTCCTTTAATATCCTGCATCAGATCTGATAATGATTGTGTCGGTCTGAATCCAAAAAGCATATGAATTTGGTCCGGCATACCATTGATAGCTAACAATTTGTGGTTGTTGTTTTGCACTATTCCGGTGATATATTTATACAATTCGTCTTTCCAGAAATTAAGAATGATTGATTTTCGGTCCCTGACTTCAAAGACTGCCTGGATATGAATCTGGGTGTAGGTGTTTGCCATAACATTTGTTTTATTTCGTCCCTGACAGGACGATTGTTTATTCATATTATTTTGCTACCAATATAAAGTCCCTAAAAGGACTTATAGTATTATAATGTTACATAATAATTGAAACATACACGATATCTCATCAGGACATCATTTATTGTTATTTCTTGATCTGTTAGTTGTTTTTGAAGTTGCAATAATTTATTTCCTGTGATACTGATAATTGCCAATAATCTGCAATAACATTATAATATGATTAAACATAATACAATGTTTGTAATTTTAAATTTAATAAAATGATTTTAACTTTTTACATTGTAGCTTTATAATTGTGGCAATCACAAAAAGGAATTAATATAATACTGGATTTATATATTGCAAAGATTAAGGAATATCTCTAATTACTCAATTTCCTTTAGGTAAATTTTAATAGATACAGAAGCTGTCCCCCTTGTATTAACAAATCTTAATATTTCCGGAATTGACTTTCACAGTTTTGTAAATTATATAGGGGGCTATCTAAAAAAATGAAAATAATATGGGGGATGAAATAAGTCAAAAAAAATTATTATAATTTTTTTAAGCATTATTCACACTAAAAAAATTGAAAGAATTCTGTCCCGTAAGGGACAGCATATTGGTAGCAAAATATTTTTGCGGATCTAATACGTGCCGTCAGGTACGTGATAATTTTGAGAATATTCTTTTAAAATTCCTGAGGTTTTAATTTAAACAGCACATACCCTTCACAATCCCCCTTACATAATGGAGTTTTGGCAAATATTTCCACGGATTTACCTTCCACGTATTCCACCGTTGAAATATAATAAAAATCCGGACCAGGTTTGGGTTTGTATTTCATTATAGAATTCTTCGAAAGGCTAAGATAAAAAGGGACCTGGTAAGGCAACAACGGAACAAAATCTATATCTACCCTTTTATGTGAAAGGATTATACCTGCATATTTAAGACCAACATTTTTTGTTAAAATATCACCCGTAAGATATACAGGTTCTTCTTTGGTAATGTTCTTCACTTCATCAATAAAATTGCGGAAAGCAAAATACCGGGCCTGAAAATCGGGATAATAAAAGGTATTCATATATACACGGGTAATTACCAGTAAAAATAGTACGATATATATTTTCGGACTGTTCTTAATAAAATAATATAAGCTGGCAGGAATTGATATAATTAGAAATATTATCAGCAGCAGGAACTTGTTCGGGATATCTACAGCAAATTGAATAAAAAACGAAACAATAAATACAATCGGGATTAATACGCAGATTATTCCAAATAAAATAAAGATAATTTTAGTCAGATTATTTCTGCTTTCAATATTTTTGTTGTAAAGCAAAGCTATAACAGTAAACAGAAATGGGATAAACATGTAAAGGTACCGGAGCCGTACTTCAGGATTTATCCAGTAAATGGGAATATTTAGAATAAAAAACCAGAAGGTAAACCGGACATAAATATTTTCAGTATACACTTTTTTCAGGAACTTAAAATCGAAGAATAATAAAAACACACACCAGGGTAATAAAATCCTTAACAAAACAACCGGAAAAGTTGCAGTGGAAATAATAATCGAAAGGAGTGTTCCTCTATCAGCCGTTTTTTCAGCAGCCTCATCAAACAGTTTGTACAAATAGGGCAGGGGATCTTCATGTTGGGAATACACATAAAAATACAGTCCAACCAAGGCTATCATTATACCCAGGCTTATAAAATGCCTCCAGTTAAGCAACAATAAGGGTTTTTTAATAACTATTATTAAAGCTACCAGGGTAAATGCCTGAAATGCCAGAGAAGGTATTCCTTTTGTCAGGATACCTGCTGCCGTTAGCAGATAGGAAATAAAAAACATTAAGAAATATTTTTTATTGGTGCCAAAATGAAAAATGGTCAGTGCCTGGGCAAAAACCAGTAAAGAATAAAACAGGTCAATTTCACCACTGTAGACACTTCCGTAATAAAATAGCTCGAAACATGTATAAAAGAACAATGTTGAAAACAGGGCAACTTTTTTGCCTAAATACTTTTTAACAACAACAAAATTCAATAACCCGATTAGCAAAAAACTGATAACAGAAGGTATTCGAACGGTCCAGTTATCGAAAGAGTGAAATATTTTCGAGAAAAAAATGATAAGCCAGTTAAACAGCGGGGGTTTGTTATAGTAATTAAATCCATGAATTGTAGGAACCACATAATTTTTGTTCATTATCATTTCGAGGGCCACAATTCCCCTTCGGGGTTCTTCTCCCCGAAGAACAATCGAATTTAAACTACCACCTAATGCAAAAAGGTATAATCCGCCAACTAGTACTAAAAACAAGGTTAATACCAGCGGTTTATTTTTAACAATCCGATTAAGGAATTCCATAAAATACTTTAAAAACAATACACAAATAAAATAAAAAATCCCCGGATATTCGGGGATTCTAATTCTATTCTTTCATTTTTTATCCAATCAGGTCCTTAATAATAGCATCTATTTTTTTATCAAGAAGCTTGTCGGTTTTTTCATATTCAGATTTATTTTTCAGCGTATCTTTTACACTAAAATAAAATTTAATTTTTGGTTCGGTACCGGAAGGCCGTATGGAGATTTTTGACCCGTCTTCTGTGATAAACTGTAATACATTGGATTTGGGCAGGCTTATTTTTTCAGTTTTTCCGGATTTTGGATCCAGCGCCGTTTGAGATAAATAATCCAGAATTTGGGTAACTTTTGAATGGTTTATAGATTCCGGAGGATTATTTCTGAAATTTTCCATCATTTTCTGGATTTCTTCTGAGCCTTCTTTTCCTTTTTTAACTACAGAAATCAGTCGCTCTTTGTAAAATGCAAATTCAACATAAATATCTAAAAGCACATCAAATAGCGATTTATTTTGATCTTTAGCCCAGGCAGCTGTTTCGGCCAGCAATGCGCAAGACATGATTGCATCTTTATCTCTTACAAAATCACCGGCCAGGTAACCGTAGCTTTCTTCACCGCCGCCTATAAATGTTTTTTTACCTTCGTTTTTTTGAATGATATCGGCAATATATTTGAATCCGGTAAGCACATGATAATGTTTAACCTTGTATTTATCGGCAATATCAGTAAGCAACTCAGTGGTAACAATGGTTTTTACAATATATTCCTTTCCCTGAATTTTACCATTTTCCGACCATTTTGATAGCAGATAATAAATCAACAATACGGCAGCCTGGTTACCATTAAGGATAATATATTTTCCGGAATGATCTTTAACAACTATTCCCACACGGTCGGCGTCGGGGTCAGTTCCCATTACTATATCGGCATTCGTATCTTCAGCTTTTTTAATAGCCAGACTAAGTGCAGCGCTTTCTTCAGGATTTGGAGAGTGAACCGTAGGGAAATTACCGTCTGCAACATCCTGTTCCGGCACATGAATAACATTATTAAACCCGAATTTTTTCAGCACAAGGGGAGCAAGCTTTACACCAGTACCGTGAATAGGAGTATATACTATTTTCAGATCGCTGTTGCGTTTAATCACATCTGGAGACAGTGATAAAGTTTTAATTTTATCCGTATAAATTTCGTCAATTTCTTTTCCTACGCTTTCGATATTTTCTGCGGGGCCATTAAATTTTACTTCGGAAATATTTTTAATCTTCTGAACCTCGTTTATAATATTTTTGTCGTGGGGCAGAATTATCTGACCGCCGTCTTCCCAATATACTTTATATCCATTGTATTCTTTTGGATTATGCGATGCGGTAATTACTATCCCGCTCTGGCAGCCAAAATACCTGATGGCAAAAGATAATTCCGGCGTAGGCCTTAGATCATCAAATAAATAGACTTTAAATCCGTTGGCAGAAAATATTTTAGCGGCAGTTTCTGCAAACAACCTGCTGTTATTTCTTGAGTCGTGTGCTATAGCAACCTTAATTTGTGGTATGGAAGTAAAGTTTTTCTTCAGATAATTGCTAAGACCCTGGGTGGCCATACCTACGGTATATTTATTCATCCTGTTGGTTCCTGCACCCATAATCCCCCTCAGGCCTCCGGTTCCGAACTCCAGGTCCCTGTAAAAGCGTTCTATCAGTTCAGTTTCATTATTATCCATCAATTCTTTTACTTCTTTTCGGGTCTGTTTATCAAAACTTTCTGAAAGCCACAAATTGGCTTTTTCTTTTACCTGGGCCAATAATTCATTTTGTGTCATTTTTTTCAATATTAATCTTTTAACCATTTACATATTTTGTCAGCACCTCTTCCATACTATCGTGCCAGTAGGGTATCTTAATCTCAAAATTCTCTTTAATTTTTGACTTATTTAGCACACTATAAAAGGGTCGTTTTGCCGGCAACGGGTAATCTTTGGTTTCAATGGAATTTATAGTGCAGTTTAAACCGGCAATTTTTACGATTTCTTTTGCAAAATCATACCAGCTGCATACTCCTTCGTTAGAATAATGATAGATACCGGGCTTAAAATTATTTGATTTTTCAGTGCACAAACTAATAATATTTAATATTGCCAATGCCAGGTCGTGCGCATTGGTGGGTGTACCGATCTGGTCAGATACAACATTAAGTTCCGATCTTTCTTTTGCCAGCCGTAAAATGGTTTTAACAAAATTGTTTCCATAGACAGAATACAACCATGCAGTTCTTATAATAATGGCTTCTGTTATTGACATAACCCGTTTTTCACCTTCGAGCTTACTTTTTCCATAAACTGATTGGGGACCTGTTCTGTCTGTTTCGCAATAGGGTTTGAATGATTCTCCGCTAAAAACATAATCTGTGGAGATGTGCAAAAGCTTAAAGTTAAATTTATTTGCATATGCTGCAAGCTTTTCGGGTACTTCAGCGTTAAGCTTCATAGCTTTATCGGGTTCTTCTTCTGCTTTATCAACAACAGTATACCCTGAACAGTTCACTAAAAAATCTGGTTTATTTTTTAAAAGATAGTTTTCTAACTTTTTATACGAAGTAAGGTCTAAGGAATCAATATCCGAAAAATGAAACCGGAATTCGGGAAATTTATGTATTAGTTCCTGTAACGATCTTCCTAATTGCCCGTTGGCCCCGGTTATTATAATATTTTTCATTTATTTGATAAAATTAAAATTTATATCGGCATGAATAATATCGGGATGCACTTTGTCTTTGGAAGATAAAATTATCGATGGTTTTTCTATTTTCCAATCAATATTCAGGGAACTATCGTTATAAATAATTCCGCGTTCGTATTTTGGATGATAATATTCATCACATTTATAAAGGATTATCGCCGTTTTGCTAAGCACAGAAAATCCATGGGCGAACCCTTTTGGTACCAGGAGTTGTATTTTATTTTCTGCCGAGAGTTCAATACCAAACCATTTGCCATAAGTGGGCGAATCTTTTCTGATATCCACGGCAACGTCATAAATTTTACCATCAAGCACCCTTACCAGTTTACTTTGAGCGTATGGCTCAAGCTGGTAATGCAGCCCCCGGACAACCCCAAAAGATGATTTTGACTGATTATCCTGAACAAAATTAAAATGTATCCCTGCTTCATAAAAGTCACGCTGGTTAAAACTCTCGAAAAAGTAGCCCCGCTCATCTTCAAAAACTTTGGGTTCAATTACTAATAATCCTTCAAGACCTGTTTTTGTAATAATCATTCTTCTTTAATAAATGTAAAAAAATCTTCGTTGGCAATTTTCACCAGGTACTGCCCATATTGATTTTTCATGAGCGGTTCAGCCAGTTTTAATAATTGCTTTTTATTAATATATCCTTTTTTATAGGCGATTTCTTCCAAACAAGCAACTTTTAGTCCCTGTCTCGATTCAATGGTATGAATATAATTTGATGCCTGAAGCAGGCTTTCGTGTGTTCCCGTGTCGAGCCATGCGATCCCCCGTCCGAGAATATCAACTTTAAGCCGCTTTTCATGTAGGAATAATCTGTTAAGATCTGTAATTTCTAATTCTCCCCGTGCAGAGGGTTTTAAGGTTTTCGCTTTTTCCACTACATCGTTTGAATAAAAATACAATCCTGTTACTGCGTAATTTGATTTTGGATTTTCCGGTTTTTCTTCCATACTCAGCACATCTCCGGTTTTATCGAATTCTACTACTCCATATCTTTTCGGGTCGGTAACATAATAACCAAAAACAACAGCCCCGTCTTCCAGGTTGGCAACTTTCATCAATTCGGTTCCCAGACCATGTCCATAAAAAATATTATCACCAAGAATAAGACAAACGTTTTCCTTACCAATAAATTTTTCGCCAATAATAAAAGCCTGGGCCAACCCGTCTGGTGATGGTTGTATTTCATAACTGATGGATAATCCGATGTGGTTTCCATTTCCTAATAAATCCCGGTAAAGATGAATATCTTTTGGGGTTGAGATTATCAGTATATCACGAATCCCGGAGAGCATAAGTACCGATAAGGGATAAAATATCATGGGTTTGTCATAAACCGGAAGGATCTGCTTTGAGATACTTTCGGTTATGGGATATAACCTAGTACCGGAACCTCCGGCCAGAATAATTCCTTTCATAGAACAACTGGATTGTTTTAACCATGCAAATATAAAAAGTATATATTTAAACCCGTAATAATTTTTTAAAGTAGACTATTGTCTTTGACAGTCCTTCTTCAATTCCGATTTTAGGTTCCCAGTTATTCAGGTGTTTTTTCGCAAGTGTTATATCAGGCTGGCGCTGAACGGGGTCATCGGATGGCAGGGCGCAATATATAATTTTTGATTTGGAACCTGTAAGCTTGATTATAAGTTCTGCCAGTTCATGTATGGTAAACTCATAAGGATTACCCAGGTTTACCGGACCAATAAAATCATCCGAAGTTCCCATCATCCGGATAAGGGCTTCAATCAGGTCATCGATATACTGAAAACTTCTGGTTTGATCGCCTTTTCCATATACAGTAATATCCTGGTTTTTTAATGCCTGTACAATAAAATTCGACACAACCCGGCCATCATTCGGATGCATATTTGGCCCGTAGGTATTAAAAATCCTGACTATTTTTATTTTTACCCTGTTTTGGTTATGATAATCCATAAAAAGAGTTTCTGCACAGCGTTTCCCTTCATCATAGCAAGACCGGAATCCGACCGGATTCACATGGCCCCAATAATCTTCGGTTTGGGGATGAATTTTCGGATCACCATACACTTCGCTGGTTGAGGCCTGGAGCACCTTAGCTTTAATCCGTTTTGCAAGGCCCAGCATATTTATAGCCCCCATAACAGAAGTTTTGGTCGTTTTAATAGGGTTGTATTGATAATGTATGGGTGATGCGGGGCAGGCGAGGTTATAAATTTCATCTACTTCTGCAAAATAAGGATGGGTGATATCATGCCGAACCAATTCAAAAAACGGGCTTTGTAACAGACCTATAATATTTCTTTTGGAACCTGTAAAATAATTATCAAGACAAATTACATCGTTACCCTCATCTAAAAGTCTTTTGCATAAATGTGAACCAATAAATCCCGCACCACCGGTTACCAGTATTTTTTTCATAATCTAATTTAAAATTATTATCTTCCTATACCATAATAAGTAAATCCATATTCTCGAACTTCTTCAGGATCGTAAATATTTCTGCCATCAAAAATTACTTTGGTATTCATAAGTTTTGAAAGAATTTTATAATTTGGAACCCTGAATTCATTCCATTCTGTAATTAATACCAGTCCGTCTATATCTATGGCCGCTTCGTACATATCTTTAGCATAGGTAATTTTTTCACCCAGGTGTCTTTTAGCTTCATTCATGGCAACCGGATCATAAGCAATGATCTTTGCACCCTGTTGAATAAGTTTTTCAATTATCACAGTCGAAGGTGCTTCGCGCATATCATCCGTATTGGGTTTAAATGCAAGGCCCCAGATACCAAATATTTTGTTTTTTAGCACGCCCTTAAAATGTTTATTGATTTTATCGAAAACTACATTTTTCTGGTTATTGTTTACCTGTTCCACGGCTTTTAATATCGAAAGCGAATAATTGTAGTCGCTTGCTGTTTTTATTAAAGCTTTAACATCCTTCGGGAAACAGGAACCTCCATATCCGGCTCCTGCATAAATAAATTTGTCGCCGATTCTCGGATCACTCCCGATACCTCTACGCACAGAATCGATATCGGCGCCTACCAGTTCACAAAGATTAGCAATATCGTTCATAAAGCTGATTTTTGTAGCCAGCATAGAATTTGCAGCGTATTTGGTCATTTCGGCAGAAGGTATATCCATAAAAATCAAAGGATGCCCGTTAAGCAGGAAAGGTTTATAAAGGCGCTTCATAATTTTTTCTGCTTTTTCAGATTCAATACCGATTACAATTCTGTCTGGTTTTAAAAAGTCATTTATTGCTGAACCTTCTTTTAAAAATTCAGGATTCGAAGCAACATCAAAATTAAGAGATGCTCCTCTTTTATCGAGTTCCTCGCGAATAGCGTTTTTTACTTTTTTAGAAGTTTCAATAGGCACTGTACTTTTTGTTATCACCACAAGATAATTATTCATGAACCTGCCAATATCGCGTGCCACTCGAATAACATATTGCAGATCTGCGCTTCCATCTTCTCCGGGAGGGGTCCCCACGGCAATAAATATTGCTTCACAGTCTGTAATATTATCTTTAAGATCAGTCGAGAATTTCAGTCTTCCCTTCTCCAGGTTTCGTTTTACCATAGATTCCAGACCGGGTTCAAAAATGGGGATAATACCTTTATTCAGGTTTTCTATTTTCTTTTTATCAATGTCTATGCCGATAACCTCAACTCCGGTTTCAGAAAAACAAGTACCTGTAACTAATCCGACATAACCGGTACCAATAATTGCAATTTTCATAGTTGGATTTTTTTGTAAATATAAATTATAAATATTATCGATAAAAAATATTATTTTACAATGAGAAGATAATATTATTTTTAACCTGACAAAAACCTTACTTTAGTAGTATATAGGTAAATAAAAAGCGATGAATTTATAATAATTTTTTTTGTATCTTTAGTTTTTTAGCCAAGAAAATTATAGTTTTGCAGCTCGATTTAAACAATATAATGTCTAATGTATTAATTTATACTTATTTAAATGGCTGAAGAAAACAACAAGATTAAAGAAGAGCAGACTGAGAACGTAGATCGGGCTGAATCTGAAATTCAGGATGTTAACCTGGATGAGAAAAAAGAAATGAAAGAACCTGAAAGCAAAGTTGAAGAGGTTGAAGCAGAGGTAGAAAATACCAATGAAATCGAAGAAGAGCCGGAAATAAAAGCTGAACAAACCGTGGAAACTTCGGATAACAAAGAAGAAGAGCCTGAAAAAGTGGCTGAAGAGGTTAAAGATTCGACAGAAGAGGAAATTCCAGAGGTTGAAAAAACTGAAGAAGAACCTGTAGCAAAAGAAACAAAACCTGCTAAAGAGGAGGAAGAAATATCTACTCCTTCCGATGATGCAAATAAATCAAGATCTGAATCTGAGCCCCAAGAGCAGGGCCAGGAAAGTGAAGACAAAAAAGAAATAAAACCTGAACCTGTAGAAACTCCAGTTGCAGAAGTTAAAGAAGAGGAATTTGATTGGGACAATTATTCCAACTCCGAAGATCTTTATAATAATAAACAGCGTTCGGAATTTGAAAAAATGTATGACGCTACCTTATCCACAGTAGCTGTTAACGAAGTTGTGGAGGGTACTGTAATCAGCATGAACAAACGCGAAGTTGTAATTAATATCGGGTATAAATCAGAAGGTGTTATTAGTCTGAACGAATTCAGGTATAATCCCGAACTTGCAATTGGTGAAAAAGTTGAAGTTTATGTTGAAAGTCAGGAAGACAAAAAAGGTCAGCTCGTACTTTCGCATAAAAAAGCGCGTGCTCTAAAATCCTGGGATAGGGTAAATGAGGCGCTTGATAAAGATGAAATTATAAAAGGGTACATTAAATGCAGAACAAAAGGCGGAATGATTGTAGATGTTTTTGGCATCGAAGCTTTCCTTCCCGGTTCTCAAATAGATGTAAAACCCATACGAGACTATGATATCTATGTGGGAAAAACCATGGAATTTAAAGTGGTTAAAATTAACCATGAATTCAAAAACGTGGTAGTTTCGCACAAAGCACTTATTGAAGCTGAATTAGAACAACAGAAAAAGGAAATTATTGCCAAACTCGAAAAAGGACAAATTCTTGAAGGAACCGTTAAAAACATTACTTCTTATGGTGTATTTATTGACCTGGGTGGTGTTGACGGACTTATTCATATTACCGACCTTTCATGGGGCAGGGTAAATCATCCTGAAGAAATTGTTGAGCTGGATCAAAAATTACAGGTGGTAATTCTTGATTTTGACGACGATAAAAAACGAATTGCCCTTGGTTTAAAACAATTAACTCCTCATCCCTGGGATTCTCTTGATACAAATTTGAATGTAGGCGATAAGGTAAAAGGAAAAGTAGTTGTTATGGCCGATTACGGTGCATTTGTTGAAATTGCCCCTGGGGTGGAAGGATTAATCCATGTCTCAGAAATGTCATGGTCACAACATTTACGCAGTGCCCAGGAATTTCTGAAAGTAGGAGATGAAGTTGAAGCTGTAATACTAACTCTGGACAGGGAAGACCGGAAAATGTCCTTAGGAATTAAGCAGTTAAAACAAGATCCCTGGCAAAATATTGAAGAAAAATATGCAATTGGTTCCAAACATACCGCAAAAGTTCGAAATTTTACTAACTTTGGAGTGTTCGTTGAAATAGAAGAGGGAGTAGATGGATTAATTCATATTTCAGACCTCTCCTGGACAAAGAAAATTAAACATCCTTCTGAGTTTACAAATATTTCGGATGATATTGAAGTTGTGGTTCTTGAAATTGATAAAGAGAACAGAAGATTAAGTTTAGGGCATAAACAATTGGAAGAAAATCCATGGGATGTTTTTGAAACGGTCTTTTCAGTTGGTTCTGTGCATGAAGGTACTGTAATTGAAGTTACCGATAAAGGTGCTATAGTTGCATTACCATACGGAGTAGAAGGTTTTGTTACTCCTAAGAATATTGTGAAAGATGATGGTTCATCTGCAAAAGTTGATGAAAAGCTGGAGTTTAAAGTGATTGAATTTTCGAAAACCGCAAAAAAAATTGTTCTTTCGCATACTCGTATGCATGAAGAAGAAAAACGTGCGGCTTCCAGTGATAAGAAATCTTCAGGACAGGGAAAAACAGCTAAAAAACCAAAAATAAACCTGGAGAAAACAACCCTGGGTGATATTACTGATTTAGCTGCCATAAAAACTGAAATGGAGGAACAGGAACAGAAAAAGAAGAAAAGCGCAAAAAAAGATGACTAATCAAATGATATATATCTAAAACTTTTCAATATGGAATTTAAAATAGAAAAGCATGATCATTACACCTTAATTCAAGTTTTGGAAGAAAAACTCGATACACATATTGCCCCAACGTTGAAATCTGAATTGGTGCTGGTTTCCGGTAACGGTGAAAAAAACATCATTTTGGATCTCGGGAAATGTAAATACTGTGATTCTTCCGGATTAAGTGCAATATTAGTGGCCAACAGATTATGCAAAAATGCAAATGGAACTTTCGTTTTAACCGGATTAAATGATGCCGTGGAGCGACTGATAACCATTTCACAACTTGATACTGTACTGAATATTTCCAGTACAATTGAAGAAGGTGCTAATTTAATTTCAGAAACCGAAAAATAGATATATTTTCAAAAATCATTATGTCATTTGAATTGACGGTGTTGGGAAGTAGTTCTGCACTTCCAACATCTAAACGTTTTCCGACCGCTCATGTACTCAACGTGCATGAGCGGTTTTATTTAATCGATTGTGGTGAAGGAACTCAAATGCAATTGCGGAAATATAAAATCAGCCTGGGGAAAATTCATACAATTTTTATAAGTCATCTTCATGGGGACCATGTTCTCGGACTTTTTGGGTTGCTTTCTACTTTTAATTTATTGGGAAGGGAAGCGCCTTTAACCATTTATGCACATGCTGATTTGGTTTCACATTTAGAATTTCTCAGAAAAACTTTTGCAAACACCTTATCATTTCAAATCATTCATAAACCCATTCGTTCGAAAGAAAATGGGATTATTTTCGAAGACAAAAATATAATTGTTGAATCGGTTCCGCTTAGACACAGAATTCCTACTATGGGATTTCTTTTCAAAGAAAAACCACATCTTCGTAACCTTAGGAAAGAAAGTTTAGAAAAATATAAGATTCCGATAAAAGAACGTTTAAGAATTAAAGAGGGTGAAGATTTTGTGTGCGAAGACGGAACCCGTATACCCAATTCTTTATTAACTATTCCCCCTTTTAAAAGCCGCACCTATGCCTATATAACCGATACCCGGCCCGTTGAAAAGATTGCAGAAAGAATTCTAAATTTTGATCTACTATATCACGAAGCTACTTTCCTTGAAAAAGATGCTAAATTGGCAAAACAAACCTATCATTCCACAGCAAAGCAGGCAGCTCAAATTGCAAAAAACGCCAGGGTGAGAAGATTATTATTGGGTCATTTTTCTTCCCGGTATAAAGACCAAAAGGATTTTTTAGACGAAGCTGGAATAGTATTTCCAAATACCCAGGTAGTTGAAGATGGTGACAAATTTTTAGTAGAAAAACAAAGAGAAGAAGCATAAATTTGATTGTAAGAATACCTTGATTATTTTATTAGTTTGATTCATATTTTAAAATTCCTGTTTAAATTTTAATGTTCAGAATCATTATCTTTGCGCCCATATAATCTCGAGGAAACATAAATAAAACGTTGTGGCAGAAAAAATACTTATTCTTGATTTTGGCTCACAGTATACTCAATTAATAGCCCGCAGGGTGAGGGAACTAAATGTATATTGCGAAATACACCCGTTTAATAAAATACCGGATATCGATTCTTCTATTAAGGGTGTAATATTATCCGGCAGTCCCTATTCGGTGAGGGATGCTCAGGCGCCAGTCCCTGAGCTATCGGCAATTAAAGCTAAATTACCATTACTTGGAATTTGTTACGGTGCCCAGTTTCTGGCACATAATTTCGGCGGTAATGTCCTGCCATCAAAGCACAGGGAATACGGACGTGCTACACTGGAGGTAGTGAATCCACAATCCAAGCTGCTTAAAGGGCTGTCGCAAACCACGCAGGTATGGATGTCACACGGGGATACCATTACAAAATTACCGGAAAACTGTTATATTATCGGAAGCACACGTGATGTTAAAGTCGGGGCTTTTAAGATTCATGAAGAAGAAACATATGGTATACAGTTTCATCCGGAAGTATATCATACTACCGAAGGAAAAATCTTACTTCATAATTTCTTAATAGACATTTGTGGCTGTTCACAAGACTGGACTCCGGCTTCATTTGTGGAGTCAACAATAAAAGAATTGAAAAAACAACTGGGAAACGATAAGGTTGTTCTTGGTCTTTCGGGAGGCGTGGATTCCAGTGTGGCCGGGATTCTTTTACATAGAGCAATAGGTAAAAATCTCACCTGCATTTTTGTTGATAACGGATTGTTGCGGAAAAATGAGTATGAAAAAGTTTTGCATTCATACAAGGATATGGGATTAAATGTAGTAGGTGTGGATGCCAAGGAAAAGTTTCTGAAAGATTTAGCAGGCATTTTTGAACCAGAAGCAAAAAGAAAAAGTATCGGGAAAAATTTTATTGAAGTATTTGATAAAGAAGCCCACAAGATTCAAAATGTAAAGTGGCTCGGGCAGGGAACCATATATCCTGATGTAATTGAATCTATTTCTGTAAATGGCCCTTCGGCAACAATTAAATCGCATCATAATGTCGGTGGACTTCCCGAACGTATGCATCTCAAAGTTATAGAACCACTTAAATTGTTATTTAAAGACGAAGTACGTAAAGTAGGTAAAACCCTGGGTATTGATCCTGACATCCTGAACCGTCATCCCTTTCCGGGACCTGGTTTAGCCATACGAATATTAGGTGATATAACACCGGAAAAAATCGCCATCCTTCAGGAAGTCGATAATATATATGTTGAAGGATTAAAGGAGCATGGATTGTATGATGAAGTCTGGCAGGCAGCTGCGATTCTTCTGCCTGTGCAATCGGTAGGTGTTATGGGCGATGAACGCACCTATGAAAATGTAGTGGCGCTGAGAGCCGTTTCTTCAACAGACGGGATGACAGCCGACTGGTCTCAGCTACCGTATAGTTTTCTGGCTGAAATTTCAAACCGAATTATTAATAGTGTAAAAGGGATTAACCGCGTGGTTTATGATATAAGCTCCAAACCGCCTGCCACAATAGAATGGGAATAAATTAATATTAAATAACTATCTTAGTACTTAAAAGAAATTAAGACATTTATATCATAAGAAATACTTGCCAACCAGGATATTGATGGACATATAGCTGGATATATATTATTCACAGGCAGGTAAATAGTAACCATTTTGGTCTTTTAATCAGGCAGCTAAAATAAATAAGAAATATTTAAACAAATTTGATTATGCGGTTTTATGTTATATTTTTTGTGGGGATTCTGTTTCAATTACAACTTGCAGCACAATCTGTATACGAACAGGCAAATAAAATTTCAAAAGCAGTGGAGCTGATCAATTGGTATTATGTTGATTCTGTAGATACAGAAAATCTGGTAGAAACAGCAATTGAAAGCATGCTTAAAGAACTCGATCCGCATTCAACTTACCTCAACCGGGATCAGGTGAAAAAAATGAGCGAACCGCTTGAAGGAAATTTTGAGGGAATAGGGGTTTCGTTTAATATTCTTCAGGACACCATTCTGATCATCAATCCGATAATCGGCGGACCCTCCGAAAAATTGGGCATTTTACCGGGTGACAGGATAGTTAAGGTGGATGGTAAGAATGTGGCCGGAATCGGAATTACCACAGAGAATGTTTTTTCTTTACTCAGAGGGGAAAAGGGAACCCGGGTAAGTGTTACCATTTTTCGAAAAAATGAAGATGAATTACTCGATTTTACCATTATCCGGGATAAAATTCCAATTTACAGTATTGATGCCTCTTATAAGGTAAAGGACAATATCGGATATATTAAAATTTCCAGATTTGCACAAACTACCATTCAGGAGTTTGATTCTGCTATTATTAAATTGAAGAAGCAGGGTGTACAAAATCTTATCCTCGATTTAACCGGAAATGGCGGGGGATTGCTGGAAGCGGCAGTACAATTGGCTGATGAATTTCTGGAAAACAATAAGCTGATTGTATACACTGAAGGATTAAAAAGTCAGAGAGAGGATAGAATAGCCACTGCCGAAGGCAATTTTGAAAAAGGAAATGTTGCTATTATAATTGATGAGGGTTCAGCTTCGGCAAGTGAAATTGTTGCCGGCGCAATCCAGGATTGGGACAGAGGTGTAATTATTGGTCGCCGTTCGTTTGGTAAAGGGCTCGTGCAGCGTCCCCTGTGGCTACCTGATTATTCTATGTTGCGGTTAACAGTGGCACGGTATTATACACCCTCAGGAAGACTGATACAAAAACCTTACGAGAATGGCTCTGAAGATTATAGCATGGAACTTATTAACCGGTATACCAATGGAGAAATGATGTCTACTGAAGGTATCCATTTTCCCGATTCCTTAAAGAAACAAACACTAATTAGTAAAAGGACTGTATATGGTGGTGGAGGAATAATGCCCGACTTTTTTGTAGCCATTGATACTTCAAATTACTCCGATTATTATCGTGATATTGTCAGGAAAGGGCTGCTTAACCAGTTTATTTTAACCTATCTGGATGATAACCGCAGCAATATTGAGAATAAATACGCCACTTTTGAAGACTATAAAAAGAATTTTACTGTAGATGAAAAGTTGTTTTCAAAAATGGTAAAATTTGTTGAAAAAGAAGGCCTTCCGAAAAATGATAAGGATCTCGCGATATCAGAAAAACAGATAAAATTACTAATCAAAGCTTATTTTGCACGCGATTTGTGGGGGCCAAGCGAATTTTATGAAATTGTTAATGAATCTGATACAAAGTTTCAAAAAGCGATAGCCATATTGGAAGATTGGGAAAATCTTGCTGAATTTATAATTCCGTAAATTATTTTAGCGCTATACATAGTGGATTTTAGTCAGGTGGTTAATGTTTCTATTTTATGGATTTTCCAGCATTATATTGAGGTTCTGGGTACTATTACAGGATTGATTTATCTGTTTTACTCCATAAGGGGTTCTATATTATTATGGCCATTCGGTATTTTTACATCAGCATTATATATTTATGTGTTCTTTGATTCGAAGTTTTATGCAGATATGGGGCTTAACGTATACTACCTTTTGATCAGTATTTATGGGTGGTATCATTGGTTACATCCTGATAAAAATGATCCGTCAGGAAAGGGCCATAATCTTTTAATATCAAAGATTACAAAAAGCAGAAGTATTATTTTATTTTTTATTACTCTCGGTATATTTATAGTTCTTGCTTTAATATTGCGGTATTTTACCGATTCTGAACTTCCTTACTGGGATGCATTCACCACTGCGGCTAGTATTACAGCCACCTGGATGCTGGCCAGAAAAATTCTGGAACATTGGCTGATCTGGATTGTGGTGGATGCTGTTTCTGCAGGATTATATGTTTATAAGGGATTATTTCCCACTGTGTTATTGTTTTTAGTGTATACAATTATGGCAATAATCGGGTATATTCAATGGAAAAAAGAATGGAGGAAGATCCAGTTAGAAACATGAAAAAAATTGTGATTACCGGACCTGAATGTACGGGTAAATCCGCCCTTACGAAAGAATTGGCTGAGACCTATAACACAATCTATATTCCCGAATACGCGCGTGATTTTGTTGAGAAGCTTACTCGGCCGTATTCTTATGAAGATTTAATACACATTGCAGAAACCCAGGTAAAGCAGGTTCAGGAGTATTCAGAGCGTGCAAACAGAATATTATTTGTGGATACTTTTTTAATTATAACAAAAATCTGGTTTCAGATAAAGTATAACAAATATCCCATATGGCTCGATAAATCCATTAAAGAGATTAATATAGATTTGTATCTTTTGTGTGATACAGATATTCCATGGATTGCAGACCCGGTGAGAGAAAATGGAGGTGAGATGAGAAAAGAACTGTTCAGGTTGTATAAAAATCAGCTTGATGAATTCAATTGCAATTACGAAATCATCTCCGGCATAGGAAATGAAAGACTAAAAAATGCTATAACCGTAATAAGCAGCAAAATTAAAATTTAAATGTATGGCTTGTGAATAAATTTGAGATTATTGCTAAAACATACCAGGGACTCGAAGGAGTATTGGCGGAAGAAATCCGGCAACTGGGAGCGGAAAATGTTGCTATAATACGTCGGGCAGTGAGATTTGATGGCGATGAACGCCTGTTATATATGTCCAATATATACCTGCGTACGGCAATTCGAATTTTAAAACCCATCTATAATTCAGTACTTAACAAAGCCGAAGATTTATATGATGTGGTGCGCCAGATCGACTGGTCGCAGTATTTTACGGTGTATAATACCTTTTATATCGATGCTGTAACCTATTCAAAACATTTTAATAATTCGCATTTTGTGGCCCAGCGAACGAAAGATGCAATTGTTGACCAATACAGGGACAAGTATGGGCAGCGGCCTGATATTGACTTAAATAATCCACACATTCGGATTCATATTCATATTGTTGAAAATAATATTTCTATTGCACTTGATAGTTCCGGTGAATCGCTCCACAAACGGGGATACCGGAAATTTCAGGGTAAAGCTCCGTTAAATGAAGTACTGGCAGCCGGCTTAATTCAATTATCGGGATGGGATGGCAAGATTTCTTTTGTTGATCCAATGTGTGGTTCCGGAACCTTAGCCATTGAAGCCGCCTTGTTAGCCTCCGGAATACCTGCCGGGTTTTTCAGGAAACAATTTGCATTTCAAAACTGGAAATCTTATAACCGGAATTTATTCGATTCCATAAAAAATGAAATTAACAGGCAGAAATCAACCGATTTTCCTGAAATTGTTGCCTCAGATGTTTCTTTACCTGCAATTGAATCAGCAAAAGAAAATGCAAAAACAGCAGGTGTATTAAATCGAATTCAATTTAATAATATAGCTTTTGAACATACAAAAGCTTATGCGAAAACCGGCATATTAATTATGAATCCTCCTTATGGTGAGCGATTAAAAGTTGATAAAATTAATGACTTTTATAAATTAATAGGGGATACACTAAAACAAAACTATGCCGGTTATGACGCCTGGATATTTAGTGGTAATAAACAGGCTATAAAGGCAGTAGGATTGCGCCCCGATCGAAAAATATCCTTGTATAACGGTTCTATTGAAGGCTGGTATTATAAATATTCCATGTATAGTGGTAAGGGTTAAGATTTGGTTTAGCGGTATTCTGGCTTGGTAATGAAAATAAATTATGTGCGAAATACAGGTTGGTAAAAAAAAAATCCAACCACTAATTATTTAAACAAATTTAGTTATATTTAAAATCGTAAAATTCTGATAAATTCCTGTAGTCAGGTGAACATTATCAGCAATGATTTTTATAAGAAGATATTTTTTATATATTTGTTGATTTTATTGCAATTCTATAGATTAAATTACTAAGCATAAGTTAAGCTTTATATGAGCTTTAATATTACAAATTACTATAATGAAATAAGCAAAGGAGATGTAATCCTCGCCTATAAAGGCAGTATTACATCTGACCTTATTAATGACATTCTTGAATCTGTAGAGAAAAAGCTGGATGCTGCAAATGAAGCCAGTAAGACAAAGAAAAAATTATACAATATATTAATTGAAAGTCTTCAGAATTTATATCATCATATAGAAGAAAAGCATGAGGGGATTGAAGAAGAGCTTGATCCCAAATTTGGTGTTTTGGTAGTTAAGCGCGAAGGGGATATCTATAATGTAACCACAGGAAATTTTATTAATTCCAGCAGAATTAAATTTCTCAAGGAAAAAATTGAAAAAATTAATAGCCTTACCAAAGATGAGCTTAAGGATATGTATAAGTTTATCTTAAATCATCAGAAATTATCGGCAAAAGGAGGAGGAGGACTGGGCCTGGTGGATATAGCCAGAAAAACAGAATACGATCTCGAATATGCCTTTTATAATTATAATGGAAATTATTATTTTTTCAACCTAACAATTAAGATTTAATTTCTTTTCTAAATCATATAACCAAGTATGAAACCGATTTATATTGAAGGAACTGCTAAGACACCGATGGTAAAGTATGACAACGAAAATGGAACAATTGAGATAAAAGGCAGATCGATACCCGAAAATTCCATAGAATTCTATAAACCCCTGGTAGATTGGTTAGATGATTACGCCGGAAGCCCCAAAGAATTAACAAAAGTAGATGTTCACCTTGAATATTTTAATACCAGTTCATCCAAATGTATTCTCGATGTTTTTAAAAAGCTTGAAGCAATTCATAAGAACAAACACGAAGTACTTATTAACTGGTTTTATGAAGAAGATGACGAAGATATGCTTGAGGCCGGAGAAGACTATGAATCGATTATCAGGGTGCCCTTCCGAATGATAGAAATTGTAGACTAAGAGATAATTTTTTATACAGAAAAAGCCGTTTTATACGGCTTTTTTTATTGCAGACTTTTGTTATGATCAAATTTTCGGTTACTGAAATTTTCAAGGTAATCGAGGAATTTCCGTAATAACCGGAAGTACAACATAATGTAAAATAGTACTGACATTATCCATATAACCAGGGTATTTACCCAAAATGTTTTATAATAATTTCCAAATACTTTTTTTCGTGGTGCATAAAAATGGGCTTTAATAAAGTTATGGTCCGGATCTAAATATATAGGATCAATTTTTTGATATAAATTTCCTTTATATTCAACAATTCTGACCACTTCGTTGCTGTTTTCAACAAATTCTGCAAGACGGTCATTATGATAATCACGTTTTAATTTCAGAAATTTTTGTTTTTCTTCCTCAGTTTTTTGAAAATCGCGAATTATCTGATCGCGTACATCATTGGCCCGGTTATATATTTTAATATAATACCGGTTTATTTTACTTATATAGTTTCTGGTTTCATTTATTACTTTATTATTTATTTCTTCGGGATAGAGTAAATCTAAAAATTGATATTTGACAATTTTATTAGTCGATTGCTCTTTTGAAATTTCATTTCTTAAAAGTTCAAGATAATTCTTAACCTTTTTATTATGCTTATCATTTTTATGATACTTCTCCAGGTAATCGAGTTTATTAAGCAGATTCCGAATCCAGTAATTTTTCTTAAACTCAGCAATGCTCATAATTTTATTCAGATCATAAAAATTATCCATATAATCATTTTCCATAAACTGATACACTGCCAGTGCTTCGTACCCCCAGCGGGCTGTAATTATTTCACCGTAAAAAGGAATCTTGCTTGGAGATGAAATTGAGGGATTGAGCTTTTCATATTTTACAATTATTCCACTTAAAATAATCTGCGGGATAACTAAAAATGGAATTAATATATAAATGGTAACAACAGTTTTAAAACTATCTGAAATTACCAATCCCATAAGATTTGCAGAGACCCAGCAGCTAAACAGGATTATCCAGTAATATAAGTACATGCCCTTTATACCCATTATTGAATTACCTACCAATACAAAAAGCAAAGCCTGTATGGCTGAAATAATTACCAGTACGGCAAGCTTTGATAACAGGTATCCCGACCAGCTTAAGTTTAAGAAAGCTTCACGTTTTAATATTTTCCGGTCTTTTATAATTTCTTCCGCACTTACGGTCAATCCCATAAAAATGGCAATAATTACAGCCATAAAAATATATACAGGCAGGTTGCTGTTACCTATAAATGTATAGCCGAATTCGTTTGAAGCGCTAACATTGTGATATTTGATAATAAATGATAATATAAATGCCAGAATAGGAGCTTCCAGAAAATTAATAAACAGATATTGTTTGTTGGCCAGTTTGGAGAGCACATCGCGGCTGATGAACACTAAAAACTGTTTGAAAATGTTCGGGATTTTAAATGAAATTTTCGGGATATTATTTATCAGGATTTCTGCTTTATCTTGTTTTCTGGCACTGTATTCCCTGTAATATTCATTCCATTCCTTTGGCGATATTTTACGATTGAAAGTAAATTTGCCGTATTCATCCAAAACATTAGACTCAACAATGTTAAAAATCTGTTCCGGATTTACGTTACCGCATACATGGCATTCGCTTTCGGTATAATTTACATGATGAACTTTAGATTTAAAATATATAATTGAATCGATGGGATTACCATTATAAATCAGGTAACCACCGGTGTCAAGTATTAGCAGCTTATCAAACATTTTAAAAATATCTGATGAAGGCTGGTGAATGACTACAAAAACCAGTTTTCCTTTAAAAGATAACTCTTTTAAAAGGTCCATTATATTTTCCGAATCTCTCGATGATAATCCTGATGTAGGTTCATCCAGAAACAGGATGGCAGGTTCACGAATTAATTCCAGAGCAATATTTAAGCGTTTTCGTTGTCCGCCACTAATTTTTTTATTCAGCGGAGAACCTACCAATATATCTTTAATTTCGTAAAGACCAAGGCTTTGAAGCATTTTATCAACAACTCCAACAATTTCTTTTTTCGAATAATTATCAAAACATAACTTGGCGTTATAGAATAAATTCTGAAATACGGTAAGATCTTCAATCAGTAAATCGTCCTGAGACACATGGCCGATAAGGCCTTCGACCTTCTCACTTTCTTTGTGAATATTAATTCCATTAATCAGGATTTCACCTGCCGAAGGTGTAGCCGATCCATTTAAAACATTAAGCAGGGTTGATTTACCGGCACCGCTGGCACCCATAATGCCAATAAGTCTACCGGTCTCTCCCTTAATACTCATTTCATGTAAACCTATCCGTCCGTTTTTGAATATATAGCTTATATTTTTTGCTTCAAATACAATTCTGGATTCCCTTTGGTCTTTACTGAAAATGGATACCACATCGCTGTAATACACCGGCCTTATACTATGATCGCGAAGAGAAGAACCCGTATTAAACACATAGGTTTTTTCTTTGGACAAAAGCTGGCCATTTAAATACATTTCGTTATCTCCAATATATCTTAAAAGATACATATTTATAGAATCGAGATGCAAAATTCTTAATTGTCCTTTGAAATTCTCAGAAAATAAGTGTTTATTCGTTGGGTATCTGTTGGTTCTTTGATTATCGATGATAAGGAATTTTTCAGATACCGGAACTATATCAGATGGAGGAATGCATAATTCTTTAATATTGTCATGCTCTTTTAAAGGAATATGAAAAGATTCAGCTACGGTTAAAATAAATTCATATTCCTGTTCGGATATTTCCTGTTTATCAGAATTCACAAATTCAAATAATTCCACAAGCACAATTACTTTCTGACTTTGAGTAAGTTCACGGTTTATTTGTGAGCAGATTTTAAGAATTTTTACCGAGTCAGGTCCAATTCTTTTTGTTCCCCTTTCGAGATGAAGAATTTTATGTTTATGGTAAATTGTATCAAAAAGAGTAAGAAAACTTTGTACCAGTTCCTGGTTAAGCTGACGACGCAGGAAAAATTCGACCACAGTTCTCCTGTCGCTCCTGTTGCTTTCAGGTCTGGCAATAATAGCAAACAATTCCAATAAGGCTTTGAGTATTTGCTCACTCATGTTTTAAGTGCCCTGTTAATTAATTTAAATTCCCTGGATTCTACGGAATTCAGCTGTGTTTGTTACAGCCTTATTTAGAATAAAAGTATTATGAACCGGCACTGTTTGTAGGCTCATTTTATATATTTAAGTGCAAACCTAACATTGTTATTTTATAGGTTTAGTTCCACCTGTACAGAACCGATTTGTGAAGTTTTATTTATTAAAAAATTCGTAATTCAAATCATGGTTAGTTTGCAAATGGTATTTTCTTAAAAGACATAATTTTTAGAAATACTTAAGGTAAGAATCTGTTTCGGACATTTTTGCATTTCAATTTTTCGATACTTAGTCATTTTGGCATAATGAGTATATTGGTAATAAATTTGAAGGAAACTCAGAAAATAAATAGTTAAGAAGATGAATTTAAACAATTTTACCATAAAATCGCAGGAAGCTATACAACAGGCTTTTGTTATTGCTGAAGGATTGAGTCATCAGGCAATTGAAAATGGTCATTTAATGAAAGGGATTTTAAGCCAGGGTGAAAATATTACATTATTTCTATTAAAGAAACTTGGAGTAAATGTGAATCATTTTGAAAATGTGCTTGGCAAAATTGTTGAATCCTATACAAAAGTCTCAGGGGGCGAACCCTATTTAAGTTCAACAGCTAATCGTACATTGAATAAGGCACAAAATTTCTCAAAGGAATTCGGAGACGAATTTGTTTCGATTGATCATTTATTATTAGGAATGTTTGCCTCAGGTGATGAGGTTTCCAGATTAATGAAAGACAGTGGTATTACTGAAAATAATCTTAAATCTGCAATTAAAGAGTTAAGAAAAGATTCAAAGGTTCAAAGCCAGACTGCCGAAGATAGTTTTAATTCATTAAGCCGTTTTGCTATTAATTTAAACGAGCAGGTGCGTAACGGAAAACTAGATCCGGTTATAGGCAGGGAAGATGAGATCCGGAGAATTTTGCAAATTATTAACAGGAGGACAAAAAATAATCCGATTCTTATTGGAGAACCTGGTGTTGGTAAAACGGCTATTGCAGAAGGTTTGGCTCACAGGATTGTCAATAATGATGTACCTGAGAATCTGAGGACAAAACAAATTTTTTCACTTGATATGGGGGCATTGATTGCCGGCGCCAAGTATAAAGGTGAATTTGAGGAACGGTTAAAAGCCGTTGTGAAAGAAGTAATTAGTTCAAATGGTGAGATTATATTGTTTATTGATGAAATACATACCTTAATTGGAGCTGGTAAAAGTGAAGGCGCTATGGATGCTGCAAATATACTAAAACCGGCTCTTGCACGCGGTGATCTTCGGGCCATCGGAGCCACCACCTTAAATGAGTACCAGAAATATTTTGAAAAAGATAAGGCTCTCGAAAGAAGATTCCAGATTGTTATGGTTAATGAACCCGATATAAACGATGCAATTTCAATTTTAAGAGGTATAAAAGACAGATACGAAATGCATCATAAAGTCCGAATAAAAGATGATGCAATTATTGCCGCAGTTGAATTGTCAGACCGCTATATTACCGACAGGTTTCTTCCGGATAAAGCCATTGACCTGATTGATGAAGCTGCCTCGAAGATGAGAATGGAAATGAATTCATTGCCACAGGAAATTGATGATATTCAAAGGAAGATTCAGCAATTGGAGATTGAACGTGAAGCTATAAAACGTGAAGGTGATTCTGAGAAAATAAGTAGGCTTGGAGAAGAAATTGCAAATTTATCTGATGAGAGAAACCGGCTGAAAGCCAGATGGCAGTCAGAAAAAGAAATTATTGACAAAATTCAGAAGTGCAAATCTGAAATCGAAAATTATAAGCTCGATGCCGATCAGGCCGAACGGCAGGGTGATTATGGCAAAGTAGCCGAAATCAGGTACGGAAAGATTAAGGAATTGGAAGGTTCAATCGATAATTTGAAAAAACAACTTGAAGATTTACAGGCTCATTCGGCAATGATCAAAGAAGAGGTTACTTATGAAGATATTGCTGAAGTAGTATCGAAATGGACAGGCATACCTGTGAGTAAAATGCAGCAGGGAGAACGGGAAAAACTGCTGAAACTGGAGGACGAATTGCATAAACGGGTAATTGGCCAGGAAGAAGCAATTATGGCTGTGGCCGATGCGGTGAGAAGAAACAGGGCAGGACTTCAGGATGCCAGGCGGCCCATAGGCTCCTTTATATTTCTTGGAACCACAGGTGTGGGAAAAACTGAACTGGCCAAAGCACTTGCTGAATATTTATTTAATGACGAGAACCTGATGACACGTATTGATATGTCAGAATACCAGGAAAGGCATTCGGTATCCAGGCTTATTGGAGCCCCTCCCGGTTATGTAGGCTACGATGAAGGAGGACAGCTAACGGAAGCAGTTAGAAGAAAACCTTATTCGGTAGTGCTGCTCGATGAAATAGAAAAAGCGCATTCCGATGTATTCAACATCCTTTTGCAAATTCTGGATGAAGGGCATTTAACGGATAATAAAGGACGGTTTGTGAATTTTAAAAATACAATAATTATTATGACTTCAAATATCGGTTCAAACATTATCCAGGAAAATTTATCGGGACTCAATGAAACGAATCGCGAATTTGTGCTCGAAAAAACCAGGAAAGAAGTTTTCGAAATATTGAAAGCTTCTGTGCGGCCTGAATTTTTAAACCGGATTGATGAAATAATTATGTTTACACCGCTGAATAAAGATGAAATTCAAAAAATTGTGGAATTGCAAATCTCTCAACTTCAGGCTATGCTAAATAAAAATAATGTGAAAATCAGTGTATCGGATGATGCTATTACCTGGCTGGCAAATGCGGGTTATGATCCGCATTATGGCGCCCGGCCAATAAAACGCTTAATACAGCAAAAAATATTAAATGAATTGTCAAAACAAATTCTTGCCGGAACAATAAACAGGAATAACGAAATTTCGCTGGAATTGAAAGATAATAATTTGATTTTCGATAATTGATCCCCGGGTATAACAGGGTGTTATTTTGTAAAACCTTTAAGACAATCATCAAGATTATCGTAAAGATCAAATACATTATGAAGCTGTAATAATTTAAATAGCTCCATAACTTCGGGAGAAATGTCACAAATTTTAAATTGACCGTCTTTGTTGTTTGCTGTTTTCATTATAGATAAAAATACACCAAATCCGGTACTATCTATAAATCTAATCCCATCCAGGCTCAGGGCAAGTTTAATATCCGGTTTACTAAAAAGGTTTTTTAACTGCTCTTTTACAGGTTCTGTAATTAAAGCATTAAATCTATCGATATTATTAAATTTAACAACAACAACTCCATTAATCCTTTCAGTTTTCAACATAATACAAGTAATTTAAAAATATAAATCTAAATTTTCTTTAACTTCTTCAAGTTCAATAATGGCATTATTCGTTTCGACTTTAAAATTTTCAACAATTTTTTTATATAAATCGTTGTCTTTACCTTCTTTAGTCATATTTTCAAGTGTCTTTAAATCTGCGGCAAGATCGTTTAAACCCATTATAGAAATTGAAGATTTAGCCTTATGTGCTAACTTTCCTAATTGTAAATAATCTTTTTTTGCTAACAAATCATCCATTCCTATCGTAAACTCCTTCACTTGTGAAATAAAAATCTCTATCATCTCTCGAACAAGATCTTTATTTCCAGCTGACATGTCTCTAAGATATGTGAGATTTGTTTTCATTAAAAAAGAATTATAGTTGATTAATTTTAGATTAAAAAGTTGAATTTAAAAAAATTCAATCAAAAATAGATTAAATTTTTTACTTTTAGTAAAATTATTATTAATCTAGTATAGAAAAGAACGATTTTAAACGACATCTTGTAACCATCAATTACTAATAAAGATGAAGAAGATAAGTAACATTATCCTGATTATTTTATTTTTTACTCCATCGGCATTTTGCCAGTCTGCTGATGAGTTTAATCTTAGTGTTTATCAAAAGGAAAAATCTGCTCAACGGATGTATAATCAGGCCGTAGATATGATTTCAGGACGAGATTATTATGGAGCGCTAATTGAGCTGGATAGTGCAGTAATACTAAATCCGAATTTTAAGGAAGCACTGCTTCAGCGGGGAAAAGTTAAATTTATGCTGAATTACAAAGCAGGGGCAAAGCTCGATTTTCAGCAGGCTATTCAGATAGATCCGGCATATGGTGAGGCTTATTTTAATCTTGCTTATGTGGAATTTGTATTAGATCCCGACCTTCATAAGCTTGATAATTTTAATATGGCTATACAAAGTGGTTTTAAAACTCCTTTTGCTCATTATTACCGGGGTGTGATAAAACTTCTGACGAAAGATTTTAACGGGGCTATAGCAGATTTTAGTGCAGCTATCGAAAAGAAGCCTGATTATGCTTTAGCTTTTCATGACAGGGGAACTGCAAAAAATTTACTGGGGGATTACCAGGGGGCAATATACGATTATCGTTTGGCTGCTAATTATGAGCCTGATATGATATTGGCTTATATTGATATGGGAAATACAAAAAAGAAAATTGGCGACTACCAGGGATCAATTCAGGATTTTGACCAGGCATTACGTATCGATTCTTTAAATTATATGGCATATAACCTTAGAGGTGGTGCCCGGTATATTCTGGGAGATTTTGAGGGTGCAGCAAATGATTTTAATAAAGCCCTGATATTAAAAGACGATTATTATTTGGCAATGAGTAATCTGGGTAATGTAATGGCAAAACAAAATGAATATGAGCAGGCTGTGGAACTTTATAATACTGCGCTTGCGGTTTTTCCAGACCACGGTGAATCGTATCTTAACAGGGGACTGGTATATGAGTTAATGGGCCGTCTGGATAATGCTTGTTCCGATTGGCAGTCAGCCGAAATCCTTGGCATTAGTCAAGCACCGGATTATTTAAAAGAATGTAAGTAATTTTTAATTCCTGAGGTAATGAATAAGCGAACCATCATAATTTATTTTATTCTGGGATTTTTTCTTGCTCAAACAGTGAATTCCCAGCAACTGTTAAAAATTAAAAAAAGTGAGTTTAAAATTGAAGGAAAGAGTGGCATTAAAGAAGCCTGGGCAGCTGTTAAATCTGGCAATCAATATTTTTCAGAGGGATTGGGTACATATCGCGAAGCCCGGGAGAATTACCTTGCGGCATATTCATATAATGCTGAAAATGCCGAATTAAACTACATGTTGGGTGTATGTTACCTTAATATAGATGCCAAATTTGAATCTATAAATTATTTCCGAAAAGCATACGAATTAGATGCTGAAGTAAGTCCCGATATACATTATATGCTGGGCAGAGCCTATCATCTTGTTCTGGATTTTGATAATGCTATTACCGAGTATAAAGAATATAAAGAACATATTCATCCCAAGCAGATAACCATTTTAGGACCCAGGATCGATAATTTAATAGAACAATGTCATAACGGGAAGGATCTTGTTGCTAATCCCAGGAGAGTGGTAATCAATAATCTCGGAAGGGAAATAAATTCGGTTTATGATGAATATAATCCTGTTGTATCCGCAGATGAATCGGTGATGTATTTTACCACACGACGTCCATATTCTGAAAAAAGCAAAAGAAATCCTTTTGACAACAAATTTTTTGAAGACATATATTATACTGATAATGTTGATGGAAATTGGATCAGGGCAAGGCGAATGGAAAAATCCATAAATCAGAAAAAGAATAAAATGAACAATGCTGTTGTTGGTTTATCTCCTGATAAACTATCGCTGTATTCGTATATTGGAAATAAAAATGAAGGTGATTTGTTTGTAAGTAATTACAAAAAAGGAAAATGGACATCACCAAAAGCCTTATCCGGGAAAATTAATTCAAATAGCCGGGAAACTTCTTTATGTATATCTTCAGATGAAAGTCTGCTGTTTTTTGTTTCTACCAATGATAAGAACAATTATGGCGGCTCCGATATTTATTACTGTAAAAAAAATGACCGGGGCAGGTGGAGTAAGCCTGCAAATCTTGGAGCCATGGTTAATACATCTTACGATGAAGCAGCTGTAAGTCTTTCAGCAAACGATAGTATATTGTTTTTTAGCTCTAAAGGACATAATACTATGGGCGGATTTGATATTTTTCAATCTACCATGTCAGATGTTGGGTTATGGTCGAAACCTGTTAATGTGGGATATCCGATAAATACCCCGGACGATGATGTGTTTTATAAACTAATGCCTGATAAAAAATCAGCATATTACTCCACAATTCGGGAAACCGGAATCGGGGGCAGGGATATTTATAAAGTAATTTTTCTTGGTGCTGAAAAAGGTATGCTGATCAGTAACGATAGCATAACTGTTGCTGCCATCGAAATGCCCGTTGAAGGGATATTCTTTGAACCGCCGTTAAAACTTAAAATCGATACATCGATATTAATGAAAGGCTTGATTACCGACACGGAAAATAATAGTCCTGTTAAAGCTAAAATAGAATTAATTGATCCTGACTTCAGTAATTCAGTTGCTACTGCAATTTCTGATTCCAGCGGCCGGTACCAGTTACGCATACCGGTATCAAAGTCTTACGGAGTAGAAATTGTAGCCAAAGGATATCTCTTGTTACTTGACGCCATTGATGTTTCGGGCTATACTTTCGATGAAGTTATTTTCAAAGACTTTTCACTGGAGAGGGTCGAGGTAGGCGCTAAGGTTATACTTAAAAATATATTCTTTGAATTCGGTAAATCTGCTTTAAAACCCGAATCTTATTCTGAACTTGATAACGTGGTAAAACTTCTGGAAAGCAATGAATCAATTCGTATCGAGATTTCCGGACACACTGACAATGTTGGTTCTTTAAAAGCCAATACAAAATTGTCGCAAGACCGGGCCAAAGCAGTTTCAACATATCTGGTAGGTAAAGGGATTAATTCTTCAAGACTGGAATATAAAGGATATGCCGATACACAACCGGTAGCTACAAACAATACCGCCGACGGAAGGGCTCAAAACCGCAGAGTTGAGTTTAAAATTCTGAGTAAATAAAAAATCAGTATTCACGATCTGATTTTTTATTCTGAATCCTAATTTTTATCATCGTTTCATACGCTGATAATTTTATAGATTTGTTTCAATAATTACATTGTAACTTCCAGGTTATGTTTGGAAGCTCATAATACTTTCTAAACAGATGGTTATAAAATGAAAACAACCCAACTTATTTCTTTTCATGAAAAATTGAGGGCAAAATTAGTCGAGTTTGCCGGGTATAAAATGCCCCTGGAATATACCGGTGTTAATGATGAACATCTTACTGTGAGGAAAAAGGTTGGAGTATTTGATGTTTCTCACATGGGTGAATTCTGGGTGAGTGGAGAAGGAGCACTTGATTTCCTGCAAAAAATTACTACTAATGATGTTTCCAGGTTAGTACCCGGTAAAGCACAATATTCATGTATGCCCAACGGCCTTGGTGGTATAGTTGATGATCTGATTGTATATCATTATGAAGATAAAAAATATTTGTTGGTTGTAAATGCAGCAAATATTGAAAAAGACTGGAAATGGATCAATCGGCATAATACCTTTAATGCTGTTATAGAAAATGCCTCGGATAAAATGTCTATGGTGGCAGTACAGGGTCCTGAGGCAAAAAATGTAGTACAGAAACTAACCAAAATAAACCTGGCAGCAGTAAAAAGTTTTTCTTTCGAAACAGGAAAAGTTGCCGGAGTTGACCATGTTATTATATCTGCAACCGGATATACCGGTGCTGGCGGAGTTGAATTGTATTGTTATAATGACGGAGCTGAAGCCCTTTGGGCTGCTATTTTTGAAGCTGGTGCGGATAAAGGGATTAAACCCATAGGTCTTGCCGCAAGAGACACATTACGCCTGGAAATGGGATATTGTTTATACGGTAACGACATTGACGATACTACCTCTCCCCTGGAAGCAGGATTAGGATGGATCACAAAATTTACAGAACATAAAAATTTTATCGATAAAGAATTTCTCGAAAGACAAAAAGAACAGGGCGTTCAAAGAAAATTGGTAGGGATCGAAATGATAGAACGCGGAATACCAAGACATCATTATTCTATTTTGAACCAACAAGACAAAGTTATCGGCCAGGTTACTTCTGGAACCATGTCGCCATCTATGAATAAAGGCATTGGAATGGGATATGTAAAAACAACTTATGCCGCTCCGGGCACTGAAATTTATATTGGTATCCGAAATAAAAAAGTAAAAGCTGCTGTTGTCACTTTCCCAATTTATAAGGATTAGGATTTCCGGAATTTTTTTTTGTATTTTTGGCGCCATATAGGATATTTTTCTTTTTATGGACAGGAAAAATAAAATCGAGGTTTGTTTTACCCCGGCAACATACGATGTATTTCGAAATGATGAAGCTATTGTAGTAGTTGTAGATATTCTTCGCGCCACAACTGCTATTTGTTCGGCATTTATGAACGGCGCCGAGCGTATTATTCCAGTCGGCACATTAGAAGAAGCCAAAGCATATAAGGAACTGGGATTTCTGGTTGCCGCAGAACGTGATGGCATCGTTAAAGATTTTGCTGATTTCGGGAATTCACCGTTTAATTTCACAAAAGAACGGGTGGAAGGAAAACCAATTGTTTACAGTACTACTAATGGTACGAATACAATTATGATGGCGAAAGACAGTTACAAAGTATTGATTGGCGCTTATCTGAATATCAGCACAATTTCTAAGTATATTCTTAGCGAACAGCGGGATGTACTGATTTTTTGTGCTGGATGGAAAAATAAATTTAATCTCGAAGATTCCTTATTTGCAGGTGCTCTTGCACAACAGGTGTTAGAAGATAGTAATTTTTATACGATTTGCGATTCTGCCCTGGCTTCCATTGATTTGTGGAAAATGGCAAAACCAAATCTAATAGGATATATTGAAAAAGCTGCCCAGCGTCACAGATTAAAAAAGAATAAACTCGACGATGTATTAGAGTTTTGCCACACACAAAACCTTACAAACATTATTCCGGTTCTGGAAGGAAATTATCTTGTACCTCTAAAATTCAATTAATTAGACAACTCCTGTAGCTCGTAAATTTTACTGTTAGTAATTTGTACATATTAATTTTTGCATTTAGCTAGCGTGGTGCCAATATTTTTTTAACTTTGAATTCCATTCGCTACTGTGAATTGTATAACAACCTAATTTTTATTTGTATGAAAAAACATAATTTTAATGCAGGCCCTTCTGTACTGCCCAAATTTACAATAGAAAACACCGCTAAAAATGTACTTGATCTCGAAGGGACAGGTTTATCGATAATGGAAATATCCCACCGGTCAAAAGAATTTTCAGCCATTATGGATGAATCAGTTGCGTTAATGAAGGAATTGCTCGATGTTCCCTCAGGTTATAGTGTATTATTCCTGCATGGCGGAGCCAGTCTGCAATTTTGTATGATACCCTATAATTTGCTTAATAAAAAGGCTGCTTATCTTGAAACAGGTTCCTGGTCATCTAAAGCCATTAAAGAGGCGAAGATGTTTGGTGAAGTTGAAGTAGTAGCCTCATCCAAAGAACAAAATTATAATTTTATTCCAAGAGATTTTCGTGTATCCGGAGATGCTGAATATTTGCACATCACTACAAACAATACAATTTACGGTACGGAAATAAAAGAAGACATTGAAGTTCCGGTTCCCCTTGTTGCAGATACATCGTCTGATATTTTAAGCAGACCTATGGATGTGTCGAAATACGGTTTAATCTATGGAGGCGCTCAGAAAAATCTTGGTCCTGCGGGCCTGGCCTATGTAATTATTAAAGATGATATTTTAGGGAAAGTAGACCGGACAATACCCACAATTTTAAATTATAAGACACATATTGAAAACGGGTCTTTATATAATACCCCGCCATGCCTTGCAATTTATGCCAGCCTTCAGACCCTGAAATGGTTAAAAGGATTGGGCGGATTAAAGGTTATTAATAAAATGAACACAGACAAGGCCAATATGCTGTATGATGAAATTGAAAGAAATAAACTTTTTGTTTCAACTGTTAAAAATCCGGCTGATCGTTCAATAATGAATGTGACATTTGTAATGAATGAAAACTATAAAGATAAGGAGGCTGATTTTCTGCAATTTGCCGTTTCAAAAGGAATGGTGGGGATAAAAGGACACCGTTCTGTAGGTGGTTTCCGTGCTTCTCTTTATAATGCCCTTCCAAAAGAAAGTGTAATAGCACTTATTGATGCAATGAAAGAATTTGAAGCTAAAGCCTGATCGTTAAAAGCTTCTGAAATTATTAAAATATACTAGCTATGACTAAAATTTTATTAGGTACTGAAAAACCCTTTGCTAAAGAAGCTGTGGAAGGTATTACAAAGATTTTCGAAGATGTCGGTTTCCAACTGGTAAAACTTGAAAAATATACAAATCAGAGTGATCTTATAAATGCGGTAAAAGATGTAGACGGATTAATTATCAGGAGCGATATTGTTGATAAGGAGGTTATTGCTGCAGCTAAAAATCTGAAAATTGTAGTCAGGGCTGGCGCCGGTTATGATAATATTGACCTTACAGCAGCATCATCTAAAGGTATAGTGGCTATGAACACTCCGGGTCAAAATGCAAATGCTGTTGCAGAACTTGCAGTGGGTATGATGCTCTATCTTAATCGTAACGGTTTTAACGGTTCAGCAGGTACTGAATTAAGAGGAAAAAAACTGGGCATCCATGCTTATGGACATGTAGGTAAAATCATCGGTCATATTGCGAAAGGTCTCGGGATGAAAGTATATGCACACGATCCGTTTATTGATAAAGTAATTATTGAAAATGACGGTGTGGTTTGTGAAGAAGATGTGAAGGACCTCTATAAAAAATGTGAATACATTTCCGTTAACCTTCCGGCAAACGATAAAACCAGGGATTCTATAAATGCCGGTTTATTGTCATTGATGCCTAAAGGAGCTACACTGGTGAATACTGCCCGTAAAGAAATTATTCATGAAGAATCTCTGCTGAAAATATTTGAAGAACGTGCTGATTTCCGCTATATCAGTGATATTGCTCCGGATTGTAAAGATCAGATAGCATCCAAATATCCGGGCAGGTTCTTTTTTACTCCTAAAAAAATGGGAGCTCAGACCGCTGAGGCAAATATTAATGCAGGTCTTGCTGCAGCACGGCAAATTGTTAGCTTTATTCAAACCGGAGATAAAACTTTTCAGGTAAACTAAATTTTTGAAATTTCTATACTATGGCAATTGTTCTGCCCTTTAAAGGGTACCGGCCAAAAAGGGAGCTGGCTTCTTCTTTGGCATCGCGTCCTTATGACGTACTTAGTTCGGATGAGGCAAGGATAGAAGTAAAGGATAATCCGAATTCTTTTCTACACATTGTAAAACCTGAGGTAGATCTCCCGGAAGATGTTGATCATTACTCGGAACAAGTATATAATAAAGGCAGGGAAAATCTGCAAAAATGGATAAGCCAGGGTATATTGTTTCAGGATTCAGAACGGTATTATTATATCTATGCCCAGACTATGTGGGGCAAAACGCAATACGGACTGGTTGGATGTGCTTCTGTGCAGGATTACCTAAACAATGTTATTAAAAAACATGAACTTACCCGTGAGGTAAAAGAAATTGACAGAAAAAACCATATCCGGATTACCAACTTCAATGCTGAACCTGTATTTTTTACCTATCCGGATAATACTAAGATTAATGCCATTGTTTCTGAAGTGGTACAAGTGACAGCTGAATATGATTTTACACTGGATGACGGCGTACGGCATCAATTATGGGTTATAAAAGACAGCAAGAAAAACCGGGAAATTGAGAAAGTTTTTCGTGAAGAAATTCCCTGCACCTATGTGGCCGATGGTCATCACAGAACAGCTGCTGCGGCACATGTTGGTGAAGAACGTAAGCTGGCAAATAAAAATCACTCAGGAAAAGAAGAATATAACTATTTTCTGGCAGTTCACTTTCCAGCAAGCCAGTTAACAATTATTGATTATAACAGGGTGATCAAAGACCTTAATGGACTGGGTAAATCTAAATTTATTGAAAAATTATTAGAAAAATTCGATATAGAAGAAAAAGGAAAACAAGAATATAAACCTTCACGGGCCCATGAGTTTTCCATGTATATAGACGGAAACTGGTATGGACTTACTGCGAAAGAAAATACTTATAAGGATAATGATCCCATAGGATGCCTGGATGTTACCATATTGTCTGAATTGGTGCTTGCGCCGATATTAGATATTACAGATCTTCGAAAGTCAGAAAGGATTGATTTTGTTGGTGGTATTCGCGGCCTGGGGGAATTAAAGCGAAGAGTTGACAGTGGTGAAATGGCAGCTGCATTTGCCCTTTACCCGGTAAGTATGGATCAATTAATTAAAATCGCGGATACAGGGAATATTATGCCTCCAAAAACCACATGGTTTGAACCCAAACTAAGAAGCGGAATTGTAATTCACAGCCTGGAGTAGAACTATTGAACCATTGACTCATTGAACCATCGACTTAATAATCATTGAATTATTGAACTATTAGATATAGATGATTAAAAAACTTTCAACGAATTAACAAATCAACCCATCAATCTATCAATTCATTAGCACATTAACACATTAGAACATTAGCACATTAGCGCATTAGCCCATTAGAACATCAGCACATCAACCCATCAATTCATTAGCACATTAGAACATCAGCACATCAACCCATCAACCGATCACTAAATCTCATTGGTTTAGTAGCGAAAGAGTATGGCAGGCTACAATACCAGCTGTTTCGGTGCGTAATCTGTTTTTTCCCAGGCTCACGGATTGAAAAGAATATTTTAGCGCCAGATCAATTTCTTTCGATGAAAAGTCACCTTCAGGGCCAATCAATAGTATGGCGTGTTGCCCCTTTGGATAAATTTCATAAAGCTCTTTTTTTTCGCTGTTCATACAGTGAGCGATATATTTTCCTGTTTCAGCATACTGTTGTCTGATAATAAAATTATTAAAATTTACTGCTTCATTAATTTTTGGCTTATAAGCTTTCACAGATTGTTTAATGGCGGAAATTGCAATTTTTTCAAGTCGTTCCGTCTTGACTACCTTTCGTTCGGAATGCTCGCAAATTATCGGTGAAATTTCAGTTATTCCAATTTCGGTAGCTTTCTCAACAAACCATTCAAATCGATCAATACTTTTTGTCGGGGCAATGGCAATGTGGAGGTAATAATTTTGTTTTTCATATTCAGGAAATATCTCCAGAATTTTAACTTCACAGCGTTTAGAAAGATTATCTGATATTATTGCTTTATAGAAACCTCCTCTACCATCAATCAGCCAGATGATATCATTCTTGTTCAGCCTTAAAACCCGGCTGCAATGTTTCGATTCTTCTTCACTTAGAGTATATTGATTGCCTGCAATATCGGGAGTGTAAAAAATATGCATTTTGTTCTTCGTAAAATTATGCCCAAATTTAAAAAAAATATTTTCGGAATATGATCAGGATCGGTTTAATATCTGATACCCACGGATATCTTGACAAACGATTATTTGAATACTTTGATGAGTGTGATGAAATATGGCATGCCGGGGATATCGGAAGTATAGACTTGGCTAATCAATTAAATAGTTTCAGATTACTAAGGGCCGTACACGGCAATATTGATGGAATAGACATTCGGACTGTATACCCTGAAAATTTACGGTTTTATTGTGAAAAGGTAGCTGTGTGGATAAAACATATAGGTGGTTATCCAAATAATTATGACAGGTCAGTACGTGAGGAAATTACAGAGAATCCTCCTGATTTGTTCATATCAGGGCACTCCCACATTCTTAAAGTAATTTATGATAAAAAGTTAAATCTGTTACATATAAATCCCGGCGCTGTTGGGAAAAACGGAATGCATCAAATTCGGACTGCAATACGCTTTTCCATTGACCAATCCGAGATTAACGACCTTGAAATTATTGAACTCGGTAAAAGAAGCGATGGGTAACGAAATGCTAATTACCATTATTTAGCGGATTTTCCTGTTCTTCTATACCTTCCCTGAATCTTCGTACAAACAAATCTTTTTTCCTGTCGGTAGAAATCATATAAATGTATGAAGTCCTTCCGCTGGGAACTTTCATTCGTCGATCTTTGGGTTTAAGTTCTTTAATTTTATCCAGGTAGTCTTTGTTTGATGCATGAGTCTGCATAACTCCCCGGGTATAACCAAAATAATACCAGTGCCGCCGGTCGGCTTCAAGATAAATATCAAGAATATCCCCGCTGCGTTTTATCTGAAGCTCAATTAACCCGTTTACCCGTTTGTTAATTTGAGTATTATTAATACTGGCAATACCAATGGGACCTTCAGACCAGTATGAGTTGGTTTCATTATTCCATCGAAATTTTAATTCGCTAAATAAAAGGGTATGCTGCAGTTCAGGTGGTAATTCCTTATAAAAACCAAACAATCCCAGTTGATCCTTTAAAATCTGTGCTTTTTCAGGCCCTAACCATTCGTTCATACCTTTTGTATAAACCATACTGCTTAAATCGGTAGCAGCTAAATCAGGTAAACTGTCGATTTCACTGGCAATAATATTTAGAATTTCTGGTGTGATAAAAAAATCAATAGCCAGCATCATATCCAGGAGCGTTTCATTTTCAGCCATCTTGTGTGTAACATTACCAACTGCCGAAAGTTTAATTTGTCCTAATTCGGCGCCCAGATACAATTTTCCTTCTCCATATAATCCACACGATTCGCGGTGCAGGCTAACATAATTGCCGGGCAGGGTCTGGTCGAGTAATTTTTCTTTCGAAGATATTTTATAACGTTCAGAAGCTTTGTCGTATACAAGAAATCCATCCGCGGAAACAATACTATTGTCGCTGTAATTTTTCCACGGTGTTAAAAAAGCCGGATACAGGTGCACTGAGTCATAATATACAAACATACCATTATAAATCTTTTGTTTATTAATATCATACTGCTGTGCAGGCGCGGGTATATAAATTTCTTTCGGATTAATAACAGATTCAAAATAGAGCCATCTTGTATCCAGCATATCGCAATTGGTTTCGATAAGTGTGGCACCTTTAAACGTGAGGAATTCCTGATTGGCATCGAGAAACACTTTTCCCTGGTAGGCATAATTCGGACTGAGTGTAAAATTATCTGGTTCCAGGATTTCACCATTGGCCAAGGTAGTTAAACTGTCGTTGACTTTAATTTCCTTAAAATAAATTATTTGTTCTTTATCATTTTCATCATAATAGATGTAATCTCCGCTACCTGAATAAAAATTCCGGCTGTTGATTTTAATTTTAGATGAATAAAATTTATGAAATCTGCTTTGGGTATTGGCCATTACCGTGGCGTTTTCCAGTATTCTCATATTGGCATCCTCTTCAACATATACCATTCCGCTATCAGGGTAAATTCGGGCATCAGCAACCTCAATAAACTTTACACCTGTAGCTTTAATAACATTTTTCTTATAGTCGTAATATGCACGAGGTGATACAAATTGTAAGGAGTCTTGTTTGGGGTGCATGGAAATAAAAGTTGGGCCATCCAGTTGTTCATCATCAAAATTAATAATGCCGGTTTGGGGAGGTAAAGTAGTTTCGAGTCCCATGGCAAGTTCCTGTTTCTCCATATCCCATATAAATTTATCGAGATAACTGATATACCTGTTTTCAGGAAAATTAACCAGAGTATATTCTTCATTGCTTTTAAAAATGCCCTTTTTAATGGTGTAGTTAATGTTTGAATTCATATTTTCCGCCAGCACGGTAAATCCTTCAGTATTTAAAGATTTAAGCCTGAAATCAGCCGTATCCGCATAAATTTCATCAGATGTATATGTAAATAAGTCAGAGTTCAGATCTGAATTTTTCAGGTCCATTCGTCCTTTGCCCGACAAACGGGCCGGAGTAAGTTTTAAATCACCCAGCAGTTGGGTAGTATCGTTAAACATTATAAAGTTACTGGTCTTTTTAAAAGCATACATTTCATCGGCATATGGAAGCCAGTGGATAAAATTATTCTCCGATTGAACTCCCGGATACTGGGTTTCAACCGTTTGTTTTTTAATTGTATATTTTTTTGCCTCGGTATCCATAGAATCCGGATAAAATATAAAATCATCAGAAAGAGTAACTGAAGTAAGATAATCCAATTCACCGTTTCCACGTAATCCTTTATTTGAGAGGTCAAGGGAGTTTTTAAAGATTCCTTTTCCATCATAAACAGGGATACCTTCAGATTGTGTTGTATAACTAAATCCAAGCGATTTATCAGGTTGAAGTTTGAGAGTTTGTTCCATTACAGGCAATATCCCGGCAGATTGAAATTCACCTTCGAAGGTCATTGATTGAGCATTAAAGTTATCGAGACTATCCATACTGAATGGATAAAGTTCAAAGAAAAAGTCATCGGAATTGTAAACACCTCCCAATACATTATTACCGTTGTAGAAAATATAAGAATTCTCTTTACTGTTAAAGATTGGATATTCGGGATTTGGATTTCTTCCTGATTTATTATCGGGCTTATCGATTAAAATTTCTCCGGTAATATGCTGCACCAGGTTGGCTGCTTCTGCAACTTCGGGAAAACCATAGTTTGTTTTTTTACCGGTTTGAAACCTGATTTGCATGGAATCTACATTTTGAAGGCTGATCTTAAATGAATCGTAATCGAAAAAAAAGTTTGAACCGTAAAAGGTAAACAATCCGGCATCTACTGTTCCGTCAAACTGGAAATTACGATTACGTTTCATAATAATTTTCTCCCGTTTGGGATAGATGACCACATTTTGGGAATCGCTGACAAAAATTTTGGGTATGCCATAAATAATTAAGTCGTTAGACCGAATATCAAATACTGCATTCTCTAAAGGGGCCTCTACCCGAGAAGGAAAATTGATCACGTCAAAATCAATAAGGTTAACGCTGGCTGCAATATAATCGTTCAGTCGGGGTTTTATAGTCGCCATATCCGTGTTGGAATCATAAAAAATAAAACCCAGTACCGACATACGCATGAGCAATTGTCTTACTGTATGAATAGGTTTTTTAAGATAATCTGCAAAATCCTGGGCCAGAAACTGATCCCGGCCAATCTTTTTTGAAAATCCGCGAATAGAGAGGAGGGGATGCACGGCATCCATTTCCTGCATACCCAGGTATTTATTAAGATTGAAAAAATTTATGGATTCGAAATTTGCATTACCAATAGAAGTGCCCCGGGCCGGAGTAAAGCGCATAAAAGGTTCATTCATATACCATTGTAACTGTTCAAATTCCATATCCACATTATGATAGGAATTAAAGTACGGACTAGTGGATGTGAAGTTTTCAGATCGGTTAAGCGTTAATTCACGATTTTTAACAACATAAGTTAAATGGAGGTCCGGATGATAGATAGAATCTTTATTCAATTTGATCACAATACTTGCATTCAAACCATTAATTCTATCCGATTTAAATCCGAAATAATTCGAATTGGCAGTGAGGCGCAAGGTATCATTGTAATAAATTTTGAGCATGGCGGGTTTCTCAAAATTTCCGGTTCCCACAAGTTTTGCACCCTGCATAGAAAGTCCTCCTTCATAATCAATATCCTGATAAAGATTGCGAATCTTAAAATTTTTTGTATATGAATCAAATTGGGGATAGGTAGCGCTTTCCTGTGTTTTATTAAATTTTACTTTATCTATCAGGATACCTTTTAGTGGTGCATCAAAATATAATTTATTTGTAAATACAACTTCCTCTGCCTGATATTCAGATTTTTTCATATCTATTTCATACACATCAAGTGTGGCGAAAACCTCTTCAGGTTTAAATCCTCCTCTTTCCCAGGTTACCATTCCGCCATTTCCTTCCCATTTATCTTCAAGTGGAAAATACACCCCCCGGGTTTCAAAAATTTTAATGCTGTCTCTCTTGGCATAACATGTAAGTTCGGTTTTTTCAAACTGAAATTGGATCTCTTTTTCAAATCTAATGCTATAATTAGCTGGATTGGCTGTCCATTGTGTAGATGCAGATTTATACAGGGTATTTTCGGATAATATATACCAGGTGTTTTCAAGCAGGTGATTAATATGACTTATTATTACTTTTTTTCGTTTAATAATTGCAGATAGGCCTTCTGACCATTCTGAAAAGTCTTTTTCAGGAATATTGTTTTCTTTGAACGCCAGCAGGCAATTCATGTAATTTTTAAAATGTAATGAAGGTTTGGCATTATTTTCAATCAGTTCCTGTGATAGTTTTATAATCACTTCTTTATCTTTTTCAGAAAATAAACTATCACTTTGCCAGGCCATAATAAACCTGTCCAGAATTTCTTCGGCTTCTGAGGTAAGGTTATTTTCCATATAGTCTGATAATTCATCGATATATTTTTCAGGTTCGCCTGAAAATTTCTTGAAATCCTGGGCACAGACAAATTCAAAAGACATCAAAACTATCAGTACCGGGGTAATTAATTTTATTATAGTATTTGAGATTAGCTGCATCAGGTTTAATTCTGTTTATGAATTTTAAAATTAAGTTATTTCTTTAAAAATCGGATCATAATCCAGTTTCCTTTTGTTTTTGTGCCTATATATTCCAGGTAGTTTACAGTTGCTGTGTCTATAATGGTTTTGGAATCTGCTTCAAGAATTCCGCTTACCATTAGATGCCCTCCTGTATATAACGATTTGCCGTATGTTTTAATATCATTTAATAAAATATTCCGGTTAATATTGGCCAGAATAATATCAAATTTATGATCTTCTATTTTACCTGCATCTCCTTGTATCACCTTTATATTTTTCACCCGGTTTCTTTCAATGTTTTCGAGTGTATTGGTATAAGCCCATTCATCAATATCTATTGCCATAATATTACCTGCCCCTTGCTTTGATGCAAGTATTGCCAGAACACCTGTTCCGCAACCCATATCAAGCACTTTTTTATTTTGCATTTCTGTTTCCAGAATTCCCCGGACCATGAGTTCGGTGGTTTCATGATGTCCTGTTCCGAAAGACATTTTAGGTTCAATAATAATCTCAAAGGGATATTTTTCTGCAATTTGGTGAAAGGGCGCCCTGATCAGACAGAGGCCATCTATAACCACCGGTTCAAAGTTTTTTTCCCATTCTTCGTTCCAGTTCTTATTTTCAACAACAGCATAGGAAATATCTAAGCTTTTAAAATTAAAATATGCATTTTTTATTTTTGAAATTATTGAGGAACTGAATAAAGAATCTGGCAAATACCCGATAATGTAATTATCATATTCTTCAATACCCTCAAATTCCATCAGATCGAGTTCGGCAATTAATAGTTCTTTTAGTTGATTTTCATTCTGTGGAAGATTAAACCTGAATGCATACATTTTTAAATGATTTTGATACTATGAATAAGATAGCCTAAAAATTACAAAACCTGTGCGCATAAAAAAACGGTAATAGCATAAATTATTTAACTATTACCGCTTTTTTTCAAACAATAAGTTTATTTAAAAAGCATTCACAATGCCCATAAAATCATCAGCGTTAAGCGAAGCGCCACCAATCAGTCCTCCATCAACATCGGGTTTATCGAAAAGCTCTTTAGCATTCGAAGGCTTGCAGCTTCCGCCATATAAAATACTGGTGTTACCTGCGGCATCTTTCCCATATTTTTCAGTAATTAAGTGGCGAATTACTTTATGCATCTCCTGCGCTTGTTCGGGTGAGGCCACAACACCGGTGCCAATAGCCCAAACGGGTTCATATGCTATAACTACTTTACTGAATTGTTCGGGTGAAAGATCAAAAATTCCTTCTTCAATCTGTTGTTTTACCACACTAATATGTTTTCCGGATTCTCTTTCCGCAAGAACTTCGCCGCAGCAAAAAATAGGAGTCAACTCGTTTTCAAGGGCCAGCTTCACTTTTTTATTCAGGGTTTTATTATCTTCGTTGTAATAAGCCCTTCGTTCCGAATGACCAATAATCACGTGGGTTGCACCTGTTGATTTGATCATTTCAGCAGACACTTCACCTGTATAGGCGCCACTTGCTTCCGAGGCACAATTTTCAGCGCCAAGAAATAATGAGTCTTTTGAAATAACTTTGCTTACTTCAGAAAGGTGAATAAAGGGTGTGCATAGAATAACAGTAACATTATTGCCCAAAACCTGCTGATTTACCTGTTTTGCTAACTCAATGCCGTCCTGAAGATTTTTATTCATTTTCCAGTTGCCGGCTACTATCTTTTTTCTCATGTGTATATAATTTTGATTATGGAACTTTTTACGAAAGGCCAAAAATACTAAATAAAGTTTTTAAAACAGAATGAATAACTCTGAATATCAATTTTTCAATCCGGTTATTTTTTCAGGATATATCGCGTATACAATACATGAAAAGCCAACAGCACCAAAAAAAATATTGCAGAAATAGAAAGCACTTTTAAATGCTCCAGTTTGCTTCGGTATTGGTTGATTGTAAATTGACTGAAATCTTTTGTAAATTCATCGGGAGGCGGAAAATCCCGAAATCCCCATTTACCCAGGATAATTCCGTTACGTATTAATAACAGGCCGGGATTTGACCGGATAATGGTTTTTAATGTAATTTCATCGCCGGTATAAATAGAAAATTCAACGGGCAGGGTATTTCTTAGATTTTCAATTTCCTCATTTGTGGATGAAGTAATGCAGTAAAAAGTACAATTTCTTTCCGCACAACTTAGGGCAATCTCATTTGCTTTTTTTATCGCTTCGATATTAGTCTTTGAGAGATCGTATGCAACCATCAGCAAAGAATAATCCGAATCGTAAAGCAAATTTTCAGTATAATCTTCACCCTCTATGGTGGTTAATGTAAAATCGTGAATAGGAGGTTCATATCCCTTTTTTACCAGTGTTTGCCTGGTCTCCACCCATGTCCATGTAGAATCTTTCCAGGGATAATTTTCCATGGTAAATTCTTCCTGCACCCCGTTTTTCTCATAGATTAAAGTTGTTTCGTATTCGTCAATCGGCATACCTTCGGGAATTTCCATACCCTCTGGAATGCTCGCTCCGGTTTTATATGGCCTGAAATCGAGCAGGGGAAGATGTCTGTATGAATAAAGGGAGATACTTATTCCAAAAATTATCAATGCTGCTGCGAGAATCCATTCTGTAATATCTGGGTAAAACGGAATATATTTTCTGCGTGAAATGAATATTATTAAAACCGGAACAAAAAGGATTATATTTTTCCAAAAGGTTTGCCAGTTGGTAAGAATAATTGCATCGCCAAAACAACCGCAGTCGCTTACGGGATTATAAATTGCAAGAATAAAAGTAAGCAGTGTAAAGTAGCTCATAAAAATAAGCAGCAGCCAGCTTGTAATTTTCATGCGAATTCCCAGTAAAAGGTTAATCCCGATCAGCAGTTCAAGAGTACTGAGAATAATGGCCAATGGAAGGGATAGATGATCGAAAAAGGATAGTCTAAAAGCTTCGAAATAATCCATAAACTTATAAGCTGATCCCAGAGGGTCAACTGCTTTTACAAAGCCTGAAAAGATAAATACCAGTCCGACAACTAAACGACTGATAATCCTGACAATTTTCATTTCTGGAATTTTTTATAATTAAACGAATTGTAATTGACTTCTCATTTTTTCAAAAATAACTTCCGGAGGTAATATTATGTTTTTAGCATCGCTGCAGGTAATTTTAATAAAATCCTTATGTTTATCCACTTCGCGTAAATATACCTGTCTTACGCGTTCCTGAAAAGGAAGGTTCTGTTCATGAATGTCCGCAGCTCCGGCAAGATAATCCCTGTCGCTGCCTTTTCGCTGCTGTTTCAAATTATTCTCTGTAAAACTAAAAGGAACATCCAGAAAAAGACTGATATCAGGGCGAGGAATTTTATTATATGAATATTCAAATTCAAGAATCCATGCTGCGAGCTCCGCAGATTTATCCTGGTTTTCAATCTTGGCACATTGAAATGCAATATTCGAATATACATAACGATCAACAATAACCAGATTTCCGTCAGAAAGCCAGCCATTAATTAATTCGCTCGAATCTTTACGGTCACCGGCATAAATCAGCGCTACAAGGTATGGATTTACTGAATTAATATCACCAAGTTCGCCTCGTAGAAATCGGGCCACAAGCTCACCATAAAAAGGGGAATTTGTTCTGGGAAAATGGAGATATTTGTATTTTATTTTTTGAAGCTCCAGATAGTTTTGCAATAATTTAAGCTGGGTTGATTTGCCCGATCCGTCCAGACCTTCGATGTTAATAAAATTCATAATTATTAAAAAGTTCTTGGATAATAAATAGTTGTGATACGCGCTAAAGTTTTTATTTTTAACTAAAGTTAAACACCACTGATAAATGGAATTTAAAGATACATTTTTTTCGAGAAAATTAAATTTAAATTGCGGCGGTAGGTTACTCGATTTAAGTGAACCCCGTGTAATGGGCATTTTAAATGTTACCCCTGACTCATTTTATGATGGTAAGAGGTACACCACAAAAGAAGCCATCCAAGCCAAAACACAACAGATTTTTAGTGAAGGCGCTTCATTTATTGATATTGGGGGATATTCATCAAGACCCGGTGCAGCAAATATTTCTGTTGAAGAAGAATTTAAGCGGCTTGCAATGGCATTAGAGATCGTTAGAACGGAATATCCGGAAGTCATTATATCTGTTGATACTTTTAGGTCATCGATTGCCAGAAGAGTGGTTAAGGATTTTTCAGTAGATATTATAAATGATATATCAGCAGGTGAGTTGGATACAGAAATGTTTGCAACAATTGCCGAATTGCAGGTGCCGTATATTATTATGCATATGAAAGGAAATCCACAGAATATGCAGGATAGCCCGGCTTATACAGATATTTTAAAAGAAATATTTATGTACTTTTCGAAAAAAATACAGATTTTAAATAAGTTGGGAGTAAACGATATTATTCTGGACCCCGGATTTGGTTTTGGCAAAACTACAGGCCATAATTACCGGATATTAAATCAGCTTATACATTTTGAAATTTTTGAGCTTCCGTTAATGGTTGGTTTGTCGAGAAAATCTATGATTTATAAAATACTGGAGAATACACCAGATGACGCGCTGAACGGAACCACCGTGCTGAATACTCTGGCTTTGTTAAACGGGGCCCATATATTGCGGGTACACGATGTAAAGCAAGCCATTGAAGCTATTGCTCTTGTTAAACAATACATTCAAGCAGGCGAATCTGAAACGGAATAAATTAGTAACTTTGAATTTCAAAATATTTCTATGATACCCGGTTTCATTATTTTTCGGTTTATTGATCTTATTGATATCCTGCTGGTGGCGTTTCTAATGTACCAGATCTATATACTTATAAAAGATACTTTAGCTATACATATTTTTGTCGCTATAATTGCCATCCTATTACTGTGGAAAGTAGTAGACATTACAAAAATGAAGCTTCTGGGTTCTATTCTCGGCCAGATAATAGGAGTAGGTGCCATTGCAATTATCGTGCTTTTTCAGCAGGAAATAAGACGATTCCTTGTATTAATGGGAACAAGGTATTTTTCAAATTACCGGCTAAACCTTGATAATTTATTTCTCACCAATTTAAAGCAGGATCATGTAGTAAAAATCAATTCAATTGTTAAGGCATGCATTAATATGGCTAAAAATAAAACAGGAGCCCTGATTGTTCTCAAAAAGAAATCACATTTAAATACCTATGTTGAATCGGGAGACTTTATAAATGCCAGCACTTCCAGCAGATTGATTGAAAGTATTTTTAACAAATACGGGCCATTACACGACGGAGCTGTAATTATTATTGATGACAGGATTGTGGCCGCGCGCTGTGTTTTACCGGTATCCGATAATTTTAACCTTCCACCCACATATGGTATGCGGCACAGAGCAGGTATCGGGCTAACAGAGCAAACCGATTCACTGGTTATTATTATTTCTGAAGAAACCGGTGAAATATCGCTGGCTGAAAGAGGAAAAATAAAAAGAGTTGATTCGAAAATATTATACAGGTCTTTAGAAAAAGAATTTGGGATCAAGCAGTAATTATGTTTGAACATAATTCGTTTTTATAGAAGAATTTTTTTCATAACATATTTTTAAGTATTCATACAAAGTAATTCTATAAATTACCCTGCATATATGAAATTAAATGAAATATTAGATTATACTTTATGGAAAACGGACAAGTTTTCATTAACCGTGAATCATTTACTCATAGTATTGCTTACCCTGATTGTAACTAAAGTAGTAACAGAAATCATCAAACGTATATTCAGGCGGCAATCCAAAAAAAGAAATATTGAGATTGGCCGGTATCATGCAATTATCCAATTGTTCAAATACATTTTGTGGACATTTGCGATACTTATAATTTTAGATACCATTGGAGTAAAAATTACAATATTGCTTGCTGGTTCTGCGGCATTGTTGGTTGGGATAGGGTTAGGATTGCAACAGTTGTTTCAGGATTTTGTCTCCGGGATTGTGTTGCTCTTTGAAGGATCTCTCAAAATTGGCGATGTTGTTGAATTACAGGATGGAGTGATCGGAAAGGTTAAAGAAATAGGGATTCGTACCTCTAAAATAGAATCGAGGAATAATATTATAGTTATTGTTCCGAATTCAAAATTTATTGGTGATAATGTAATAAACTGGAGTCATATTGAAAAAAGAACCCGTTTTGATGTAGGTGTGGGCGTAGCTTATGGTTCGGATGTGGAACTGGTAAAAAAACTTCTTCTTGAGTGTGCTAAAGAAATTCATGAAATCTCTAAAATTCCGGCTCCATTTGTACGTTTTGAGGATTTTGGAGATTCTTCCCTGGATTTTAAATTATACTTCTGGACGAGCAATACATTTTATGTTGAAAATGTAAAAAGCGATATACGATTTGCCATAAACAGAAAATTCAGGGAAAATAATGTGCAGATACCTTTTCCGCAAAGGGATGTACATTTAAAAAAATAAAGATCAGGCAGATTGCCTTAAACGCTCGGCTTCACGTTCGCGTTTTTTCTTACTCATCAGAAACTTAGCTTTATTTTCTTCTTTTTTCAGTAGTCTTTCAATATTCTTCTGATGCGTAAATAGTAACAATACCGATATAATCAATGAAAAGATAACCAGGGACGGGGTGGTGGTTTTAAAAATAAAAATTACTATAAATGGAAATGAAAAACCTGCAACCATTGAACTTAATGAAACATATTTAGTAGCAACAAGGGTAATTACAAATACTCCAAGACAAACAAGTGTAGTATGCGGATCAATGGCAAGAATTATACCCAGCAGTGTAGCAACTCCTTTTCCTCCCCTGAATCCAACATAGATCGGGAACACATGACCAAGAATCGCGGCTATACCCAGCAAAAGCTGAAAGTTAATATAATCACCTGTTTGAGGAATATAATAATCTGTGAAATAGATCAGGTTTACAGCCATCCATCCTTTAAAGATGTCGAATATCAGCACTAAAACCCCGGGTTTCCATCCTAAAACGCGAATTGCATTTGTTGACCCTGCATTTTTGCTTCCATGTTCCCTTACATCAATGTTAAAGAAAGTTTTACCAATCCACACTGAAGTGGGCACAGACCCTAATAAGTACGCCATAATCAGGGCCATTATGTTAAAGAATAAAGGCATTAAAGAACTAATTTTTTTGGGCTGCTAAACTACACATAATTTCATTCCTATACAAAAAAATTGGATTAAATTTAATTGCTTAAAAACACAACAGCCTCTATCATAAAATAATAGAGGCTGTGAGTACTAAGCTTATTCAATCTAAATAACCGGTCCGGCAGCTACAAGAGCTTTACCTTCCTTATTATCGGTATATTGTTCAAAATTATTGATAAAACGGGATGCCAGATCTTTAGCTTTTGTCTCCCATTCAGACTTATCGGCATACGTATCTCTTGGATCAAGAATGTTAGGATCTGCACCCGGTAATGAAGTTGGAATCTCAAGATTGAAAATCGGAATTATCTTTGTTTTTGATTTTTCAATGGAACCATCTAATATTGCATCGATTATCGCGCGGGTATCTTTAATGGAAATCCTTTTTCCTGTACCATTCCATCCTGTATTTACCAGGTATGCTTCTGCTCCTGCCTTTTCCATTTTTTTAACCAGTTCCTCACCGTATTTTGTCGGGTGAAGTGTTAAAAATGCAGCGCCGAAACAAGCCGAAAAAGTAGGTTGTGGAGTAGTTACACCTCGTTCAGTTCCGGCTAATTTCGCCGTAAATCCAGAAAGAAAATGATACTTGGTCTGTTCCGGAGTAAGTTTTGAAACCGGTGGCATTACACCAAAAGCATCTGCTGTAAGAAAGATAACTTTTTTTGCATGTCCGGCCTTGGATACGGGTTTAATTATATTATTAATGTGGTAAATGGGGTAAGATACCCGTGTATTTTGAGTAACTGATCCATCATCAAAATCTATTTTTCCATTTTTGTCTACGGTAACATTTTCAAGAAGGGCATCTTTTTTAATGGCATTAAAAATATCAGGTTCACTTTCCTTATCGAGATGAATTGTTTTTGCATAACATCCGCCTTCGAAATTAAAAATACCTTCATCATCCCATCCATGTTCGTCATCTCCAATAAGGGCGCGTTTAGGATCAGTGGAAAGCGTGGTTTTTCCGGTTCCTGACAAGCCGAAGAAAATAGCGGTATCACCATCTTTGCCTACATTTGCAGAACAATGCATAGCAGCTATTCCCTTTAAGGGTAAATAGTAGTTCATAATTGAAAAAATACCTTTTTTCATTTCACCACCATACCAGCTGCCACCAACCACGGCACGACCTTCAGAAAGATTAAATACAACAAAGTTTTCAGAATTCATAGGAACTCCATCGGTCCGTTTCATGTTTTTCCAATCAGGATTAACCACCTTGGCAGCATTTAGCATAACAAAATCAGGAGTAAAATTTTTAAGTTCCTCGTCAGTAGGGCGTATAAACATATTTTTCACAAAGTGGGCCTGCCAGGCTACTTCCATTATAAAACGTATCTTTAACCTGGAATCTTCATTTGCACCGGCATATCCGTCAATAACATAAAGCTTTTTACCGGATAATTGTTTAGCTCCCAGATTATAACAATGTTTCCAAACACTCTGGTCAACCGGTTTATTGTCAGAAGTTTTTGCCTGTTCTGCCCACCAGACAGTGTTTTTGGTTTTTTCATCCAGTACAATATATTTGTCTTTTGGTGAACGCCCGGTAAAAACTCCGGTCATTACATTTACAGCACCAAGTTCTGTGAGTGTACCTTTTTCAAACCCTTCAAGCTCTGGTTTTAACTCTTCATTATATAATTGTTCGTAACTTGGATTATAGACAATTTCCTTTACATTGGTAATGCCATAAGCAGCAAGATCTTCTTGTTTTAGTATGCCCATGTTTAATTTGTTTTAAGTTATTAATAAATATAGTATGCCTTTAATTTAATGAATTAAAACAAAACTTAAATCAACCCTTAATAATCTTTCAAATTCCGACCGTAGTCCATATTAAACAGAATCAGTGAAATAAGTTTATCTAAATTATAAACAACCCTTAAAAACAATTGTTTTTAAGTATACTGTTTCATAAAAAATGGTGTTCGAAGGTTCGGACACCATTTTTTAAAGAACAGTTTAAAATTATCTTAAAGCAGCTTGTGCTGCAGCTAATCTTGCAATTGGCACTCTAAAAGGAGAACAGCTAACATAGTTCATTCCTGCTCTTGCGCAGAATTCCACAGATGAAGGTTCGCCTCCATGTTCACCGCAAATTCCCACTTTTAATTTGGCATTTGAACTTCTGCCTTTTTTAATTCCCGTTTCAATGAGTTGGCCAACACCTTCCTGGTCTAATACCTGGAAAGGATCATTTTTCAGGATTCCTTTTTGGATATATATGGGCAGGAATTTACCGGCATCATCACGTGAGTAACCGAAAGCCATTTGAGTAAGGTCATTTGTACCGAATGAGAAAAACTCAGCAACTTCAGCAATTTTATCAGCAGTTAAAGCTGCACGGGGAATTTCGATCATAGTACCTACCAGATACTCGATTTTATCTCCGCGTTCGGCAAATACTGCCTCAGCCACAGAACGCACAATTTCTTCCTGCATTTTAAACTCTTTAACTGTTCCAATAAGAGGAATCATAATTTCAGGTAAAGTTTTAATACCTTTCTTCTTTAAATCCATTGCAGCTTCGATGATAGCGCGCGCCTGCATTTCTGTGATCTCGGGATAGGTGTTTCCTAAACGACAACCACGGTGACCTAACATAGGATTAAATTCGTGCAGGTCTTCAACTTTTTGTTTGATGACCTCAACGGAAATTCCCATTTCTTCAGCCATTTCTTTCTGATTTGCTTCTTCGTGTGGAACAAATTCATGCAATGGTGGATCCAGTAAACGAACAGTTACAGGCAAACCGGCCATGGCAGTAAATACGTCAGAAAAGTCCTGACGCTGTATTGGTAATAGTTTAGTTAATGCTTTTCTTCTTCCGGCTTCATCATCAGCAAGTATCATTTCCCGCATGCGAATCAGGCGTTCTCCTTCAAAAAACATATGTTCTGTACGGCAGAGGCCAATTCCCTGAGCGCCAAAGTCACGGGCTACTTTACAATCTCTTGCAGTTTCCGCATTGGTACGAACATCAATTTTTCTGTATTTATCTGCAAGTTTCATTATTTCACCAAAATCACCGCTTAATTCAGGATCGATGGTAGCAATTTTACCTTCGTAAACTTCACCGGTTGAACCGTTAAGCGAAATCCAGTCACCTTCTTTTAATGTTTTACCACCTGCGGTAAGTGTTCTGGCTTTTCCGTTAATAACACAACCTCCTGCACCAGACACGCAACATTTACCCATTCCGCGGGCAACAACAGCAGCGTGTGAAGTCATACCTCCGCGAGCAGTCAGAATACCCTTTGCAATATCCATACCTTCAAGATCTTCAGGAGAAGTTTCAATACGCACTAAAATTGAAACAGGATATTTTTTAGCTTCATCGGCATGGAATACGATCTGCCCGGTTGCAGCACCAGGAGAAGCAGGAAGACCTTTAGCCAATACATTGGCACTTTTAATTGCGTTTTTATCGAATACGGGGTGTAATAATTCATCCAGTTTATTGGGTTCCTGACGAAGTAAAGCAGTTTTTTCGTCAATTTTCCCTTCTTTTAATAAATCCATGGCAATTTTTACCATAGCCGCTGCGGTGCGTTTTCCGTTACGGGTTTGTAACATCCATAATTTACCATCCTGGATAGTAAATTCAAGGTCTTGCATATCCTTAAAATAATTCTCAAGATTTTCCTGAGTTTCATCAAGCTCCTTATAAGCAGCAGGCATATATTCTTCCAATGAAGGATATTTTGCAGCTCTTTCTGCTTCGGAAACACCAGCAAGTTCAGCCCAGCGAAGTGAACCTTCTTTGGTAATTTGCTGTGGAGTACGAATACCGGCAACAACGTCTTCACCTTGTGCATCAATCAGGTATTCACCATTAAAAATATTTTCTCCGGTAGCCGCATCACGAGTGAAAGCAACACCTGTACCCGAGTTTTTGCCCATATTACCATAAACCATAGCCTGCACGTTTACAGCAGTTCCCCATTCTTCAGGAATCTGGTTCATAGCGCGGTAATAGTTAGCGCGAGGATTCATCCAGCTGTCGAATACTGCACAAACAGCGCCCCAAAGCTGATCCCATGGATCGGTTGGGAAATCATGCCCGGTTTGTTTTTTCACCGCAGCTTTAAACTTTTTAACAAGCTCTTTCAGGTCGGCAACGTCAAGGTCGGTATCATCCTGAACCCCTTTTGCCTCTTTAACCTCTTCCATAATTTCTTCAAAGGGATCAATATCTTCTTTTGATTCCGGTTTCATACCCAGAACAACATCACCATACATTTGCACAAAACGTCGGTATGAATCCCATGCAAATCTTTCATTACCTGATTTTTTTGCAATTCCTGCCACGGCATCATCGTTTAGTCCTAGGTTAAGAACTGTATCCATCATACCCGGCATTGAAACTCTTGCACCTGAACGAACAGAAACCAGTAGTGGATTTTCTTTATCACCAAATTTCATGTTCATGATTTTTTCAACATAAGCCACAGCTGCTTCAACTTCTTTTTTGAGAAGGCTTACAACTTTGTCTTTTCCATGTTGGTTATATTCTGTACAAACATCGGTTGTGATTGTAAAACCGGGAGGAACAGGAACTCCAATTAAGTTCATTTCAGCTAAGTTGGCACCTTTACCACCCAGGAGATTTTTCATATCGGCTTTGCCCTCGGCTTCCTTATTACCGAATGTATAAACACGTTTTACGTCAGACATCGTATTATTTAATTTTTAAGTTATTATAAAGTTGGAAATCAATCCTTTTTTTGAAAGGAGACAAAGGTATTTAAAAAAACTTAATGAGAAAATTCGTGGTGTTAATTTTATGTTATCTGAAAAGAATTTAAATAATCAACTTCTGGGATGGAATCTTAATATGGCATCCCGGAGATATTCACGATCAAGGTGGGTGTAAATTTCAGTAGTTAAAATAGATTCGTGTCCGAGCATTTCCTGCACTGCACGCAGGTCTGCCCCTCCTTCAATAAGGTGGGTGGCAAAAGAATGCCGCAAAGTATGGGGACTTACCTCGCGCAGCAAATTAATTTTTATACATAATTGTTTAATAATGGTAAAAATCATTACCCTGGTAAGCTTTTTTCCACGCCGGTTTAAAAACACCACGTTATCACTCGTTTTTTCAACAGATAGATGATTTCGATAATGTTCCTTATAAAAATTAATTTCCTGAATAGCTTTTCGTCCTATCGGGATCAGTCGTTCCTTATTTCCTTTGCCTTCAACTTTAATAAAACCCTGATCGAAGAAAAGGTTGGTTAGTTTTAAGTTTACCAGTTCCGAAACTCGTAATCCGCAACTATACAGAGTTTCGATTATTGCACGGTTACGATGTCCTTCTGGTTTACTCAGATCAATGGCAGAAATTAGCTGATCAATTTCATCAACGGTAAGCACTTCCGGCAATTTACGTCCAACTTTTGGGGCCTCAAGCAATTCAGCAGGATTGTTTATGATGATTTCTTCAAGGAGTAAATATTTAAAAAATGATTTTAATCCGGAAATAATCCGTGCCTGGCTGCGGGCTTGCAGTTCCATGTCATTAATCCATTTTAAAAAATCCCGGAGGTGAACAAGTGTTACCTGCTCAGGGGGTAAATGAAATTGCTTAATTTCGAAAAACTGAATAAGTTTTTTAATATCCCTTATATATGCTAAAACAGAGTTTTCAGATAGCGATTTCTCTATTTTAAGATATGATTCATAATTCTTTATCAATTGGGGCCAGTTCACCTAAAGAAAATTTAGTATTAATTCTAATCTTATTCGATTACCTTTGCGCGTTTTTTTAATTATGTTGTAAATTTATAATAGGTTTTCTCAGGAAAAAATTAATTTATTCAGTTTTTATTATGACCAAAAAGACAAAAATTGTAGCTACAATATCGGACCTTAAGTGCGATGTGGATTTTATTAAAGAATTATTTGAGGCAGGAATGAACGTGGTACGCTTAAATACGGCACATCAGACTATTGAACAAACGCGCAAAGTTATTCATAATGTGCGGCGGGTTTCAGATAAAATAGCTTTATTATTAGATACCAAAGGTCCAGAAATCAGGACAGTACCCTCTGAACATAAAATATCCGTTAACCTTGAAGATACCCTTATAGTAAAAGGTGATCCAACAGGAGTTTCACAAGGCAATACAATTTATGTAAGCTATAATAATTTTGTTAACGAGATAAAAGTTGGAGACAAAATTCTTATCGATGACGGAGAAATGGAATTGCTGGTAATTTCTAAATCAGGGGATTCATTATCCTGTAAGGCAACAAATTCGGGAATAATAAAAGGAAAAAAGAGTGTAAATGTTCCAAATGTAGAATTTTCTTTGCCTGCCATCAGTAATCGGGACAGGGAATATATTGATTTTGCAATTGAAGAAGATATCGATTTTATTGCCCATTCATTTGTAAGAAATAAAAATGATGTACTTGAAATTCAAAATATCCTGGATAATAAACATTCGAGGGTTAAGATTATTGCCAAAATTGAAAATCAGGAAGGAGTTGATAATATTGATGAGATTATTGAACACGTTTATGGAATAATGGTAGCAAGGGGAGATCTTGCCATTGAAATCCCGTATGAAAAAATTCCAGGCATTCAGAAAAAAATTATAAATAAATGTATAGAGAGCCGGAAGCCCGTTATTATTGCTACACAAATGCTGCACTCAATGATTGAGAATCCGAGGCCTACGAGGGCTGAAGTAACGGATGTGGCTAATGCCATTTATAGTAAAACCGACGCCATAATGTTAAGCGGTGAAACAGCTTATGGTAAATATCCTGTGGAATCAGTGCAGACCATGTCACGAATTGCTAAAGAAGTTGAAAAAAGCAGGGGTGATATTCACAAAACGCCAATCGTAATTTTAAGCACGAGAACTTCAGCGTATTTGACAAAATCGGCGGTTGAAGCCTCTATTAAACTGGATTCAAAAGCCATAATTGCCGATACCACTACAGGACGCACTATTCGCAATATGGCGGGATTCAGGGGAAAAAAGCCTATATATGCATGGTGCTATGACAAACGGATTGTTCGCGAACTTGCGCTTTCTTTCGGAATTATTCCGGATTATATCAAGCCCAACAAAACAGATAAGTTTATAAAAGAATCATTATCCAAACTTCTAAAGGAAAAACGATTAAAAAAAGAAAATTTTGTTGTTGTTCTGGGGGGTAATTTTGGAAGAAATGTTGGTGCCTCCTTTATTGAGATCAGCAGCGTTGAAAATTTAATGGAATTTGATTCGAAATAATCCTTGTTATTTAGAATTCTATTAGACTAATGATCGCTGTTTCATTAAATTAAAGTTAATTGAATATTAAGAAAAAAGTTATTGTTTTTGAGCGTCAAATATATATGTTGTCATTAGTCAGATAATTTTACCCTTTTAAATACGAAAAGCTTGTATTGATAAAGTTTAGCTTGCCACCGATTAAATTTTGACTTATTTTTGATCCTGTTAGAGGTTTTAAATCCCGATCAAAGAATTTTTATTATATCAGCTATCAATTTAAGGAGTCAATTATGTTGATTAGCTTTTATATTGTAAAGAACTAATAAACCCTATTATATGAATAGTTATATTCATTATGTTCATGATGTTAATGATAACTCCTCTCGGGGATTTTTCGGAAGAACATTTAGAAAAACTTCACCCAAAGTCACAGAAATTTTACAAAATTTTAACCACCTTCAAAGAGCTATCATCAATGCCTCATCTCCTAGAATTTTTGAATTTGTCTCTTCTCATCTCGATCTCGAAAAATATTACAGGCACATCATTTTCTCAACAAAGACAAAATCTTATACTGATGATGTAGATTTCAGCAATGTAAGGGCAATTATTAATTTCAAGAAAATAAACAATGTTCGATATATTAATGAGCATTTGCGGTCGGTAAACACGCTATTGCCGGATGCCGGGATATATATCGGTCGTGTAGAAACTTACTGGGACAGAAAACTTAGATTATATAATAAATTTGGTCGTAATATTGGTAGGATATTATGGGTTCTGGATTTCTTCACCAATCGGTTTATACCAAGAGTAAGAATTATTGACAGGGTTTATAGTTTTTTAACCAGAGGCAGGCAACATGCAATGTCTCAGGCAGAAATACTTGGGAGATTGGTTTATAGCGGATTTGATATTATCGATTACAGATATATTGATGGACTTTTTTATTTTGCAGTAATTAAAACCAGGTTACCCAGTAAAAATCGACATCCTTCTTATCATCCTCTTATCAGATTATGGCGAATTGGAAAAGGAGGTAAATTAATTGGGATATATAAATTCAGGACAATGCATCCTTATTCTGAATTTCTTCAGGATTTTGTTCTAAAGCTTAACGGTTATAGCAAAGTTGGAAAACCGGCAAATGATTTCAGAGTAACCCGTTGGGGAAAATGGATGCGAAAACTTTGGATTGATGAATTGCCGCAAATAATTAATCTTATAAAAGGTGATATGAAGCTGGTGGGAATACGGCCTATTAGCAGGGTTTTTTTCAATGAATATACAGAAGAAATCAGGGAAAAAAGGATTAAACATAAACCGGGATGCGTTCCTCCCTATGTGGCATATTTAATGCAGGATGTTGACGACTATATTGAGTCTGAAATCAGGTATATGAACGAATGGGAGAAATCTCCTTTTTTAACTGATATCAGAATATTCTTCAAAGCATTTTATAATATTGTAACAAATAAGATCCGGAGTAAGTAATCCGTTGTGGATAAATTTTAATAAATATCCCCAGATTAAAATATTGATTGATTTATGAGTAATATACAATTTGGAATAATTGGGTGCGGTCGGATTGCTTATCGGCATGCAGAACAAATTAGTAAACATGGAAGACTTGTTGCAGTCTGCGATATTAAAGAAGATCGTGCAAAAAAAATGGGAGAAAAATTTAATGCTCATTATTACAGCAGTATCGATGATTTATTAAAGAATGAAAAATCTCTCCAGGTAGTGGCTATTTGTACTCCAAACGGAATGCATGCCGAGCATACCATTAAATCGTTAAATGCCGGTATTAATGTTTTATGTGAAAAACCAATGGCAATTGATGTTAATGATTGCGGCCTTATGATACAAGCGGCAGAAAAAACAAATAAAAGATTATTTATTGTAAAACAGAATCGTTTTAATCCCCCTGTCCGTAAAGTGAAAACCATGGTGGAAGAGGGCAAATTGGGTAAAATTTATTCTGTTCAATTAAATTGTTTTTGGAATAGAAATGAGGATTATTACAAAGATTCAGATTGGAAGGGAACAAAAAAACTGGATGGCGGAACATTATTTACTCAATTTAGTCATTTTATAGATTTGCTTTATTGGATGTTTGGTGATATTCAGGATATACAGGCCTATACAAAAAATTCAGCACACAAAGAAATAATAGAATTTGATGATAACGGGGTTGTTATTTTGCGATTTTTTAATGGTGCCATTGGAACAATTAATTATACTGTAAATTCTTACAAGAAGAACATGGAAGGTTCTTTAACTATTTTCGGCGAAAAAGGTACAGTAAAAATTGGTGGCCAATATCTCAATGAACTCGACTATTCGATAGTTGAAAATGATGATAATAATGAAGAAATACCCCAAGGAAACCCGCCAAACGATTATGGGCAATATGTGGGTTCTATGGCCAACCATGATAAAGTGTATGAAAATTTGCTTGATGTTCTTTTAAACGATGGCAGTATTGTTACAAATTGTTATGAAGGTCTGAAAACGGTGGAGATAATTAATAGAATTTATCTTTCAGCCTCCAGAAATATTTTTTGAAATCTAAATTTTGCACCATATTTTTATTCTAATTATAATTCAATCCCTAAAAAAGCAAGATTTTCATGAAAGTTCCATTTGTTGATTTAAAGGAGCAGCAAGAAGAAATTAAAGTGGAGATTAACAGGGCAATCCAAAATGTGATTGACAGTACTCAATATATTAAGGGAAATTTTGTAAGTGAATTTGAAAAAAACTTTGCTTCCAAATTAAATATACCCTATTGCATTGGGGTTGGAAATGGGACAGATGCAATATATATTGCACTCAAGATGCTCGGTGTTGGGTTCAACGACGAAGTAATTACTACGGCCAATACTTTTATTGCTACAGCAGAAGCAATAACTATGACCGGAGCAAAACCGGTTTTTGTAGATTGTGAATTATCTACTTTTAATATCGATCCCAATAAAATTGAAAATAAAATTTCAGACAGAACCAAAGCGATTATTCCTGTGCATCTTTATGGCTTGCCAGCAAATATGGGTGCGATAATGAAAATAGCTCGCAATCACGGTTTGTATGTTATCGAAGATTCTTCTCAGGCGCACCTGGCTGAAGTATTTGTTGAAGGCGCTGGTTGGAAAAAAGCAGGCACAGTTGGAGACTTTGGCACGTTTAGTTTTTACCCGGGAAAAAATCTTGGCGCTTTTGGAGATGCAGGTGTTATAATAACCAATAATGAATCCCTGGCGATAAAAGCAAGAATGTTTGCAGATCATGGACGACTCTCCAAATACAACCACGATTTTGAAGGTATAAACAGCAGAATGGACGGGATACAGGGAGCCATTCTAAATATAAAATTAAATTATCTTGAAAAATGGACAGCTGCAAGAAGAACCATTGCCGCGAAATATAATGATGCATTTAAATCTATACCACAATTATCAATTCCAAATTATCCCGAAATGCATCATGTTTATCATTTATATGTAGTAAGAACTGAAAAAAGAAATGAATTACAGAAATATTTGACACAAAATGAAATTTCTACAGGAATTCATTACCCGATTGCCTTACCTAATCTGCCAGCCTATGCACATCTTGGATATAGCAGGGAAGATTTTCCGGTAGCCAGTATGCTGGAAAGCCAGGTGTTAAGTTTGCCAATGTTTCCCGAATTAAAAGAAATCCAGTTGGACTATGTGATTGAAAAAATCCGGGAATTCTATAACAAAAAGAGTTAATAAGGTCATCTTTTTTCAGATACTGGCATTAAAATTTCGATTTAACTTTTTTTCCTGTAGAAGCAATTTTCAGCTTGTCCGTAATTTCGATAATTTGTGGAATTTTATATAAGGCCAGTTTTTCAGAACAATATTTTTTTATTTTCTTTTCATCAATTATTTCCTGGTTTTTTTTATCCATTACCACCACTGCTTTAATTGCCTCACCAAGAATATCATCTGATATTGAACTTATAGTGCAATCAACAACTTCCGGAATTGATAAAATAACCTCTTCTATTTCCTTTGGGCTGATTCGTTTTCCACCAACTTTAATAATTTCTTTTTTTCGTGCCCTGTGATATATAAAACCATCTGTATCTTTTGTGGCAAGATCGCCGGTATATAACCAGCCATTTCGTATTGTTCTTGAAGTTTCTTCAGGTTCATCAAGATAACCGACCATAATATTATCACCTTTGGCTACAATTTCTCCAATTTCTCCGGGTTCAACAGATTCGGATTTTTCGTTAAATACATCTAAAATCACATCAGGTATTCCTTTACCAATAGAGCCAAGTTTGGCGGGTAAAAGTTCAGGAGGTAAATACGACAGCCTGGCAGTAGCTTCTGTTTGCCCGTACATTACATAAAATTTAATATTTTTAAAGGCTTCCATAAACTCCTGGATGAATATGGTATGAAGTTTTCCTCCAGCCTGCGTAACATATTTTAAATCGGGAAAATCAGTTGTTTTAAAACTTTTTGTCTTTCGTAATAGTATTTGAAAATGACTGGGAACTCCGGCAAAACCAGTGCATTTGTATTTTTTTAAATCGTTAATCACTGAACCGATAAACATAAAAGAGTTGTTGAAAACAACGCTGCCACCTACTTTTAAATGCGTATGTAGCAAGGATAATCCATAACAATAATAGAAAGGAAGTACCACTTCTATAATATCGCTGGTTGTTAATTGTAAATAGTTAATAATTGAATTTGTATTGGCAATGATGTTTTTATGACTGATCATAACTCCTTTTGGTTCTCCGGTAGAACCTGAAGTAAAAATAATTTCAGCAAGTCTTTCTGTATCAAAATTTTTATCAGGGTACCCGTCAATGTCTGCAATAGAAAAATCAACCAGCTTTTTATTAATTTCATTATCGTCAACGATATGAATATGATTATCTTCAAATTTTTGTCTTACAGATTCTGAACAGAAAATTATTTCAGGTTTGCAAATGTTTAATATAAACTCGATGTTTTTGGATTCGATGTCCGGATTAAGTGGTACACATATATTACCCGATTTAAAAATGGCCAGGTAAACGGTAATAAAAAAAACATTATTGGGACCAATTAAATAAATATACTTGTTTGTACCGCATATAGAATTAATAAATTTTGAAATTTTCAGACTATTCTCATAAAGCTGATTGAACGTTATTTGTTCTTTTGGCCCTAATACAAAAAGCTTGTCAAAAGTTTTTGTTTCGCTAAAGAAGTAATCAAAAACATTCATAACCGAGTTTCATTAGAATCAGAGTAAAATTAGGAATATCTTAATTAATTATACATAATAACATATTAAATCTATACAAATTGACTGATTACATGCGAATACGAAAAGTAAAACTTTCCGGATATATTTTAAGTTTCTGTTAGCTATTTTGAATTTTTAAAAGCATCTTAACTAAATGGGTTTTATAAATTGATCATAAATAAAAATTTCCTGTAAAATTCAACTCGAATAGGAGTAAATTTAAGCAATTCGCATTAAAGATAAAATATATGAATTGCACAGGATGTACAAGTTGTCAAAGCAGAGGAATTACAGATATTTATCCTGAGAAAGTAAAAAAAATCAATTATAAAAAGGGATATACCAAATTAAGCACCTCAAACTGGCTTGATGATTTTCCGATAAATGGTTCTGAAGGAGATATTGTGGAAGTACAATTTAAAAATACTCGCAAAGGCTTTTATATCAACAATAAAAAAATTCGCTTAAAACAAGGTGACCTGGTGTGTGTGGAAGCAGCACACGGGCATGATACAGGTACTATTTCACTCACCGGAGACCTGGTTTATAAAAGACTTAAAAAAAGAATTTCAGAATTTAATCCGGAAATTGCGAGCACAGTTTATCGAAAAGCGCGTCAGTCAGACATTGAGAAATGGCAGGCAGCAATGGAAAAGGATCAACCCACCTTAATAACGGGACGAAAAATAATACATAAATTTGGCCTTGATATGAAATTAAGCGATGTGGAATATCAGGGTGATGGAATTAAGGCCGTATTTTATTATATCGCAGAAGGCAGGGTAGACTTTAGAGAATTAATAAAAAAATTTGCTGATGCTTTTAAAGTAAGAATTGAAATGCGGCAAATAGGTGTTCGCCAGGAAGCCGGTCGTATTGGCGGCATTGGTTCCTGTGGAAGGGAACTTTGTTGCTCAAGCTGGAGAACGGAATTAAATTCTGTACCATTATCTTCTGTACAAATACAAGATTTGCCCTCCAATGCACAAAAGCTGGCCGGACAATGCGGTAAACTTAAATGTTGTTTAACCTACGAACTGGATAATTATATTGAAGCAAAAAAGGAATTCCCGAAAATTTTGTTACAACTGGAAACGAAAAAGGGAATAGCCTATCATCATAAGACCGATGCACTGAGAAAACTGATCTGGTATTCCTTTGATCCAAATGAACCAATTAATCTGGTATCTGTACCTGTTGAAAGAGTTAAAGAAATTATTGCATTAAATAAAAAGGGTATAAAAGCAGATTCGCTTGTTGAAGAAAATGTATCAATAAACCAATAATTAAATTGCAATAGTGATCGAAATTATTCGTTGAAAAATTATTTTTTAGGTTGAAGTTCAAGGTACTTATGAATAATTTCCAGCAGCTCTTCCATTTTAAAAGGTTTTTCGATTAAATCAGTGCATCCTGCTTTTTTAGCTTCTTCGTGTTCTTCGGGAGTACGTGCTGCTGTTTGAGCAATTATGGGTATATCGGGGTGGTGTTTACGGATTTTTCTTGTAGCTTCAAGTCCGGTAATGTCGGGCAATTGAAGGTCCATTAAGATTAAATCAAGATCATTTAGTGAACATGCAAGTTCAACAGCATCCCTGCCATTTTTAGCTCTATTGATGTTTCCTTTTGTAATTCTAAAAATTTGAGATAAATAAATAAAGCTCATCTCATCATCTTCTACTACAAGAATATTTTTGTCTTCGAGATTTAATACCCTCATTGTCTGCTGAACTATTTTAGTGTTTTGTCGTAAATGTACAGAAACCTGATTTTTAATCAAAAATAGTTTTTAAACAGAATATCGCAGAAAATTGTATTTTTATAAACTGATGCAGCTCTAATAACCATGTTTGAAAAAATTAAAAAATTCTTCGAGAAGGATCTTTGGCATCCTTCACTTAAAGATAAACCTGCCAGTAAGCGTTTTCTTTTTCGACAGATTAAGATATTTATGCTTGCTATAAAAGGATTTAATGAAGATCGAGTGCAACTTCGGGCTTCCGCATTAACCTATTATATATTACTTTCTGTGGTTCCCATATTTGCATTAGTATTTGGTGTAGCAAAAGGGCTAGGTTTTGAAGAAGGCCTCGAATCATGGATTCGTTCGCGGATATCAGCCCCACAAGATGCCATGACCTGGATAATTAATTTTGCCAAAGGGTATCTCGTAAATATTAAAGGAGGATTTATTGCAGGTATCGGATCGGTTGTATTAATATGGTCGGTAATGAAAGTGCTTGGAAATATTGAAAGCGCATTTAATGATATATGGCAAATAAAAAAATCGAGAGTTTTTGCCCGGAAATTCAGCGATTATATTTCACTTATAGTAATAGCACCTATTCTGATCTTTGTTTCATCCAGTGTTACTGTTTTTCTTACCGATCAGGTAAAAAGCAGTAGTGAAACCTTACCCCTGTTGGGTTATATCGGGCCTTATTTAAGCGTGTTTGTATCGCTGATTCCGTATATTTTAATATGGCTGGTATTTACACTCCTGTATATCGTAATGCCCAACACGAAAGTTTTTTTTCGATCGGCTTTAATTGCAGGAATTATTGCCGGCACTATGTTTCAGTTATTACAATGGGGATATTTTAACTTTCAGTCATTATTATCTGGTTACCGGGCAATTTACGGTAGTTTTGCGGCGTTGCCCTTATTTTTATTGTGGGTATATATAAGCTGGTTGATTGTATTGTTTGGCGCTGAAGTATCATTTGCCAATCAGAACGTTGAACACTACGAATCGGAGCTTCAATCGGTAAATATAAGCTTTGCTATGAAAAAGAAATTTGCCTTACTCATAACATATATTGTAGTAAAGAATTTTATAGAAGGATCAAAACCATTAACCGCAAATGAAATTGCCAAAAAACTTGATATTCCGGTAAGGATTGCCAATGAGATTGTATATGAGCTACTGGATGCAAATATTCTTTCGGAAACAATTACTAAAGAAGTAAAGGAAAATGCTTACCAGCCTGCCATTGATTCCAGCAATCTTTCTGTGGGATATGTTATTAATGCATTGGATAATATCGGACATAAACATATCGATCTGGGGATTACGCCCGAAGTAAAGGAAATAAATAGTATTTTGGAATCACTGGCAGAAGAGCTGAAAAAATCGGAATACAACAAGCTTTTAAAGGATCTTTAAATCAGGGAGACTTTCATTTTTAGAGTCAAAAACGAATAAATTAGTATTGTTACACAAATTTTTAATGGTATTTTTTGCACAATAGATTGCATGAATAAATTATCTTCATCCAGTGATTAATATAATTTATAAATATTCATTCCATATTTGAATTTTTGCAAAATTATTTCTAATATTGCACTCAATAGAATAGTAATGATAAGAATAGTTGCACATAACCTTCACCACCATCATTTATAGCTTGCTGTAACAGGTGCGGTATGTGTACAAACGAGATATGTTAAGGTTTGCAAATACTGCAAGCCTTTTTTTGTTTAAAAAGTTGAATCATGGAAACGTTAAAAATAGCCATACAAAAATCAGGACGATTAAGTGAAAAATCGCTGGAATTAATAGAAGAATGTGGTATAAAACATATTCAGGGTAAAAGGAAATTAATATCGGTATCGCCGAACTTTCCAATAGAACTATTATTTCTGCGTGATGACGATATACCCCAGTACGTTGCCGATGGCGTGGCTGATATTGGTATTGTAGGTGAAAATGAAGTACTGGAAAAAGGAAAAGATGTGGAACTCACCGAAAGACTTGGATTTGCACGGTGCAGGTTATCCCTGGCGATTCCCCAATCCATACAGTATAAAGACAATTCTTATTTTAATGGCAAAAGAATAGCCACTTCATATCCCCGGATTTTGCAAAAATTCCTGGATGAAAATAAGCTGAACGCAGAAATACATGAGATTAGCGGATCGGTGGAAATAGCCCCAAGTATAGGACTGGCAGATTCTATTTTTGATATTGTTAGTTCGGGAAGTACTCTGGTAAGTAACCGGCTTAAAGAAGTTGAAGTGGTTATACAATCTGAAGCGGTGATTATAAGTACTCCGGGATTAAAAAAGGCAAAAAAAGCCATTTTAAATGATTTTATATTCAGAATACATGCGGTATTACAATCGAAAAACAATAAATACATATTGCTCAACGCGCCAAATGAAAATCTTGAAAAGATCATCAATATTCTTCCCGGCATTAAAAGTCCTACAGTTATGCCTTTGTTTGAACCGGGGTGGAGTTCACTCCATTCAGTAGTGAATGAAAAAAAATTCTGGGAGATTATTGGTAAACTTAAGGAGTTTGGAGCACAGGGTATACTGGTAATTCCTATTGAAAAAATGATCGTGTAAAAACAGTAAATTATGCAGGTAATTAAGTACCCAAAAATATCAAACTGGGCAGAAATACTCAGGAGACCCCAACTGGAAACTGCCAGACTCGAATCATTAGTATCAGGCATTCTTCAGCAGGTAAAAGAAAACGGGGACAAGGCTGTAAAGGAATTTTCGCTGAAATTTGACGGGACCAGATTAGAAAATCTACAGGTAACTGAACAGGAAATAATTGAGGCTGAAAAGAAGGTTTCAAAAGATTTAAAAGAAGCAATTCAATTAGCCTGTTCCAATATAGAAAAGTTTCACCTTTCACAGAAACTGGAAATAAAAAAAATAATTACAACCGAAGGTGTAGTTTGTTGGCAGAAGAGCGTAGCCATTGAAAAAGTAGGACTATATATTCCGGGCGGTACAGCTCCCTTGTTTTCAACAGTACTTATGCTTGCCATTCCGGCAAAAATTGCCGGTTGTAATGAAATTGTAATGTGCACACCGGCAAATAATGCAGGTGAAATTCATCCTGCTATATTGTATTCTGCTCAAATTACAGGTATAACTAAAATATTTAAAATTGGCGGTGCACAGGCAATCGCGGCAATGGCCTATGGAACAGAATCTGTACCAAAAGTGTATAAGATTTTCGGACCCGGAAACCAGTACGTAATGGCTGCCAAACAACTGGTTGCCCGGCAGGAAACCGGAATTGACATGCCTGCAGGGCCTTCTGAGGTGGCTGTTCTTGCAGATAATACATCCAATCCCGTTTTTATTGCTTCAGATTTGTTATCACAGGCAGAACATGGCCCGGATAGCCAGGTGCTTCTGATTACAAAAGATGAAACAATTATTGAAGAGGTTATCCGCGAGATATCAACACAGTTAAATGAACTTCCCCGAAAGGAAATTGCAGGGCAATCTTTGCAAAACAGCAAAATTATTCTGTTAAAAGACGATGATACTATTATGGATCTTACGAATAAATATGCACCCGAGCACTTAATTATATGTACCAAAAATGCAGAGGAACTGGCAGAAAAGGTAATTAATGCGGGTTCTGTTTTTATTGGAGATTATACGCCCGAAAGTGCCGGAGATTATGCATCGGGAACAAACCATACGCTGCCTACACATGGATATGCTAAAGTTTTTAACGGAGTAAATCTTGATAGTTTTGTAAAAAAGATTAGCTTTCAGCAAATAAATGAAAAAGGGCTGCAAAATATCGGAACAGCCATAATGGAAATGGCACAGGCAGAAAGTCTGGATGCACATAGAAAAGCTGTAAAACTGAGATTGGAATTTATTTCAGAAAAGGAAAAATGAAAAGTATAGAACAATTTATACGGGAAAATATTAAGCATCTGAAACCGTATTCATCGGCAAGAGACGAATATACGGGTAGGGATGCTATATTTCTGGATGCAAACGAAAATCCATATAATTCTCCATATAACCGGTATCCCGATCCTTTACAAAGAGACCTGAAGAAGAAAATCGCAGTCATTAAACAGGTAAACCCTGAAAGCATTTTTTTAGGAAACGGCAGCGATGAAGCTATCGATTTATTGATCAGGGCTTTTTGCGAACCACGCGTAGACAATATTATAACGATTGATCCCACCTATGGCATGTACCAGGTTTGTGCAGATATAAATGCCGTGGAGGTTAGAAAAGTGCCCTTATCCGAAAGTTTTGAGATCAATGCAGAAGCAATTTTAAAGGCTTCAGACGCTTGCACAAAATTAATCTTTCTATGCTCCCCGAATAATCCTACATCCAACTCCTTTTCGAAAAATACGCTAGCTGATATTATAAAGAACTGTAACAGCCTGTTAGTGCTTGATGAGGCCTATATTGATTTTTCGGCACAACCGGGATTTTTAGCTGATCTGGATAATTATCCGAACCTGGTAATATTACAAACATTCAGTAAAGCCTGGGGATTAGCCGGAATCAGACTGGGAATGGCTTTTGGTCAGAAAAAAATCATCGATGTCTTAAATAAGATTAAGTATCCGTATAATATCAATTTTCTTACCCAGCAAAAAGCATTAGAATCTTTATCTGCCGAAACCTATAAAACCGAATGGGTAAAAGAACTGCTCGATGAACGCAACAGATTGGCCGCCGAATTATTAAATTTACCCTATATAATAAAAGTATATCCCTCTGATGCAAATTTTCTTCTTATCAAAGTGAACAAACCGGTTGACGTTTATAACTATCTCGTAGACCAAAAAATAGTAATACGAGACAGGTCAAGGGTAAGTCTTTGTGAAGGATGCCTTAGAATAACGGTGGGTACTGAAAATGAAAACGATGTTTTATTAAAAGCGCTGCAAGACTATGAATAACGACAAAAAGAAAAAAGTGCTTTTTATCGACAGGGACGGAACGCTTATTTACGAGCCACCTGTAACATTCCAGATTGATTCGCTGGAAAAACTTGAATTTTTACCCGGTGTTTTCAGAAACCTGTATTTTATTAAAAAGAATCTCGATTTTGATCTTGTGATTGTATCCAACCAGGATGGCCTGGGTACAGATTCTTATCCTGAAGAAAGTTACTGGCCTGTTCAGAATAAAATATTAAAAGCCTTTGAGAACGAGGGTGTATTGTTTGATGATATACTTATTGATAAATCACTGCCTGAAGAGAATGCCCCAACACGAAAACCCAATACCGGCATGCTCGAAAAATATATGAATGGAAGTTACGATTTGAAGAATTCATATGTTATAGGCGACAGGATTACCGATGTTCAGCTGGCTGCGAACCTGGGGGCGAAAGCAATATATTATACCGATAAAAATCAGGAGTTTGTGTTAAAGAGTCAGGGATTATCACAGTTTTGTGTATTGCAGTCAAATGACTGGGACAAAATTTTTGAGTTTTTATCCGGAGAAACACGAAAATCAACAGTTACACGGAAAACAAAAGAAACAGATATACATATTGAACTGGATCTCGACGGAGCAGGAAAATCAGAAATAAATACAGGTTTGGGATTTTTTGATCATATGCTCGAACAAATAGCCAAACATTCGGGATGCAATTTAACAATAAAGGTCACCGGTGATTTAAAGGTTGATGAACACCATACTATAGAAGATACGGCCCTTGCTCTGGGCGAAGCGTTTTATAAAGCCCTGGGTTCGAAAAGAGGTATTGAACGTTACGGTTTTGCCGTGCCTATGGATGATTGTATGGCTCAGGTAGTGCTTGATTTTGGCGGAAGAAGCTGGTTGGTGTGGAATGTTGAATTCAAACGTGAAAAAGTAGGAGAAATGCCTACTGAAATGTTTATGCATTTTTTTAAATCATTGTCTGATGAGGCAAAATGCAACCTTAACATAAGTGCCGAAGGAGAAAATGAACACCATAAAATTGAAGCGATATTTAAAGCTTTTGCCCGGGCATTAAAAAGGGCAATCAAACGCGATATGTTTAATTATGATCTTCCAACAACTAAAGGAGTATTATAAATATGGAAAGCCAACCACGAAAAAATACGGCCATCCTGTTAATGTTTTGTCCCGATCAACAGGGAATAGTAGCCAGAGTTACTGAATTTTTATTTAATAACAACGGTAATATTATTTATCTCGATCAGCATGTAGACCGGCAGGACGGGATATTTTTTATGCGCATTGAATGGGAACTCACTAATTTTCTGATTCCTGATAACAAGATCAGCGATTTTTTCGGTACTCAGATAGCAGCAAAATATAACATGAGTTATTCCCTGTATTTTAATGACCAGATTCCGCGAATGGCCATATTTATTTCAAAAATGTCGCATTGTGTTTACGATATTCTTTCGCGGGTACAGGCCAATGAATGGCCGGTTTCAGTGCCAATGATCGTAAGCAACCATACCGAGCTGGAACATGTGGCCAAACAATTTAATATTCCGTTTTATCATTTCCCGGTAACTCAGGATAATAAAGATGAACAGGAGAAAAAAGAACTCGATTTGCTGAAAAAGAATAAGATAAATTTTGTGGTGCTGGCACGCTATATGCAAATTTTGTCAGACAAATTTATTGAAGCTTATCCCAATAAAATAATAAACATTCATCATTCTTTTTTACCGGCATTTCCCGGGGCAAAACCATATCATTCGGCATATAAAAGGGGTGTGAAAATTATCGGGGCAACAAGCCATTATGTAACCAGTGAATTGGATGCCGGGCCGATAATTGAGCAGGATGTTACCCGGATCAGCCATAAAGACTCGGTAAAAAAACTAATCAGAAAAGGGCAGGACCTCGAAAAAATTGTTCTTTCCACAGCGGTATTATTGCATCTTCAGCGCAGAATTTTAGTGTATAACAACCGCACAGTGGTATTTAGTTAATAAATTGTTTTCCGGCCCGGATCAATAATAGTAGTGAAAATTACAGTTTGAAAGATTATCATCATGAAAGTGGCAATTATTAAATATAACGCCGGCAATATTATGTCGGTAGATTATGCTCTGCAAAGAATGGGGGTGCAGGCAACTGTTACAGCCGATGAGAAAAAAATCAGGGCAGCAGATAAAGTTATATTTCCGGGTGTTGGTGAGGCCAGTACAACCATGGCTTATTTAAAAGCCCACAAACTGGATTCGCTGATCAGGGATCTTAAACAGCCCGTATTGGGGATTTGCCTGGGAATGCAGCTGATGTGCAGTTTTTCTGAGGAGGGAAATACAGATTGCCTGGGAATTTTTGAAGAAAAGGTAAAACGGTTTATACCGGAACCGGGCATGGAAAATATCACCAAAGTGCCTCATATGGGCTGGAATACTATTTTCGATCTTAAAAGCGCTATATTCGATCCCTCAATTACTAACAAATATGTATATTTTGTGCATAGTTATTATGTTTCTCTGGGAAAAGATACAGCGGCAACTTCAAATTACATTTTCCCGTTTAGTGCAGGCTTACATAAAAATAATTTTTATGCCACACAGTTTCACCCTGAAAAAAGCGGTAAAGTGGGAGCGGAAATTTTAAAGAACTTTATTAAATTATGATTATAATTCCGGCAATTGATATAATTGAAGGGAAATGTGTTCGCTTATCCCAGGGCGATTATAACCAGAAAAAAATATATAATGCCGACCCCCTGGACATGGCTAAAAAATTTGAACAACATGGAATCACCCGGCTTCATTTGGTGGACCTTGAAGGGGCAAAAGCTAAAAAGGTTGTAAACTGGAAGGTTCTTGAAAAACTGGTTAAAGGTACCAGCCTTAAAATTGATTTTGGCGGGGGGATAAAATCTGATGAAGATATAAAGCTTGTTTTTGACTGTGGAGCTTACCAGGCAACCATTGGTTCTGTTGCCGTGCAGAAGAAGGAATTATTTCGTTCCTGGCTCGGGGAATTTTCTGCGGAAAGAATTATTCTTGGCGCAGATGTAAAAGATAAATCTATAGCAGTTTCTGGCTGGCTGGAAGATTCGGGCATAGATATTTTTCCATTTTTGGAAGAAAACCTGGCTTTTGGTATTCAATATGTTTTATGCACAGATATCAGTAAAGACGGTATGCTTGAAGGAACATCAATAGAATTATATCAGGAATTGATTGACCACTTTAGTGGAATGAAGCTGATAGCCAGCGGTGGAATTACTACTGTTGAAGAGATTGAAAAACTGGCAGAAATGGAAATATACGGAGCTATTATTGGAAAGGCTCTTTATGAGGGGCATATCCGGCTCAAAGAATTGGAAAAATTTATTTTACAAAATAATTAGCACGATGTTAGCCAAAAGAATCATTCCCTGCCTTGATATCAGGGATGGAGTAACAGTAAAAGGGATTAATTTTGTGAACATCCGTGAAGTTGGTGATCCGGTGGAACTTGGCGCTTCTTATGCCGAACAGGGTGCTGATGAGCTGGTATTCCTGGATATTACAGCTTCGCACGAAGGCAGAAAAACCTTTGTGAAACTGGTAAAACGGATAGCTGAAAATTTGAATATACCCTTTACAGTTGGAGGCGGTATTAGTGAGCTCAGTGATATTGAGGCATTACTGGCTGCAGGCGCTGATAAGGTGTCTATTAATTCGGCAGCTTTAAAAAATCCGGATCTGATCGATCAGATGGCGCTTAATTTTGGAAGTCAGTTTGTTGTGGTAGCTATTGACGCGCTGGAAAAGGAGGGAAGCTGGACTCCCTATATTAATGGCGGCAGGATTCCTACTGATAAAGAACTTTTTTCATGGACCAAAGAAGCCCAAAACAGAGGGGCAGGGGAGATCCTCTTTACATCCATGAATCATGACGGTACAAAAAACGGATTTGCCTGCGAAGCCCTGGCCCGATTATCAGAAAATCTCTCTATACCCGTTATTGCTTCCGGAGGGGCCGGCAATATGGAGCATTATGCCGAAGTGTTTACAAAAGGAAAAGCAGATGCTGGACTGGCAGCAAGTATTTTTCATTTTAATGAAATTTCAGTTCCGCAATTAAAAGAATATTTAATGAAAAAAAATATTCCGGTACGTTTATAAAATTATAAAACAATGGATCTTGATTTTACAAAACTGAATGGATTGATACCTGCTGTGGTGCAGGACAATAAAACCAATATAGTGTTGATGGTGGGTTTTATGAATGAGGAGGCTTTGAAAAAAACACAACAAGAAGGACTGGTCACTTTTTTTAGCCGGACAAAAAACAGACTGTGGACAAAAGGAGAGGAGAGTGGAAATGTATTGCAGGTTGTGGAAATAATCCCCGATTGCGATTCGGATACAGTGCTGATAAAAGCTATTCCAACGGGCCCTGTATGCCACACCGGAAATGATACCTGTTTTAATGAATTTAACAAGATAAATCAATCTGTAAATTTCCTTTCAGAGCTTCAGGATCTTATTGACGACCGGAAAAAAAACCTGCCGGAAGGATCATATACCACAAAGCTTTTTAATAAAGGAATAAATAAAATCGCACAAAAAGTAGGCGAGGAAGCGGTTGAAGTGGTTATTGAAGCCAAAGACAATAATGATGAACTATTTCTGAACGAAACAGCCGATTTGTTGTACCATCTGATTGTCTTATTGAGCCAGAAAAATTTACGGATAGAAAATGTTATAGAAGTTCTTAAAGGCAGACACAAGTGACCCTAACCTGGAAAATGTTTTTCGACTAAGACTATAACTGGTTAATAATATTCAGGAATTTCTGGTTAGGTATATACCCGAATTGATCTGCAGATAATTCGGGAATAATCCGGTTTACAAAGTACTGGTCAATTTTGCCGATATTTTTAGCATCAATTTTACCGCGGTAATCACATTTAAAATAATCTTTTACATAATCGTATGTAGTTCCTGATATGTTTACCATACCAACATGTCCGGCCTGTTCCATTCTGCGGGCAATATTTACTGTTTCTCCCCAGATATCATAAGCAAATTTTTTACGGCCTACTACTCCGGCAACAACTTCACCGGTATGAATGCCGAGACGCAGTTCCCACACCGATAAATTTTTCACAACCCTTGAATCGTTTAACCGGTTCATATAATCCTGAATTTCAAGTGATGCGAGGACCGCATTTATCGGATTACTCTTATTGCGCAGCGGCAATCCTCCTGCACACATATATGAATCGCCTATGGTCTTAATCTTTTCAAGATAATGCCGGCTGGTAATATCATCGAATTTGGCAAAATAAGTATCCAGTATGTTTACCAGATCTTTTGGCTCAAGTTGTTTGGATATTTTCGAAAATCCTTTAAAATCAGTAAAAATAACAGATACCAGTTTATATTGTCTTGTTCCGGCCCGCCCTTTGGATTTAAGCTGAACAGCCACCTCAAAAGGTAGTATGTTTAATATCAAACGTTCGGATTTTGCCTGCTCAACCTCAATCAATTCATGTTGCTGACGGAGTTCGTCTTTTTGTTTCTCAAGTTGATAATTGGCTTTTTCGAGCTCATCGGTAATATTTGTAATTTGTTTATTCAGCTTATTCAGTTCTTCCTCTTTTGCCCGTAATGTGGTAATGTCGTTTTCTACAGCAAGCAATTTCCCAACCTCATTATCTTTGCCATAATGTGGGGATATAAATGTCTGGATCCATTTTGTATTACCTCCTTTATCCAGAATTTCGGAAATAAAACTCACCGTTTTTTTATCGCGGATGCAGGTGGTAAATAAATCTACAATTTCGGTGTTTCGATACAGGCTAAATATGGTGTTTCCAAATTTGTTTTTAAAATCATCAATGGTGTATCCATGGATGGTTTTAAATCCATCGTTTGCCCAGTCTAATTCACCGTTGTTATTAACTATTATAAATGAATTTATTGCCGTATTTGAAATAAACGCACGCTGCTCTAAATTAAAAATTTCTTTTTCAGATTTTTTTAACTGTGTTTTTATGCGCGAAATAGATTCATTTATGCTCAGGGTTTTTTTTACCCTTGATTTAAATTCATCAACGTTTATTGGTTTGGTAATATAATCATATGCGCCTAGATTAAACGAATTGTTGATGTTTTCAGGATTGTCATACGCAGTAACCATTAGTACCGGGATATCTTTTGTACTATCGGATTTTTTAAGTCTTTTAATAACTTCAAATCCGGATAAATCAGGCAGTTTGATATCCAGTATTAAAAGATCCGGTTTTTTGGATTGTGCCACTTTCAAACCGTCTTCACCGGTTTCGGATTGAAGGATATTATATTGGTCACTCGTTTCTTTAAGTATTTCGGATATGAGTTCGCGGGAGGTAGCATTATCATCAACCACAAGTACATTATAGCTCATATTCTATTTTTCGTTTGAACCATTTAACTTAGTCTGGTATTTCCCGTTAGCTGTTAAAAGGCTTGTTAATATTAAAATTCAATTAGGGTAATCCTTTCTACGAAATAAAGTTGTTTTAGTTTTTATATTTTATTGTAACATAAAAAATAGCATTAAAACTGATATGACACTGATAAATTATTCAGTTTTAATAAACTGCCGATGAAACTATAAAAAAATAATTAGTTATAGAAAAATAGTTATGAACTAAAAAAGCCCGGCGATAACCGGGCTTTTTTGTATAACTTAAAATTCTTCAAGGGTTTTCTTAATAATTCCTATTGATTCTTTAAGCTGAGTTTCATTTATAATAAGCGGTGGTGCAAAACGGATAATATTTTCGTGCGTGGGTTTGGCCAGCAATCCGTTTTCTTTTAGTGCCAGGCAAACATCCCAGGCTGTTTTACCTTTTTTGGGTTTTATAACAATGGCATTTAGTAATCCTTTTCCACGGATTAGTTCTACCATCTCATGTTTTTCCACTAAATACTGCAATTCTTTTCTGAAAAGTATACCCATTTTTTCTGCATTTTCAGCCAGTTTTTCATTCTTAATAACTTCCAGTGCAGCAATAGCCACTTTTGCAGCTATAGGATTACCGCCATATGTTGAACCATGTTCACCGGGTTTAATACAAAGCATAATTTCATCATCTGCCAGAACGGCTGAAACCGGATACATACCTCCGGAAAGCGCTTTTCCGAGAATAAGAATATCGGGCCTTACACCTTCGTGTTCACAAGCCAGTAATTTTCCGGTTCGTGCCAGTCCGGTTTGTACTTCATCGGCAATAAACAATACATTATTTTTTTTGCACAGATCAAAAGCGGCTTTTAAATATCCTTCGTCCGGTACATAAACCCCTGCCTCTCCCTGAATGGGTTCTACAAGAAAACCGGCTACATTCGGATCGGCAATTTCCTTTTTTAATGCTTCAATATCATTATATGGAACAACTACAAAACCCGGTGTATACGGGCCAAATCCTTTATAAGAATCCGGATCGGTTGACATGGAAATAATGGTAATGGTCCTGCCATGAAAATTTCCAGCACAAACAATAATTTTGGCTTTATTTTCTTCAATTCCTTTTTTATCATATCCCCATCTGCGGCATAATTTTAAAGCCGTTTCATCACCTTCAGCGCCCGTATTCATAGGCAGAACTTTATCGTATCCGAAATAGCCGGTTATATATTCTTCGAATTCACCTAAACAATCGTTATAAAATGCCCTGGAGGTTAAGGCAAGCTTTTCAGCCTGCAATTTTAATGCATTAATTATGGCAGGATGACAATGTCCCTGGTTTACTGCAGAATACGCAGAAAGATAGTCAAAATACCTTTTACCTTCAACGTCCCATACATAAACACCTTCTCCTTTAGATAGTACAACAGGCAACGGATGGTAATTATGAGCTCCGTACTGCTCCTCCTTTTTCATATAATCATGACTGTTCATAGAAATAATAATTTATTACTTAAAAATTAATAATTTGAATAAATATACATTATATGTTGAAAAGCAAATTTACAAATGTTTTTTAATTCAAATATATGTTATTTATCATGTTTCTCTTGCTATTCTTTAATATTTATAATTCTTAGGTTTGATGTCATAAATTAAATCCGTGAAAATACACATTGAAAAAAAAGTATAAATCCTGTTAATTATTTATATTTATACAATAGCAATGTATAAACACTATGGCTTGTTAATCTGTTATTTTAAAAGAAACAGTAATTTTAAAACTAAAATTTACATTATGCAAATGTCGTTGTTAGATAGCGTTAAATTAAGAAAAAGTACAGTTACTTTTTCAGAACGCGGAATAGAAACTGAAGATTTAAATTTACTGTTTGAAGCAGCACGTTGGGCGCCTTCAAGCAACAATCAACAGCCCTGGCGCTTTATTGTTGGAAAAAAAGACGAACCGGAGCATTATAACAGATTATTAAATTGTTTGAATGAAGGCAATAAAATCTGGGCAGGCCATGCTCCTGTATTGGTATTAACAATAACTGAAAAGACATTTGATTATAAAGAAAGGGAAAACATATATGCCTGGCACGATGTAGGACTGGCCACCGGAAACCTGCTTGCCCAGGCCACTTCGATGGGAATATTTGCACATGTAATGGGTGGATTTGATAAGGTGAAAGCGCGAGAATTTTTTCAATTACCTCCGCGTTATGAGCCTGTTAGCGTTATAGCTTTAGGCTATAAAGGTAATATCAGAGATTTTGCCCCGGAGCTTCAGGAAAGAGAAAATAAACCCCGGGAGCGAAAAAATATAAATCAGCTTGTTTTTAACGGGATTTTTGGGAAAAGTTTATTCTAAAATTTAGCGCTTAATTTTACATTTATTCTGCGGCCGGTAAGATAATTGGGAACGGCAAACATATTGGGCAATCCTGCCTGGTTATTTACGGTGCGCACCCAATCATACGAAGCCTTATTTTTTACCCCGAACAAATTAAAAATTTCAGCGCTGATCCATACATTTTTAAACCATCGCAGGGGATTGGAATCGGACAATACACTGCTTTCCTTTTTTAGTGCTTTAGAAAATCCGATATCTACCCGGTTATAAGCTCCTAATTCATAAATTTCGGATGGCCTCTTGTAATCCGGTGAACCGTAAGGAAGACTGGTGCTATATAAAATTGAAAGATGCACTTTATACCCCGGGTTGTTGGGTAAATAATCCTGGAAAAACAATCCGAAATTAATGAGCTGGTCTGTTGGTCTTCTATAGTACCCGGGAAAAACGGTTGTGCCGTCATTAGATATATAATAATCCTGAAGCGCATCTTCTTTTGTTTGCATAATGGATAAACTCACCCACGATTCGGCATCCTTCACAAACTCACCATTTACTTTAAACTCAATGCCGGCAGCATAACCTTTTGCTGTAAACTCAGGCAAATACTGCACCCTTACATTTTCAACTTTATAGGGAATTAATTGCGAAAGGTTTTTATAATATACTTCTGCAGTAAAAATAAACGGACGGCTCCAGGCTGTAAATTTTAAGTCGCTTCCTAAAACATAGTGAACCGACTTCTGTGCTTTCGGATTTGTATGAAGAATACCTTCAGGGTCTCTTAATTCTTTATAAAACGGAGGCTGATAGTAATATCCTGTGGCAAAATGGAATGTGAAATTTTTTTCCCAATGCGGATTTATTGAAACAGATGCTCTCGGACTTATCAGTATTGTATTGTTATAGTCCCAGTAATTGGTTCTTATTCCGGCAGTAAGAAAAATATCAGAGCTGCCGGGAGAAAAATTGAAAGTATTCTGTATGTAGGCTGTAATTCTTGAAGAATACAAGTGATTTTTTGACCGTGATGCTTTATATAAATTAACATCCCCATCGGAATACGGAAGTGAATATCCTGCAGAGTCAAGATATTCCCAGGTATTCAGGTTATCCCGTATATCTTCAATCTGATACTTCAGGCCCCATTTCAGGTTGTTGTTAGGGGAATAAAAGCTTCCTTTATGTTCTACTGCATAAATAAGGGCATCAAGAAAATTCCTGCCATGGTCAAGAATAGTGCCCACGCCGATATTCAGAATACTATCGCCCTGGGTTTCCGAGCCGACTACATTATCTAATAAATTAATCCAGTATTGTCCCAGTATATCGTAACGCACATCTTCAAGCGACCGGAATGCGGAACCAATCAATTTTAATGACAGTTTATCCGAAGGGCGGTAATTTATGGATACAGCCCCCATATAATTGTCAAACTGGTCGATTTCCTGTCCTTCATAAAAAATGGTCAGGTTAAGGGCTTCCTGGTAGGTTCCAAAATTGGTACTTCGTGTTTCTGGGATCAGTTGAAATTTATTTAAAGAAATATTTCCCAGAAAATTAATTTCGAGTTTTTTCGAAATATCATACGTAAGAAATGTCTGGAAATCAAGAAATGAAGGTTTATAATCTCCTGTGGTTTCCAGCGTACCCAGAAGATATTGGGTTGTTTTATACCGAATTCCCGAGTTAAGGGTAAAACGCCTGTTTTTAGAAATCCCCTCAACATGTGCTGCAGCTCCCAGCATACTCGCAGAAAGCGATCCGCCAAATTCTGTCGGGCGGCTGTATTTAATATCGAGCACGGACGACATTTTATCACCGTACATGGCATCAAATCCGCCTGCTGAGAACTGGATTGATGAGATCATATCGGAATTTATAAAACTGAGCCCTTCCTGCTGACTTGAGCGGATAAGAAAGGGCCGGTAAATTTCAATATCGTTTACATATACCAGGTTTTCATCGAAGTTGCCTCCACGAACTGAATATTGGGAACTTAGCTCATTACTAGATGAAACTCCGGGCAGGGTTTTCAGCAGTGATTCAAAATCACCGCTTACTGATGGAATCTGGTCAATGGATTTAATATCGATACGAACAAGGGTATTGGTCCGGTCAAACCTGTTGTAAACCACCACATCATCCAACTGACGACTTACTGGTGTTAATTTCTGGTTAAGGGTGTAGGTTTCTCCGGGTTTTAATGTTAGTGTAAGGCTTACTTCATCGTATCCCAGGTACGATATCACCAGGGTAAACTTTTCATTGGCAGGCACAACAAACTCAAATTTTCCTTTTTCATCGGATACGGTGCCTGTTGAGTTTTCTTTTATTCCAATGCTGGCAGAAAACAGAGGATTGTTTTCCTCATCGGTAAGGGTGCCTGTAACCTTTGCGTATTCCTGGGCATAAAGCGGGTTAAGCGCAACAACAAAACAAAAAAGGAGTATATAAAATGCTTTATTCAGCATAAGATTAAACGATACAATACATATTAAACAGGAACAAAAAAAATAAATTGTAAGTAGTAATAAAATTTAATCCGTCGGTCAGTCATCCTTATTATTTTTAAAATCTCCATTTTGCAGCGCCTCAAAAAATTTTGCCCAGGCCACGGCGTTAAATAACTGGTATGTGGGATACTGTCCCCGAATGAACGTTTTATTATATTGTTCCTGAAGTACATGCTTAAAATTAGCTTGGGGATTTGGAGAATTATCCAGAATAATCTGGGTTTTTATCAGGGCAATATTTTTCCGGGCGCGGTCCATATCGTCCTCGGGCAATTTCAGATTGAGAAAGGCTTCCTTAAATTCCTCATACGATTTCCATGGGTAAATTTCCACCGCGGCAATCATTATTGTATCTTCTTCCAGATGAATATCAAGGGTAAGAAAAGGTTCAGGGAGTGATTCGGGCACAATTAAGATTTTTCTTTTATAACCCACATTAGAAAACATGATCGTATCGTTTTCTTCCACTACAAACGAAAATTTTCCTTCGTAATCGGTTATGGTTCCTTTGTAGTTATTCAGCACAAGTACATGCGCAAAGGGCAGGGGTATACTTTGTTCATTTAAAATTCTGCCGGTGAGTTGCACCAGGTTTTTTTCCTGGGAAAAAACAGAGACGAAGATTAAAACGCTCACACATACAATTAAAACTCTTTTCATCCTTGGTAGAAACTGATGATTGACTCCGAATCCCTCAAAAATAGGTAAAATATTTTTGATTTTATTCTTTTCAAAAACAATTAAAAAAATGGTTTATTTTTGCTTAAACCCACGATAGAGATATTATGATTCAGCAAAAAGAAATTTCACTTAAAGGATATTCAAGGGGATATCATCTGATTACACGGGTTATTGAAGACCACCTCGACGCCTTACCAGAAAAGGGATTGTTGAATATTTTAATTAAGCATACTTCGGCAGCCATTACCATAAATGAAAATGCCGATCCTTCGGTAAGAAAAGATTTCAGAACTTTTTTCGATACCTTAGTCCCTGAGAACTCCCCTTTGTATGTTCACACGCTGGAAGGCCCTGATGATATGCCTGCCCATTTAAAATCTTCAATACTCGGGCAATCGCTTACCATACCGATTACAAACCACAGGCTAAACCTGGGGACCTGGCAGGGCATATATTTTTGTGAGTTTCGAAATTACGGCGGATCAAGGAGTGTAGTACTAACCGTATACAGTTAAATACAGACTTATAATTATGATTTCAGAAAAAGATCTACAGCAATTTAAAAAGGCAGGAATCCTTGTATCTCAGGTAGAACAGCAAATCGAAAGGTTTAAGGAGGGTTTTCCGTATCTGGAGCTTAAAAAAGCAGCCACCATTGATAATGGAATTTTCAAGCTTAGAGAGGCACAGGCCAATGCTTACAGAACCACCTATGAAAAAAACTCCGGACAGAATATTTTAAAATTTGTTCCTGCTTCAGGGGCAGCTTCAAGGATGTTCAAAAGCCTGTTTAAATTCGATAAAGAACTTTTAACCGGGGAAGTAAAATCTATCGAAGCTATTAAGGATACCAGCGCACAGATATTTTTCAGAAACCTTCCGAAATTTGCTTTTTATGAGAATCTTAATCTTTGTATGTCTGACGAATCGCTGGCACAGAAAGTGGCTTCGGGCAGGTACAGTGAAATATTAAAAGCCTTTTTATTTTCTGAAGGACTTAATTATGGTACGCTCCCTAAAGGTTTGCTTTTATTTCATAAGTACAAAGAAGAAATACGAACGGCATTTGAAGAACATCTTGTTGAGGGGGCCCTGTATGCCAGGGAAAATTCGGGACGTGTACAGTTACATTTTACAGTTTCTCCCGAGCATATGGAACTTTTCAGGGAACATTTCCAACAGGTAAAAGAAAAATATGAAAGACGGTTTAAGGTTAAGTACGATATACAATTTTCAATTCAAAAACCCTCCACAGATACTATTGCTGTAGATATGGAGAATAATCCGTTCAGGCTTGGCAACGGCAGTATACTTTTTCGGCCGGGTGGACACGGAGCCCTGTTGGAAAATCTGAACGAATGCCGGTCGGAAATTATTTTTATTAAAAACATTGATAACGTGGTTCACGATAAACTAAAAGAAACCACGGTGCTCTATAAAAAAATACTTGCCGGAATTTTACTGGAATACCGGGAAAAGATATTCCGTTACCTTCGGATGCTGGATTCACCAGAATCAATTGAATTAAATCAGTTGAAAGAAATTCAGGATTTTGTACAAGACAATCTGTTTGTAATTCCGGATAAAGAGTATAAAGATAAAAGTGAAATACTTACATACCTTAAAAGAAAACTCAACCGGCCAATACGTGTTTGCGGTGTAGTGAAAAATGAAGGTGAACCCGGGGGAGGACCTGTTTGGGCTAAGAATCCTGATGGCACCATTTCCCTGCAGATTGCCGAATCCGCGCAGGTGGATATGAATAACACACAGCAGGCCGCTATCTTTTCATCAGGAACACATTTTAATCCGGTAGATTTGGTATGCGGAATATATAATTATAAAGGAGAGAAGTTTGATTTAATACCTTTTCGCGATCCCGGTACAGGATTTATTTCGAATAAATCTTTTAATGGTAAAAATCTGAAAGCGCTTGAACTTCCCGGATTATGGAACGGCGCCATGTCAGACTGGAATACCCTTTTTGTGGAAGTACCCCTGGAAACATTTAATCCGGTGAAAACTATTAATGATCTGCTGCGGCCGCCGCACCAATCGGATTAGAGTTTAACTTTCTTAACGTAAATTTAAGATAAAAATCACAATCCCGAAACAGATACAACCGGGTATTGGCTGTATTTTTACATCGTAATCTAATTTATACAACGATGAAAAAATTTATCTTAATAGTATCACTGGCCGCAATTTCTGGTTTAGGCCTGTTTGCCGGCAATATAGAAAGTAAAGTAGAAAATGAAAGGACCGCAACCACCAGCCTGAGCGGACAGGTTGTTGATAAAATAAGTGGTGAATACCTGGCCGGAGTTGCCATAAAGCTGGAAGGCACTGAAAAAGTAACCTATACTGATTTTGACGGGAATTTTGAGTTTTCAGGAATTAAACCCGGAGTGTATCAGGTAGAAACCACAATGATATCATATAAAAAAGCCACTTCAAAAGTAGTAGTTGAAACTGTTTCTCCGGGTACTATAGAAGTTCAGATGGAAACCGTAACCGAACAATAAATAAAGTCCACATATATTAGTGATTTAGCCGGCCGGGGGTGATCCCCGGTTTTTTTATTGCTGGTTTTGGCCTTGTGAAGTTCCGATAATATGTCCCTCGCATACATTTGTATTGCGTGCGGTTTTAGAATCCCCGGCTTAAAATCTTTTCCTGGTATTTTACTGAAAAGCAACAACCTTTGCACAAATTATTTTCACATTCGTTTCTGCAAAACTCAATTTTCAAAGGCAAATAAAATTAAAAACAATGTAAATATCTCACATATTTATTTTATTTTGGGGGTGTATTTTTAAGAAGGCGATATTTGGATTCATGAAAATAGCAGTAAATACGCGCTTGTTGCTCCCCAATAAACTTGAGGGTATTGGTTGGTTTACCTATGAAACACTAAAACGTATTACCACACAGCACAAGGAACATCAGTTTGTTTTTATGTTCGACAGGAAATATTCGGATGAGTTTATTTTTTCTGATAATATTCAGCCTGTAGTTATACATCCGCAGGCCCGGCATCCTGTATTGTGGTACCTGTATTTTGAAACCGGCATACGGCTGGCTTTACACCGCCACAAGCCCGGCCTTTTTTTATCTCCTGATGGCTGGTTATCACTGGGCACAAGCACCAAATCGATGGCTGTAATTCATGATTTGAATTTTTTTCATTATCCTGAATTTATCCCCTGGCATGTACGGAAGTATTATCAATACTTTTTTCCAAGATTTGTACAAAAGGCAGACAGGATCGCAACAGTATCGGAATATACCAAACATGATATTGTTTCCCGGTTTAAATACGATCATAAAAAGATTGATGTGGTATACAATGGGGCAAATGAATCTTTCAGGCCATACAGTGATGAAGAGAAACAAAAAGTAAGAGATGAATATACACAGGGATGCCCGTATTTTTTATTTGTGGGACTGATACACCGGCGAAAAAACCTTACAAACCTTATTAAGGCCTTTAATTTGTTTAAAGAATCGCATTGTTCCAATTTAAAATTGCTGGTGGTTGGCCCGCGCAAATGGTGGACCAGCGAACTGCAGGAGGCATATGATAATTCAAAATACAGGAACGAGATTATTTTTACCGGCAGGATGGGTATTGAACCCCTGTCGAAAATTATGGCCTCTTCTTTTGCAGTAACCTATCCCTCTTTTTTCGAAGGATTTGGAATTCCCATTCTGGAAGCGCTCAAGTGTGATGTACCGGTAATAACTTCAATTACATCTTCTATGCCCGAGGTTGGGGGTGAGGCTGCACTTTATGTAGATCCCCAGTCGGTTGATTCTATTAAAGAGGTAATGATCCAACTTTTTCTGGATACCAACCTGCGTGATGACTTAATTCAAAAAGGCAGGATACAGCGACAGAAATTCAGCTGGGATAATACGGCTGATCTGCTGTGGAAAAGTATAGAAACCTGTATGGGTAAATTAAGTTCATAGAGTGCTCTGGAGTACTTAAAGTTCATAAAGTTTTGGTAGTAATTTAGGGATGTTCGTAAATAATAAAAACTTCTGATATACAGATA
>JAFGSZ010000100.1 GCA_016934395.1 Bacteroidales bacterium
AATAATTTATCAATGTTTACCTTGTCCTCAAGTCCCAGTTTAATAAACGAATACTCAGGATAGGTTTCGGAACCCACTATTTTCCCATAATCGATCTTTTCCCTTGGTATTCCTGTATGCTTTAGACGGGCATATTTAAGGTTCACATCGTAATAATCATTAATCACATCAAGGCCCACAACTTCATCACCTCTGGCTAAAAGCCTTTTTGCCAAATGGAATCCGATAAAGCCTGCAGTTCCTGTAACTAAGATTTTCATCTTGTAAAAGAATTATTTATAAAAAAACCCCAACCACCATGTTGAGGTTTTAGGATGTATACTATTTTGATCTGTTTACGATTCCAATAGTTTATTATAGCTATCCGCATCTAATAAATCGTCCAGTTCACCGGCATCCACAATATTTATTTTAATTAACCAGCCTTTACCAAAAGGATCTTTATTCACCAGGTCGGGGGCATCCTCTAGTTCGGGATTAATCTCAATAACCTTGCCTGTAACCGGCATAAATAAGTCTGATACGGTTTTTACTGCTTCAATTGTACCAAATACCTCGCCCTTTTCAAGATCTTCACCTTCAGTTTCAATTTCAATAAACACAATATCTCCAAGTTCGCCCTGGGCATAATCTGTTATACCAATAAGAGCTTCTTCACCATCAACCCTTATCCATTCATGATCTTTGGTATACTTTAAATTCGCAGGAATTTTCATGATTTTGTTTAAATTAAAATTTGTAAAATTCTAAATGTAGAATAATATTTCTTACAAAATTATGATGATTCTTATTTATACAAAAGCTTTTTACTATTATTTACTAACGGATTTATTTACAACGAGAACCTGATACTAAATCCAATGTTTGTATCGGCTGTAAGATAGGACCTCCCGGTATGTGGCGTGTTAACGGTTCTGTCGAAAAACAATTGTATATTAAACCGTTCGGTAAGTACATAATCAGCAGTAAAATTAATTTTAAAAATCTTTTGCCCTGCTGATACCTGTGGTTTATCTAAATTTTCTTCAAGTACCAAAGGTCGAATTATAGTCATATTGTCTCGCATAGTCAAATCGAACCTTAAATTAAGATCGCTTTTATAGGCAGTTTGTCCTCCTCCTGTGGATAATATAATGGGTACTTCTTTAAAGCGGTATCCTGTGCCAACAACCAGGTCATCATTCCTGGTTTCGGTTATTTGATTGTTGGTAAGACTTAAGGCAATCATCCTCGATTTTTTAATTTCGAACCGTGTAATCAGGTTGTTTTTCCAGGTAATATCCACGTTAATTAAAGGACTGATTTGTTCATTTATCGACACAGAATTAATCTGGTATTCGGGAACAAAATTATCCTGAAAATCCCGGATATAACTTAATCCATCGGTCGGATCGGTTTCGTAATCGAGGTTCGTTATGTATGAACCAATACTATATGTTGAACGGTAAGCATGCGAAATATTTAAAGATTGTACAAATTGTTTTATAAAATCGATTCGCGATAATCCATCGAAGGTAATCCTCCAGTTAGGCATCATAAACCATGGGAAATTATCGAGCGTAACTTTTTGAGGGTCGATATCACCATATGCCGATATAAAAGCCGGTATCAGCACTTCCGAAGATGTAGGCCCGTAGCCGTCATAATATGCAGGCGAATGTGTCCCTCCCACTCTGTTTCCATGTAATCTGGCTGAAATAACCTCCCTGTTTGTTTTAAAACGGTTAAAATATTTCGAATCATAATCATTATCACTTGAAATTTTTTCAAAAGCACTTCCGATACTTATAAATGAAATTGAAAAGTTCCCATCCTGAATGCGGTTTTCAAAAGTAAAATCATTGATGGAATCGTTATAAAAATAATATTCACTTACGGCCTCGGAATATTGACGCTGACCTGTAAGATCGATACGAAATCCCCTAAAAGGTTCAAAGGTTGCCCTGATGCTTAAATCGTTGGAAGTGGTATAAATATAGGGATTATTAAATAAAGAGTCTGTTGTTAACCAGTCATTCTCGGCGGCCATTCTTACAAAATTATCATCCTGCCAGCCCAGGATAAAAGGTAAACCGGGGGCATTGCTAAAATCTGTAGTGTTCATACCAAAAAAATCTGTTCCCGGAAGATATCCCATCAAGATGGTTCCGCCATTTTCACGGTAGGATACCGAGATATTTTTAAGTCCGGTCAGCGCCCGAACGAAATTTTCTGAAATAAAAACTACCGGATTTTCACCCAATTCTATTTTCCCTTCAACCTCCACAGTAACTCCAATATAATCTTCATTTGTTGTAACATTAATTTTATTGGCGCTAACAATTTCCACATCTGCCTTCAATTCATTACCGTCCACATCAAAAACTTTTACAGTAACATCCTCGGTGCCCAGCTTGTGAAAAATACTCTTTGGGGCATCCTTTTTGAAAAATGTTCTTTTACTATAATTTACTGTTTTATATCTTTTTTCTGTCGTGCGCCTTCCTCCTGTACGGTATTTATTATCGATACGCTTAATAAATCCGATTTTATTATATAAGGTATTCATATTAAACTGCCCGTTATATTGGATGGAATTAGAATTTTTTAAATTATTTCCCAGATCGCGGGTTTCATCTGCCAGGATCGGGCCACGGTCCCATGACATTTTTGCATTGTACCTTGCTGAAATATTAATCCAGTCTAATATTGGGATCTTATTAATTGGCAGGTTATATGTGAGATTAAATTCCTGGTTGAAATTTGTATTTCTTCCCCCATTTAAAATATTTTGTCTTACAGAATCTTTCCAGAAATCATTATCACTTTTAAACAGGTCGTATCCGCCCTGAGGTTCATCAATACGTGCAATATTAGTGGCGCTGTAAGTAAATTTTAACGAGCGTGTAAAATCCCAATTCAGGTTATACACCCGCGCCCAGGTAAAATCTTTATTTACTGTGGAATCAATTTTAATTTCACTATCCCGGTAATATACATCCCGTAATTTTACTTCATTATAATTTCGGTCAAGATTAGTATTAAAAGAAAACCGCGACGGGTATAAGTTAAAATTAAAATCTTTTATTAACCTGAAATACGGCGATTTTAATCCCTTAACGCTTTTAAATGGTGTAATACTTTTTGGGCGTGCGCTGTAAATATAATTCAGGTTAGCTCCATACCTGATAATACGGTTATATTCGGTGGTATAGTTTCTTGAAAAGGTTTCATTATAATTTACGCCGGCTGTAATATTCCCCGGCGAAACAACCCTGAAACCCTTAACCTCCTTATTCCATCGAACATTAGTAAGATTGATACTTTTCCGTTCGGTAAAATCCTGTGAGAATTGTTTTATTTCATCCCGCTCTGCCTGGGTTTCTGCATCTTTAAGGGCATCTTTCAGTAATATATCCGGGTCTCCGGGATAATACTGAGGATTTATAATTGACCGCGATAAACCAAGGTATAAGGGAATTGACACAGCGGCCTTTTCTGAAAAAAACTTACCCAATTCAAGGTTCGAAGAAATGTCGTATTGAATGGCTTCTTCCTTTGATCGTTCATCCACGGTTTGTTCAATACTCCCAAAGCCCGGAGTGCTTGTACTTCCCGCGAGCGAAAGCGATCCAAAATCAGCAAGTTTAGCCTGCACCCTGGCATTGGCTGCCCAACCTCCTTTATTATTAAAATCGGTTAACCGCAATTCATTAAACCATACTTCTGCAGATTTCGGTAATCCATCATTAACGATTATACTGCTTCCGTCTCCGGGGTTTCTGATTCCGATCATTATCTCCCGCACATTACTTAAATTCGGATTTCCCTTCACCTTAATCATGTTTTTTTCGCCATCGTACCATCGGTATATTTTATCGATGGAAAAGTTAACTGGATCGTTCATCATGGCTTCATTGCGCTTCTTTTTAACCTCCACGAGTTGTTCCAGTTCAAGTTCCACAATATTTTCATCAGGCCATACGAGTTTTCGGTCTGCTTCACTATCATTATTATATAATCCGGGTTCGGTAATTTTTAGCGGCACTTCATACTCGTAAAAATTATCTTTATAGTCCGATCCTATTCTGATGTAAGCAGTGAGGTCATAATCTTTTAACGCATCACCGGGAATGGCTTCAGCATGAATAAACATCTTAAGATTTTGGTATTGCCGCAGGTCAAGCTCCACATTTTTATAGGCCATACGTGCATCATTATCTTTCAGGTCTTTTACTTTTAAAACAATGGCTTGTTCATTCAATTCACGCAGTTGGGGTTGATTTGGGTCAATTACCCTGTCGATACCTGGTGGCAGCAAATAATTTACAGGTTCCTTGCTTGCATTTTCTTCAATATTTACCGCAGAAATATCCAGCACCCCGTCAAGCCATTGCTCCGTAATAGAAGGGCCGCCGTCGTTAACGTCCAGCTGATATTGCCGCCATTCACCCCGTACCAGTTGTAAGGTTGCAAAACGCATTATGGTATATTTCTCAAATCCTGTAACCATCATTCTCATAAACCGGATGGATTTAAAATCTTCAATTGATCCGATTTTTGATTCATACTCCGAAATGGGTATCCGGAACTGATACCAGGTAACTTTTGACCGTACATCGTTTTTAAATTTTACATCGGCAACTACTGCATCAGAAATAAAATTCCGCCCCACTTTAAGGTCTTCCGGGCGGAGGCTTACATGGTACTGATAATAGGTTTCTGTTTCATTCAGGGTATTGTCCCTGTTTATGTCTTCTACATCAGGTGAAGTTTTACTGGCAGTGGCAAACTCACCGCCCGATTGGGCCGAGGTTGGCGAATTTCCATCCACCCCGTTATAATTTTTATAACGTTCCAGGATACCTACTTTTTCAGCATCATAATCTCCCCCCAGGTAATAATGAAAATTATCGCCTGAAGGATCAAG
>JAFGSZ010000101.1 GCA_016934395.1 Bacteroidales bacterium
ATATGGCCCAGTAGTTCAATGGATAGAACATCAGACTTCGGATCTGAGGGTTGGGGGTTCGAGTCCTCCCTGGGTCACTTTTCGATTTTATGTTTTTATCTTTTAATTTGTTATATACCAAATTTTATATTCATGCTTAATTCCAGGCTGGATCTTTGGCACAAGCGTCCGCTTGTGCCTGTATTGCATCCTGAATATAGATAAATTGGCACAAGCGGACGCTTGCGCCATGGTTTACATTTATGTAAACTTATTTTAGGGCTAGACACCTGATACTTTGTATAAACACCTCATTTTTATTAACTTGTTTTTATGAGCAGAAAATACAAATTCAGGAATCATGATGGCTTATACTTCATTAGTTTTGCCACTGTAAATTGGATTGATCTGTTTATCAGAAACGAATACAAAGAAATAATTTTAGACAGCTGGCGATATTGTCAAAAAAATAAAGGACTAAATATTCATGCCTGGGTTATTATGTCTAACCACATCCATATGATAATCAGCAGCGGGACAAATAAGCTTGAAAATATCGTACGGGATATGAAAAGCTATACTTCAACCCGGCTAAAGATTGCAATATCCGAAAATCCAAAGGAAAGCAGGCGTGATTGGATACTACAGATGATGAATAGTGCCGGAAAAATGAACGGAAATAATAATAACTTCCAGTTGTGGCAACAGCATAATAAACCTATCGAGTTATTCAATAATATAATTATGCAACAAAAATTAGATTACCTTCATAATAATCCTGTAGAACAAGGTATAGTCTATAAACCTGAAGATTATGTATATAGCAGTGCAATGGATTATTGTGGCGAAACAGGATTAATTGATGTTGTAATAATTGAATAATTGCTTTGAAGAATAATTTATAGTATACAAGATATATTTACAAGAGGCAAAAATAGAGGCACAAGCGGACGCTTGCGCCATTATAGCCATTATATTAGAATCATTGAGCTACTGAACGTACTCTTCAGTTTTTTCAACAACAATATTTTTCCCGTTGCTGTCTAATTTAATTACTATCAGTTTATTTTCATTATTCAGGTTTACCCGGACATAACGAACCGGGCTGGTATTAACAATACTCTCGGTAAACAATATTTTTCCCGAGGGATAATTTTTTTTCAGATACTCTGATAATAATACGGGAATATCAAAATCAGAAATAGTTTCAGAAGTCTCTATCCATTGGCCATTATCATTAAATGCAGCTGTGTACATGCTCCCTCGTTTGTAATATTCCAGATAATAGATTGCATTTTCATATTTCCAGTTATCAATCCTGGTATCAGGATATTTTTCCATAAATGCAGATTCAATGTTATCAGGCAGTATCTCATCCTGTGAGTAAACAAAAAAAGACATACTCAAAAAAAAATAAATTAAAAGTGTCTTCATGTAATTATGTATTTCGGTTTGTTTAATTATGACGGTTGAAATTAAAAATGTAACCTTCTGTCGGATAAAAATTTGGTTAGGTATCTGTGTGAAACTCACTAATTATTCTCAAAGGGCGAAAGATAATGTTTAGTTTTATACCGTTTAAATTTTGAACAACCTACACTTCCAGGTGTTTTAAAAATCAAAACAAAGATTTTACTGTGTTCCTTTAAAATTTATTCAATAAATCCTCACAATTAAAATTACTATTTATGAAAAATGCTACTTCTGTTGTCCGTATTGTTTTGGGTGTATTAATTGTTTTTTCCGGCGCCAATAAATTTGGAGACTGGCTGAATGCAGCTTATATGAAAGATGCCATGCAATTTGTTGTTGAGCTTTCGAATATCGGGGCGGGTTTTGTAATAAAAGCTATTGGTTTGTTGGAAATACTTATTGGCCTTGCCCTGCTGACAAATAAATTTACAATACTGGCCACCCTGGCTTTAATACCCCTGATTATCGGTATACTCGTTTTTCATATATTTCTCGATTTAAAAGGAATCGGAGTAGCTGTAATTGTTTTTGTTATGAATATTTTTCTGCTGTATTCTTATAAAGATAATGTTTCGGCCATTTTTAAATTTAATAATCAGTAGAAAAAGTATAATTGGGCCGCAACTGGCCAAACAGACTAATTTGCCGCCAAGCAGGCGTTTGTGCCGGTAGTTATTTATTTTTAACAATGCTGACTACCCGAAGCTATTTTATTTTTTACCAACCAGGCACACCGAAATACATATTCCGCAAATCCGTTTGTCAATTTTAAGGTTTAGTTGTGTCAATTCTCCACACTTTTCTTTGCATTTTTGTACATCATAAAATTCATCCCGGTGCACATTGATATTCCAAAATTTTCCGTTGGCTGCATGGGTGTGACATTTGTCCACACAATTAGAACATTTTCCAAACTTGATTTCTTCCCGAAAAAATTATTTATTAAGCTTTTTTATCCGTTAATAAAGTATTTCCCTTGGTAAGCCATGAAACACCAAAAGCCCACAATGCAATCGTTTCAAGCCAGAAAACCGGATCAAATTTAATAAGACCCTCACAGCGTCCAAGGTTCAGACAAATGGAATACACTGCAATTAAAAGAATAGAAGCAAGCATTACGTACCCGCATATTTTGTAAAGCCTGTTCCTTTTTAATTTCATTTTTGTAATTTCGCCTTTATTTATTGTGAACAAAAAAATGGAGAAATAGGCAAGCACAAGGAAAAACCCCGCAGCCGAAGTAAAATGTATAACACTGATAATATGATTTTCAATTGGGTTTGGAATACAGCGTGTTAATGAGTCGGTGACAGATGTAGGAAAAAATGCCACTCCCAAAGCAAAAAGGCAGGCTAGATTACCGGCTACTGCATCTCTGTTGTCGTATCCTTTATATGCAAATAAAAATAAGGCAATTGCACAAAGAATACCCACAAAAATATTTCTCATATTGGTATGGTAATAACTGCTGATAGAACCCTGAATTTCTTCACAACCGCCACAAACAACACTTCCAATCACCAGTACTACAGAAAATGCCACACCAAGTATTCCAACAGCTTTTCTCAACGTAAGATAGGATATGAGCTGCGGATCCTGCTTTTTTTCATTATTGTTTTCCATGACTTATATAATGTTGGTTAACTATTTGCTTAACGTTTTTTCAAAATATTTTAAACCGAAACGATAATCCAATAATCCATAGGTAAATAAAATCTAATCCGGATTATTTTTCACAAATCTGCCCTGCCACTTTCCATAAACTATCCTTAAATGTAAATAACCTGCACCTTAAATCCAAAATTTGTGTCAATAATTTGCAGTGTTTCAAAAACATAAGATTTGAAATTATTCAGTTTTAAAATTGATAATTTCAATTTGGTAAAATTCAAATTACTATTACAGGAAAATTGGCCATAGTCCAATATTTCAAAAATCAATGGTATCATCCTGCACATAAAATCTATCTTTGTTATTTTTCACAAAACAATAAATGGGGCCGGAACTTTTCATAAAATTTAAAAATGTTGGTTTTCGTTTTTATGCGAAAGAGGTTTTTGGCAACACCAGTTTACAAATTTGCAATGGGCAGCATTTGGCTGTTGTAGGAGAAAATGCCAGCGGGAAAACAACATTTGGAAAAGCCCTTGCCGGAATATTGCCTGTTATTAGGGGAACTGCTGATTATTACATTCCCTTCGAGAAAATTACATCAGTAAATTTTCAGTCTACTTTAAAACTCTCCTCACACGAAAATCCTTACCTGCAGCAGCGTTGGAACAGCTTTGACTCTATACATGCCCCGCTGGTAAAAGATTATTTCTGGCCAGACGGTAAAATTAATTCTGAAACAAAAAAACTACTTCACGAATTTGGCGCTGAAGTTTTATTAAATAAAAAAAACATTGAGCTTTCAAACGGTGAATTGCGAAAAATAGAATTGATCAGGGCATTTTCTTCCGATGCCCGGATAATTATTATCGATAATGCTTTTATAGGATTGGATCAGGAAGGCACGAGGATATTAAAAGATACACTGAATAAAATATCAAAATCTAAAACCCTGGTATTACTTGCTTTAGAAACCGATGAATTGCCTGATTTTATTACCCAAACACTCTATTGCAGGGATATGCTGGTATATCGCGAGCCAATCATTCAAAAAACAGGAAAAGCATTAAAACACCTGCCGGTAAATTTAATACCTGTATATCCCGCCCTCCCCGATATTATGGTTTCAATTGAGGATGTAAATATAAACTATGATGGTCAGGAAATATTAAAATCAATTAACTGGCAGATTAAAGCCGGAGAACACTGGGCCCTCATCGGCCCAAACGGAAGCGGGAAAACCACCTTGCTCAGTTTATTTATCGGGGATAATCCACAGGCCTATGCTCAAAAAATCTGGCTGTTTGGAAGACAACGCGGAACAGGAGAAACCATCTGGGATATCAAACGGAAAATTGGTTTTATCTCAGCCGAATTGCACCAGTACTGCCCCAGGCACCATACTGTTCAACAGGTATTAATAGATGATATTGCCTGGATATATCCGGGAATCGACCGCAAGGAAATTTTACGAAACGCCGGCATCTGGATAAAATGGTTTGGAATAGCCCAAAGCTTTGATACCCTTTTCGGGCAACTGTCATCGGGTGAACAACGGCTGCTGCTTTTTATACGCACGCTGATATATCCGTTTGCACTGCTAATCGCAGACGAGCCCTGCCAGGGACTTGATGAACAGAATGTACAAAAAATAAAGAGCGTTTTTCATTACATTGCAAAAAATACCGGCGCTTCAACAATTTATGTTACACACAGACACATGGAGTTGCCCGAATCAACCAGACTTGTTTTTGACCTGTCTGAAAAAAACAAAAAGTAAGGTGAGCTCAATCCGCTTTATATTTCTGATTTAATAATGATTGATCTTTTAATGTGGTATAAAAGTATTTCATGGTATTATTGGTTCAATACAGCATATTGGCATTAACTATTTATTTCTCATAACGATAATGTCCTATAATTTCATAGTCAAATAAACAATCTGCAAGTACCTGTCCTCCCCCGATATTGTGAATAATTAAATGTCTTTCTCCATCGGCTGATTTTTTGTTTGCCACGATTCCGATATGAGTTATACCGCCACCCAGGTTCCAGCAAACAATATCACCCGGAAAATAACGATCAGGATTTTTACTAATGGATTTAATCTGCCCATATCGGGCAAAGAATGTCATAAGATTCGGCACTCTTCTGTGATCTATATTCTTGTCAGGACCGGAAAGCCCCCAATTTTTAGGATACTTATCAAAATGTGCTACCATATCTTCATGAACTTCCTTCTGCAAATCTATTCCCAGTTTTCTATAAGCCCGTATAATAACATCGGTGCATACTCCTCTGTTGGCCGGAACATCACCATTTGGATAATCTATCCTGAAATAGGCAGGATCGTACAATACATGTTGCCGGGTTAATACAAGAGCAGAGTCGGCAAGTTTGCTGTAAAAATCTGATTGTCCTGAAATATTAAAGCACGAAAAAAATAATATGCACAAACCCAACCATACGGTATTTTTACCATGCGAAGGACTTCCGGCAAATAAAGTATTCTTAATATAAATATATTTAAGGTTCAGCATAAAAGAAAAACGTTACAGAAAGCATTAAAATTATGCTATACTTTTAAAATTGTACAACAGTGTATAAACCCGTTCGTTGTATATCTCCTTTATATTTTTTGAAGTACACAGCAGTTAATTTTTCTTCAATTTTCAAAAATGAACTACCTCACCGCAAACTGTTGATGTATCAACATATGAATTTCTGAATCTTTGAAACAAGCATCGGAGTATCGGCCTAACGGCGAAGAGGGTGTCTAAAAAGAAGTTATTTCTCGCCAAGACGCTCAGAGGTTAGTTGTTGATAACCTAAACTCTGCGACTTAGCGGCTTTGCGAGAATTCCTAGTGTTCTGACTTTTTGGACAGCCTCATGCGCTTCGCTATCGGGATTATTCCCCTCGTTTCCGTAAACCGGAACAAGCTTTAAAATCACTTCTTTAAGTTCGTTCGACTTACTCCCGATAACTTCGGGATGAATGCGTTTCACTTTTAAAATTTAAGTCTCCCGAATAAAAAGCTCCGGTTATAGTCCATTTCAGAGATTAAAATTCTCTTTAAATAATGTCATTCAAAATCTAAAAACTTATTCCTCCCATAAACTCTGCACCTTTTCTTGAAAGCATTCCCTTTGAGAACGGTATGGAGAATTCTCTGTTAACCCGGATTTCAAAAAATACTGATTTTTTATAATCTAACTGGTACTGAATTCCGGCCCCGTAAGCATACCCGATCTGTTGATCAGAAGCCAGATTATACTTGTCTGTAATTTTTTGAACCTGGTCTTCCGCCAAATACATTTGAGTAATCGTGTTATCATTTACAATATTTAAAGCATAATTTAAACCGATATTTACATAGGGCCTGATTTTTATATGGGGAACAGTATACCTTAATAAAACCGGAACTTCAATGGTGGATAAAGAAGTAGATACATCAACTAAAGAATTAAAAAAATCCGACTTCCAAGAAAAAATGCTGTGGTAAAATCCCAGGCCCAGATAAGTACTAAAGTCACTCGCTTTAATAGGTGCATCGAAAAAAGCACCAAAATAAATACTTTGATCTGCATTAAAATTTACACTTTCAAAAATTTCATTCGAATTGTTCCTGGAAGCAATTAATCGGGTATGTATCAAACCAACAAAAAAACCATATTTGGTATAAGGAAAAGGAATTTTTTCGCATGAATTATACCCGGAAATAAATTTGGCAATGGAATATTTTGTATAACCGGCATTGCCGGATATTTCCTTATAATATTCACAATCCGAGGTTATTTCTGCCAACTTCTCATGAAAAGAAGAACTATTATCCGAACTCTTCTTAGATATTTCAATTAAAGAAACGCTATCTTTTTCAATATAAAATCTCCTGATCTTTTTCCCTTTATAGTAATATAATGTATTTTCTCCTGTCAGTAACCGTTCCATAAAAACTCTTTGCAGAGATTCTCCGATTTGTATTTGCTTTGATACATAAACACGGCCGTCTTTAAAACCATATTCAACAACCTCATTGGGAGTATATCGTTTAATAATTTCTCCATTTTTTACCTGGCAAAATTTTGAGTTAGTCCGATCACCTCCATCTTCAAGGTTAACGCCCATTTGGGTTGTGCTTTCTGTTATATAATATGCTCTTTGTCCAAATAATGAAAAACTAAAAATATTCAGAAACAAAATCAGGGATAATATTTTCATAGTGTATGAATTAAAGTGAGTAAAGTAACCTTAATAGATGTATATAAAGTAAGCATTCACTTAGCTTGCATTAACTGTAAAAAAAAATATGAACATATAAAAACTCCATGTTGATCGATAATTTAGCAAGAAATCCAAATAATCTCTAAGGGTAAATATTGCCCGGAAGCTTTTAAAAATATATATTTTACCGGTGAGTACCAAAAAACATGGAGGTATTCTGTAATCAGCCTCATATTTGCCTATATTTTTATTCTTAGTCAACCAATTAGAAAGAGATATCTATGCGGTAATAATGTATCCGGGCTCCATCGAACATAAAAAAATGAAATTGAAAAAAATTACTTGCTTCGATGGGTTTTTTTCATGCAGTTTTCGGGCCGGAAATACCCAGAGTAGCCCAAATAAACGGCAAAAAAGTAATAATGGTTCTCATTTTAATCTCTATAAATTAATACCTGATTTCAAAGAAATCAAATAGAAACCTTGAATTAATTCTTCTGACAGAATGAAAAATATTATTGTTATATTATTTCAGACAAATGCTGAATAATTGCCTGGAATGAAGTAAATACCAGATTACTAAAAAGTGTTTATAAGAATTATGGTGCGAAGTATTAAACAAAAAAGGAGGGAAAATTCCCTCCTTTTAATATCTGGTAAATGAACTATTAATAATACCTTTCTTTTTCAAGAGGATTTCCTTTTCTTGTAGAATAGTTAATCTTCAGTGCGCTTGCTTTTCTAAGTTCTTGTTTTACATCGGTAACAATTCCCATTTCCACATCCTGGTCAACTTTTAGTGAAACCGTCATTCTCTTCTGATCATTTTCACTCATTTTATCCCTTTCGCTGGAAACAAATTCCCTGATTTTATCTTTTGTTGCAAAAGCATCGTTTAACTGAATTCTGGGTACGGTACCAAAAACTTTAGTATTAGCAGGTCTTCCGATATAAATATAACTTACCAAAGATCGGTTCTCAAGCTTTTTAACTTCTGTAGCGCGTGGTGGTTTTACTTTCACTATTAAACTAACTTCACGCATTACAGTGGTTACCATAAAGAAAAAGAGTAACATAAAAACAATATCGGGCAGAGATGCTGTACTGATGCCCGGCATTTTTTTCTTTCCTGAACGTTGAAACCTGGCCATATTATTTTCCTCCTATATTTTTGGGTTCAGCTTCTGAGATAGCAAGCGGATATATATCCTCAATAGCATCCATCCGGTCATCTCCTTCTTTCATATCGGTATACTTAATTCCGAATTTCTGCATTGCTTTTGCATTACGAAGTTCGTTATATGCCGCTACCAGTTCATTTTGAACAGTAATATAGGTTCCATAAGATGTCCCATTATCTGTCTGCAATGAAATGACATGATTTTTTGTAGTCATGATCTTGCCAAAATAGGGTACATCAATTTCAGATTTAGCTGGCAAATTCGGATCATCATTCGGATTTTCTATAAACTCCTTAGCAGCAGCCCTTAATTGGGTTATATCCATTAATTGATTCTCCACCATAAGCTGATTATTCCGGTTTACCAGCACGAGAAAAATATTCCTTTCTTTAATCAGGTTTTCATCGTCCGGTTTAGGTTTTTCTTCATCCGGCATCTGGGGAAGCCTGCGGGTAAGCCCCGAATCTGTATCCATGGTTGTGGTTACAAGAAAGAAAATTAATAACAGGAAGGCTATATCAGCCATAGAACCTGCATTAATTTCCTGTAATTCTTTACGTGCCATGATCGGTCCTTTCTTACTTTTATTTTTTAAAAAATCTTGATACCCCTGAAACTAAAATTCCGGCAATAGCAAGAATAATAAGAATATAGGTTACATTAAGCCCTGTACCAACCCATTTTACGGTTTTTGGAACATTATCGCTCCCGTCATATGTGGGCATGTGTAGCGGAACATCGGAGGCGATTAAATAGGAAATTCCTATAATCACAACAAACCCTAAAATAATCAATAATGTTTTTATCGCATTTTTGGGATGTGAGATTATAAAAATCAATGGAAATGAAAGGGCTATCAAAGCTGCTATCCCAAAAAGTATATATGCCCATAATATAATGGCGTTTGTTACAGTCGGCTCAAGATAATTTGTTCCTTCTGTTCCCGGTACTGATTTTCCAAAATAAAATAGTCCGGTAAACACCAACGATATGGCAAAAATTACATATAAAAGGATAGTTACTATCCGTTGAGTTGTATTTGACATAATCTAATTACTTTTTAATATTATATTTTACTAACAGATCGATGAGCGATATAGATGCATCTTCCATGCTGTTTGTAATGCTATCGATTATTGACAAAAGATAATTGTAGAAAAACTGCAGAATGATAGCTACAACCAATCCAAATAATGTAGTAATAAGAGCCACACCAATAGGACCTGCAACCAAACCTGCGTTAACATCACCGGCAATACGAATGGCATCAAAAGCCTGGATCATACCAATTACTGTACCCATAAATCCTAACATAGGCGCAACAGCAATAAATAAAGAAATCCAGCCCAGGTTTTTTTCAAGTAAACCCATCTGAACACTACCATAAGAAATTATGGATTTTTCAACTACTTCAATTCCTTCATCCATGCGATCGAGACCCTGATAAAAAATACTTGCCACCGGGCCACGTGTATTTCGGCATACTTCTTTAGCAGCTTCAACTCCACCTGTTTCAAGAGCTTCCTCAATTTTATCCAATAAACTATCGGTATTGGTTTTAGAAAGGTTCAGGTAAATAATTCTTTCAATTGCCAATGCCAAACCAAAAATTAAACACAACAGTACAAATCCCATAAACACTGCACCACCTTCAATAAACTTTGCTTTAATTTGTTTATGCAACGTGGTTGGTTCTTCTGTTTCTGATTCTGCTACAGGAACAACAGCTTCTTCAGTTATGGTATCTTGTTGTGGTGCAAGAGAATCAACGGTTTCAGCAATTGCTTCGGGTTGATCTTGTGCACTTACCTGAGTTGATACTCCAAAACCAAGTATCACGATGACTGCTAGAAATGCAAAAAATTTTTTCATGACTTATTATCAGCTTTTAATTAATACTTATTTTATTTCTTCAATTTAATTGTTTATAAATCACAAACTTACTCAGAATTCTTAAAAAAGACTCAAATTTATAAAAAAATTTGAATCCCGCCTTTTACAAATACATAATACTTGCTATTCATTATGATTCTTAATTATTACAAGGTACAAATATTAATCTGAATAACAACGGGCACTCTGTAATTTTTATAGTATGTGTAAAATAATTTAAATCCCGGGTAAATTTATATTTTTTTCTTTAAAGAGTTTTTTTTGAATACTATCAGGGCCTGAAAATTTTCAGTTGCTTTTATATATTCTCATATATATTCTTTAAAGAACTAAATTCAGGCGTACTGTGTAAACTTGTCCTGCCGCAGGGAGAGGGAATATTCTCTTGTTTCACCGCGGTCATGAACTTCGGTTCGAAACCCGGCCATCCCTTCTGTTGGAATCCTTTTATGTATTCATCACTGTGTGACTAAATTCAAAGAACTTTTATCAGGCGCACTGCGGAGAGAGAGGGATTCGAACCCTCGATACCGTTTCACACGGTATACACACTTTCCAGGCGTGCGCCTTCAACCACTCGGCCATCTCTCCAATACATTTCGTAACACCTGTATTTTTCAGCGCCGAAAATTACGAAAAAAAAATTAAATGCAAATTATAATATGGTTATTTCTCCGCGTAAAGAATTATTTAATCCCCGGATTATTTTTTCTTTATCATTTTCTTTACCCAATAAGTACATAAGTTTAGCCACTGCTGCTTCGGTGGTTATATCCTTTCCACCGATTATTCCTATCCGGCCTAATTTCAAACTGGATTCATATGCCCCAATTTCTACACTGCCTTCAGAACATTGCGTAACACTAAGAATTATTATTCCAATACTTATGGCTTTTTTCATTTCGCCAATAAACCATGAATTATCGGGGGTATTGCCAGCTCCGAAAGATTCAAGGATAACCGCGCGCAATCCTTTAATTGTAAAGGTGGCATGAACCACTTCCTGTGTTATGCCAGGGAAAATCTTTAAAATGGCTATACGGGTATCCAGAGAGGTCTGCACTTTTATTTCATCCGGTCCGTTATCATAATGGATGGCTGAATAATTATACCGGATATGCACTCCGCTTTCTGCCAGAGGCGGATAATTTGGAGACTGGAAGGCATTAAAATTTTCAACATTGTTTTTTATGGTTCTGGTTCCCCTGAACAGTTTATTTTCAAAAAAGATACCTACCTCCGGCACAGCCGGACCATTTTCTTTAAGCGCTGCAGCAATTTCTATTGAAGAGATTATATTTTCTTTACCATCGGTTCGTAACGATCCCAAAGGTAATTGTGAGCCGGTAAATATGATTGGTTTTTTCAGATTTTCGAGCATAAAACTTACTGCCGAAGCAGAATACGCCATAGTATCTGTTCCATGAAGAATTACAAAACCATTATATTTATTATAATTGTCTCTGATGATCTCTACAAGTTTTATCCATACATCAGGATTAACATTTGCAGAGTCGATCGGGGGATTAAATGAACAGGTAGAGATAGAATATCTGAATTTTTTAAGTTCGGGTAATATTTCCAGAATGTTCTCGAAGTGCACAGGAGATAAAGCACCGGTTTCTTTATCCTGAACCATACCAATGGTGCCACCTGTATAAATTATTAGCAAAGATATTTTGTCGGATGTCATTATACTATATTAAATACCTCACAGGCATTTGTTGTGGTTACAGAAGCTACTTTTTCGACCGAAGTTTGGTGAATATCCGCCACTTTTTCGGCAATATATTTAATAAATGCACTTTCATTTCGTTTACCTCTTTTCGGTGCGGGTGCAAGATACGGAGAATCTGTTTCCAGCACAAGATGATTTAAGTCAATTTCTTTTACTACCCGATCTAATCCGGCATTTTTAAAGGTAACAATCCCCCCGATACCTATCTTAAATCCTAAACTTACAGCTTTCTTAGCCTGCTGAATGTTTCCGGTAAAAGCATGAAAAATTCCACTAAAAATGATCCCTTTAAAACTTTTCAGGATTGTAAATATTTCATCAAATGATTCACGGGCATGTATTACCACAGGCAGGTTCCTTTCTAATGCAAATTCAACCTGTCTGGTAAATGCATTAATTTGTTGTGCTTTGAATTTTTTTTCCCAATACAGGTCGATACCAATTTCTCCGATACCAAAATATTTTCCCGTTTCAAATACTTTAAAAATTTTATTCAGTTCCTCCGTATAATTTTCATCTACAGATGAAGGATGTAATCCAACCAACGGGAAACAGATATCCGGGTATTTGCTCACCAGGCGGTTCATCCGGCCTAATGAACTATTATCGATATTTGGTAAAATAATTTTTGAAACCGAGTTATTTCCGGCATTTTTTATTACTTCGTCAACATCAGAATCAAACTCAGGTAAATAAATATGGGAATGGGTATCGATTAAGTTCATGTGTTAATTATTCCAGTTGCAAAAGTATAACGATTTGAATTACTATTATTCCTTTCCTGCATAAATTAAACTGATGGTTTATAAACTTTTCCCGGAAAACACTTAACCAGCCCGTTAAATTCCATATTAATGAGTGAAGAAGAAACCACGCTTACCGGCAAATCGCAAAAAATACAAATTTGATCAATGGAAATTGAAACATGCTTCTGAATTACACTTAAAATGTTTTCTTCTTCCGGGGTGAGCTCAACAAAAATAGGTTTCTGTGTGGCATCCGGCTTTGTTTTGTTGTATTGCCAGCCCAAAATATATTCAAGGTCAGCAATATTTTCTATTAATGCCGCCCGGTTGCTTTTTATCAGCAGGTTGCAACCGGCCGAAAATTTATCATTTGTGCGACCGGGAAAGGCAAAAACATCACGATTATATGAATTGGCAATCTCGGCTGTAATCAATGCACCGCCTTTTTCACCGGATTCAACTACAATTGTGGCATCGGCCAGCCCGGCAATTATCCGGTTTCTCTTAGCAAAATATTGGGGCTCCGGTTTCTGGGCAAATAAAAATTCACTAACCAGGGCTCCGGTTTCAATAATCTGATCAGCAACACTTTTATGGGCTGACGGGTACATAAAAGATAATCCATGCCCTAATACTGCTATGGTAGGCAGCTTGTATTTTAGCGCCGATTTATGAGCGCATATATCAATACCATATGCCAGTCCGCTAACAATTACCGGCTGGTGATTCCGGTCTGCCGCATCGCGTATAATTTCTTCGCATTTTTCTTTTCCGTAATGGGTAGCATTTCTTGTTCCCACAATACTGATAATCTTTTTGCTGTTAAAATCCGTTGACCCTTTGGTGTACAGGACTATTGGAGCATCTTCACAATTCTTCAGACGAAAAGGGTAATTTTTATCCAGGTAAAAAAGTACTTTGATATTATTTTTTAAGACATGTTCTACTTCTTTATCAGCTTGCAGCAAAACTTCATTGGGTTTTATTAATGCCGCAAGTTTTTCGCCGATACCGGGAACTTTTTCAAGCCTGGCTTTTTTTTCAGTAAAAAGCGCTTCGTAACTGCCTAGATAGGCTATTATCCTTCGAATTAATACAGGACCTGTATTCGGTATAATGGACGCTGCAATTTTATATTTTAAGATTTCTTCTTGTTCCATTACATAATTACGGGAAACAAACAGTTAAAATTTCTGTTAACTATAACTTCAGCATTCAATTTTAAAACCTGTAACCTTTACTTATTTTTTATAAATATCGAGTGTTCGAATTAATTTTTCCTTTTCCTTTTCATTTAATCCGGTTAAACTTACCGGCGGATATTTGGCCACACCCAGGCGGGTTTTCTGAATTAAAATAATCTTCTCTTTTATTCCTGATTTTTTTTCCAGTTCATAGCCGTAAAATTCGCTCTTTGGAATTTCTATTGATGACTTTTGTTTATTAAAAAGACTTAGTGAAAAATATCTGAAAATAATTTTATCCCCGTTATCGCTAAAGTATATATAGTTAGGCTCACGAACCATTTCATAAGTTATTAGACCAATATATACTGCTGCAATCACCAGTACAATTAAAACTTTACTTATTCCGAAAAGCTTTTTATCATAATAATTGATAAACAGTATAAGTATTATTATAACAGCAAAAAGAATGGCCAGAATAAACCTGCGAAGTTGTATCTTAAATATGGTGCGCTTAATGTCTAATTGCATAATTTGAAAATTCTATTAAAGTATATCAATTCAAAAATAAATTAATATTAAGTCGGAAACAAACAAATAACCATCCAAATACCAAAAATTAAAAATGAATAATAAATACAACTTTTCTTAGATAAGATCGTAATTTATCAATTATTATTGAACATAGTTATACTTTTAATAAATTGCCTGTTATTGTTAATTACTTTATAAATATTACATTACAGGTTTAACGAATTAAATTTAACTTTATTTTAACTATATTAGTATCCACTAAATTTAAAATCATGAAAAAATTATCTGTTATTTTAAGTGGTATAATCCTTGTCGGCATCCTGACAACGGTTTCAGGGCAAGACAGAAAAAATGTGGTAAAACTTGGATTATTAAGCCCATTTGTAAATACTCTTAATCTTGCATATGAATATTGTTTAAATGACGATATCGGATTACAACTCCGGGGATATTTCACCGGAGCTTCTGTTGGTGACACCAAATTAAGAGGCTATGGAATTATTCCGGAATTCCGTTACTATTTATCTGATTCCAAACTTGCACCTTCAGGCATATTTATTGCACCTTATGCCAGACTAAACTTTTTTACCGTAACATCTAATGATGAAGGTGATCCTGACTATGCCAAAGGAACTTTAAACACCTATGGCGGAGGTCTTCTTATCGGATATCAGCGATTACTAAAAGACCGGATTACGCTCGAAGCTTATATCGGCCCCTCTTATACATCTGCAAGTGTATCGGCTGAAGAAGGTGATTCCGGAAATATCGATGTTGGAAATATGGATGGTTTTCTTGTGCGTGGTGGAATTACTATTGGTGTAGCTTTTTAATTTATTATTCTGTTATAAAAAAAAAATCCAGCGTCTGCGCTGGATTTTTTTTTATCTTTTATTTCTAAAAAACGAAGATAGAATTTCGGAACTTTCCTGCTCAAGCACACCCTTAATAACCATTGTTTTCGGATGCAGCACATTTTGTTTTAATCTCGAAAATCCACGCTCGGGATCGGAAGCCCCATATACAATTTTTGTTATCTGTGCCCAGAATGAAGCTCCGGCACACATTACACAGGGTTCAAGTGTGCAGTATAATGTACAATCATTTAAATATTTTCCTCCTATTGAATTCGCTGCAGCGGTATATGCCTGCATCTCGGCATGGGCAGTAACATCATTCAGCGTTTCGGTTAAATTGTGTGCCCTGGCAATTATCCGGTTATTGGTTACTATAATTGCCCCAACAGGAATCTCATCTTTTTCCAGCGCCTTGTGTGCTTCTTTTAGAGCCTCCTTCATAAAATATTCATCAGTATACTTTAAAACATCCATTTTATAATTTTTGAGAGTTTATCAGGTTAAACAACAATAGCAAATATCGGGTCTGCCTTTCCAAAAATAATTATTGTTCAGCAGTATGATGATATCTTTCCTTAATAATTTCCAATTTCTTTATATTTTCGCATACTAAAATAAGCAACTATGTACAGAACTCATACATGTGGTGAATTGCGCCCTGAACATATTGGGAAACAGGTAGTATTAAGCGGATGGGTACAACGTTCAAGAGACTTGGGCGGTATGACTTTTATCGATCTGCGCGACCGCTATGGAATTACCCAGCTGGTATTTAATATGGAAACAAATGCCGGTTTATGCAATCAGGCACGAAAACTGGGACGCGAATTTGTAATTCAAATACACGGAAGAGTTCAGGAACGAAGCAATAAAAACAAAAAAATACCTACCGGTGAAATTGAAATTATAACCGAAAAAATTGATATTTTAAATACATCCAACCTTCCTCCCTTTACCATTGAAGATGAAACCGACGGTGGAGATGAACTTCGTATGCAATACCGGTATCTCGACCTGAGAAGAAATGCGGTTAAGAAAAATCTTGAACTCAGGCATCGTATGGCCCAGGAGGTACGGAACTATTTAAGCAATGAAAATTTTCTTGAAATAGAAACCCCGGTACTTATTAAGTCTACTCCCGAAGGGGCAAGAGATTTTGTGGTCCCTTCCAGGATGAATGAGGGCCAGTTTTATGCTCTTCCCCAGTCACCCCAGACATTTAAACAATTGCTGATGGTAGCCGGCTACGATAAATATTTTCAGATTGTAAAATGTTTCCGCGATGAAGACCTGCGCGCAGACCGGCAACCTGAATTTACGCAGATTGATTGTGAAATGGCTTTTGTTGTGCGCGATGATGTGCTCAATACTTTTGAAGGATTAACAAAACACCTGTTTAAAACCGTAAAAGGGATTGATATCAGGGAGTCTTTTCCACGGCTATCTTACAATGAAGCCATGAGTACTTACGGATCAGATAAACCTGATATACGGTTTGATATGAAAATTTATGAACTGTCGGAGATTGTTAAAGGTAAAAATTTTATGGTTTTCGATAACGTGGCATATATCGGCGGTATATGTGCTAAGGCTTGCGCAGAATACAGCCGAAAGCAGCTGGATGAACTTACCAATTTTGTTACCAAACCACAGGTAGGCGCAAAAGGATTGGTTTGGGTTAAATATAATTCAGACGGAACCTTTAAATCCACAGTTGACAAATTTTATTCTCAGGAAGATTTGGAAACCTGGGCAAAATTATTGCGTGCAAAACCCGGAGACCTGCTCTTAATTCTTGCCGGAGATAAAACTTCAACCTTAAAAGCATTATGTGAGCTGCGTCTTGAGATGGGCAACCGGCTTGAGCTTCGAAAAAAAGATGAATTTAAACCACTTTGGGTTGTAGATTTTCCATTGCTTGAATGGGATGAAGAATCCCGGCGATTTTATGCTATGCACCATCCTTTTACCTCACCAAATAAAGAAGATTTAAAACTTCTTGAAACTGATCCGGGAAAAGTAAAAGCAGATGCGTACGATTTGGTGATTAACGGTGTTGAAATCGGTGGAGGTTCCATTCGAATCCACAACGAAGACCTGCAGAAACTGATGTTTAAAACACTCGGGTTCACGGATGAAGAAGCCCGGTCCCAATTCGGATTTCTTATGAATGCTTTCCGGTTTGGCGCCCCGCCCCATGGAGGAATTGCATTTGGATTCGACCGCCTGGTATCTCTGTTTGCAGGACTTGACTCTATCCGCGATGTTATTGCATTCCCCAAAAATAATGCCGGGCGCGATTTAATGATCGATACCCCTTCAGTAATCTCAGAGGTTCAATTAAAAGAACTTTCACTAAAAATTTCAATTGAAAAGGAAAAAAAGTAGAATTATGAAAAAAATTCCGCTTGGAGCCAATCCTTATATCTATCCCATGCCTACTGTGCTTGTCGGGGTTCATGTTGACGGAAAACCTAATTTTATTACGGTTTCCTATATCGGCATTGTTCAGCACCAGCCTCCTACCCTTTCCATAACACTTATGAGTTCTCATTTTACCAACAGGGGACTAAAAGAAAACAAAACCTTCAGTATAAATATACCCAATACCAGAATGCTTAAGGTTACTGACTTTTTAGGTATGAAATCGGGAGAAACGCTGGATAAATCAAAAATATTTAAGGTATTCTATGGTGAATTAAAGACAGCTCCCATGATAATTGAAACACCATTAAATATAGAGTGTAAGCTGATTAAGGTTATTAGTCTGAACGAAGGAAATGAAATTTATATCGGGGAAATTATCCAGACGTATTCTTCGAAAAAATACCTTCGACGCGGATATCCTTTTATGAAAAGACTGGATCCCATATTATTTTCAATTAACTCTAACAGTTATTATAATGTGGGCCGCCGTATTGGATGGGCCTGGAAAACGGGCATAAATTTTAAACCCAAAACCTAATCAAGTTTTAACACTGCAAGAAATGCCGATTGCGGAATTTCTACATTTCCCACCTGGCGCATCCGTTTTTTACCTTTTTTCTGTTTCTCAAGCAATTTACGTTTACGGGTAATATCACCACCGTAACATTTTGCCGTAACATCTTTTCGAACAGCTTTTACCGTTTCGCGGGCAATAACTTTAGAACCTATAGCTGCCTGTATAGCAATATCAAATTGCTGTCGGGGAATCAGCTCTTTTAATTTTTCACAAATCCTCCGGCCAAATGAATAAGCATTGTCTCTGTGGATTAGGGCAGAAAGGGCATCCACCATTTCGTTGTTCAGCAGAATATCAAGACGGACAAGATTAGCCCGTTCATATCCTAATGGATGATAATCAAAGGAGGCATATCCTTTAGAAATACTTTTTAATTTATCATAAAAATCAAAGACTATTTCAGCCAGGGGCATTTCGAATGAAAGTTCCACCCTGTTGCTGGTAAGGTACACCTGGTTTTTAAGGTTACCCCGTTTATCAATACATAGTTTCATGATATTTCCCACATATTCTTCCTGACAGATCACCTGGGCTTTAATATAGGGCTCTTCAATATAATCAAGGTATGTTGGATCGGGAAGACCAGAAGGATTATGCACATCCATCATTTCTCCCTTGGTTGTGTAAGCTTTATAAGAAACGTTTGGAACCGTGGTAACCACATCCATATCAAATTCGCGATCGAGCCGCTCCTGGATAATTTCCATATGCAACAAACCTAAAAAGCCGCATCGAAATCCAAAACCCAATGCAGCCGATGATTCCGGAACAAAGGTAAGTGAGGCATCATTTAACTGGAGTTTTTCCAGGGAGGCCCTTAATTCTTCATACTCATCTGCATCCACCGGATAGATCCCGGCAAAAACCATTGGTTTAACTTCCTCAAAGCCTGCGATAGCTGCCTTGCATGGCCTTTCGAAATGGGTAATCGTGTCGCCTACTTTTACTTCTTTAGCCGATTTAATACCAGAAATAATATAGCCCACATCGCCGGCGCTAAGCTCATTTCTCGATTCGAATTTTATTTTCATTACCCCGATTTCATCTGCGTCATAGTCTTTTCCCGTATTAAAAAACTTCACGTGGTCTCCCTTTTTAATCCGGCCGTTCATCACTTTAAAATAGGCAAATATTCCGCGAAATGAATTAAATACCGAATCAAAAATCAGGGCTTGTAAAGGAGCTTCCGGATCACCCACAGGTGGAGGAATTTTATTGATAATAGCTTCTAATATTTCTTCTGCACCGGCTCCGGTTTTTCCCGAAGCTTCGATAATATCACCGCGTTCGCATCCGATCAGATCCACAATCTGATCTTTAACTTCATCGGGCATAGCGCTGGGCATATCCATTTTATTTAATACCGGGATAATTTCAAGATTATGGTCAATAGCCTGGTAAAGGTTTGAAATTGTCTGAGCCTGTATTCCCTGGGTAGCATCTACAATAAGCAAAGCTCCTTCACAGGCTGCAATAGAACGCGATACCTCATACGAAAAATCCACATGGCCCGGTGTATCAATTAAATTTAGCAGATAATTCTTGCCATTATAATCATATACCATTTGTATGGCATGACTCTTAATGGTAATACCCCGCTCACGTTCCAGATCCATATTATCCAGCACCTGGTCCTGAAAATCCCGCTCTAAAAGAGTATTTGTTTTCATTAACAAACGGTCAGCCAATGTACTTTTACCATGATCGATATGTGCAATAATGCAAAAATTTCGTATATGATCCATCCCTAAATATTTGAACCCACAAAGATATTTATTTAAATTACAATTTATAATAACAGATTTCCCAAATATAAATTTGAACAGATTTCAGAAAAAATAAGTTTTTTGTTTATTTTGCCATCTTTAAATTAAACATATACTATGGAAAATGTTAAAATCATTCCTTGCAATTTTAATAATTCTGAACATCGAGAAGGGCTTGTTTATCTGATGAATGCCTATATGTCGGATCCGATGGGTAACTATACCTCCTATACAAAAGAACAGGAGAAACTGCTTGTGGAAGGCCTTAAGAATCATCCCTCAAAACTAATACTATTTGCCAGTTATAAAGAAAAACTAATAGGACTGACTAATTGTTTTATCAATTTTGCAACATTTACTCTAAAGCCATTCATTAATATACACGATATAGTTGTACTGAATGATTACCGGAATATGGGTGTTGGCAGAAAACTTATGGAAGGGATTATCCATAAAGCCAAAACAATAGGGTGCTCAAAAATCACTCTCGAAGTACGTTCAGACAATTCCCGTGCCCAGGCATTATATCAAGACTTGGGATTTGAAGAGTCGGAGCCTCCCATGTTTTTCTGGACAAAATATATTAACTAAAAATTTCGAAATCATTTATTACTTTAAATTCAATTAAGAGGAAGTATTGCCATTCTATTTTAAAAACCGGCTAATTGTTTTATAAGTCAATAATTGGTAAATGTTAATATTATATTTTTAAAATCACACTAAATCATTCTAACTTGAGATGAAAATTAAGTATTACAAAATAATTCTATAATTCATGATATACTTTTCTGATCGGGAAATTGATCATTATATAGCTGAAGATCTTCCATATGAAGACTTAACCACATCGTTTTTGCGCATAGAAAATAAACCGGCAAAAATTCAATTTAGCACCCGCACCGACAGTGTGGTTTGTTGTACAGAAGAGGTGCTGAAAATTTTTTCAAAACTGGCCATTCAAACCACACTTTTTACTCCAAGTGGGGAATTTATTGAAAAATCTGTAAAATTCCTTGAAGCAGAGGGATTGGCAAAAAACCTTCATGCTGCCTGGAGAGTGGCTGAAAATCTAATGGGATATGCTTCTGGAATTGCCACACGTACAAGGGCGCTTGTAAATATTGCAGAAAATGTAAATCCGCAAATTTCAATATGTGCTACCAGAAAAACTTTTCCGGGTACAAAAAAAATTGCTGTTAAAGCTGTATTGGCCGGGAAAGGCCATATGCACCGCTTAGGTTTGTCGGAATCGGTTTTGGTTTTTGATAATCACCGCAACCTATTTGGTGATTTTAACCAGATGATTACCCGCATACAAGAACGAAGGTCGCTGGCTTGCGATAAAAATATAACTGTTGAGATAAAAGATCCCTCCGAAATTGAAACACTTATAAAGGCTGGCATCAAAAGTATCCAACTTGATAAATTTTTGCCTCAGCAGATAAAAGAAGTAAGTGTAAAAGCAAAAAAACTGCAACCGGGTATCAGGATCATTGCAGCAGGAGGTATTACCGATGAGAATATTGAACAATATGCCCTGTCCGGAGCAAATATTCTTGTAACCTCATGGCCATACCTGGGACCGCCAGCAGATTTTAATGTAAAAATTACAATGTTATAACCGGTAAATATGCCCGGCAATTTTAATCCTGATCTTGAGTAAATCCCGGCATATTTTTTTACTGGTCTTTACTATTTTAATTAGTATGGTTTACTCTGTAAAAAAATAATGCTATTCATATTTTAATATCTCACCAGGATTCCGTAAGGCAGAAACATAAGACTGATAAATGGCTGTAACAATAGCAACAAAAAGTACAATTACAGTGGCAGCAAAAAAGTAGAGAATATTTAAATAAATACTATACGAAAACTCATTTAACCACCATCGTGCAATAAAGTAGACAATTATCCATGAAAATAAAGTTGCCAGTAAAATAAGATAGCTCACTTCCTTTGTGAGCAGGAGTACTACTTTAGGAATTGATGCCCCCAGCGCTTTCCGAATACCTATTTCGCGTAACCGTTGTGACGAAGTAAAAGAAACCAGTCCAAACAAGCCTAAACAAGCTATAAATACAGAAAGTACGGAGAAAAGTAAGAATATTCTTCCTAAGTTGATTATATATTGATAATGTGATTTAAGATCATTATCAAGAAAAAAATAGACAAACGGATATTCTGTTGTGTACCTTTCCCAGTTATTTCTTAAAAAAGTAATAATATGTCTGGTATCTTTCCCCGGTTCCAATCTAACTGTAAGAAAACCTTCCATATTTCTTGGCATTATTCGAATAAATAAGGGCAAAATATCTGATTCCAGGGTTTGATAATGAAAATCCTTCACAACCCCGATAATTTCAAATGAACCTTTCGATGATGGTTTTGCCCCCGGATACATTAGCCTTTTCCCGACCGGCTCTTGTAATCCAAATAACTCAACTGCCCGTTCATTAATAATACAGGCAAATGAATCACTCCCTATTTTTTCTGAAAAAAATCTGCCTTGCACTAATTCTACCTGAAATGTTTCTTTAAAATCGTAATTTACGAGTAACTGGTTTAGAATAAATCTGCTTTCTTCCGGAGATTCCTCAACTTTTAAATTAACATTGGTAATTAACCTGCCGGGAATTGTATTTGTGTTTGTTACTGCCAGAATATCCGGATGATCAAGAATATCTTTTTTAAAATCTTCGAGCTTACTTTTCAAAGCGTCGGGCCGGCGTATTACCAGCATATGATCTTTAGTAAAACCTAAATCTTTCTGTTGAACAAACTTCCACTGTGAGTATATTATAAACGTGAGTATAATAATTATTATGGCCACAATAAACTGTACAAATACAAAAACGGTTCTTAATCTTATATTCCTTATACCGCTCATCGCCCTGCCTTTAAGCACATCAACAGTTTTAAATGAAGATATAAAAAAAGCCGGGTACGATCCAGCAAGTACCCCTGTTATAAGAGTTAAAAGGATCAGAAATCCAAATCCATAAAAGTTATTGATCAATCCAAGTTTTAATTCCAATCCTAAAAAGGGATTTAACACCGGCAGAAGTAACTCAACAAAAAGCAAAGCAAGGGCCAGAGCAATAAAACTAAGGATAACAGATTCAGTAATAAACTGACGAAACAGAATGAATTGCCCAGAACCGGATAATTTCCGAATGCCTACTTCTTTTGCCCGGCTTGAAGCTCTTGCAGTGGCAAGGTTCATAAAATTTATACAGGCTACTACCAGGATAAGTATTGCCAATGAAAAAAATATGTAGATATAGCGCATGTCCCCGTTGGGTTCCAACTCATAATTAAGGTGTGATTTTAAATGGATGTCTGTTAACTTTTGCAAATGAAATTGATAATAATCATCACCATCGGCAAATTCTTTTTCACTGATATTATGATATTTGATCAGATCGGGAATAACATATTTATCTACTAACTGATTAATTTCGTTTTCAAGGGATACTTCATTTGTATTTTGATCAACTAAAATATAGGTATAAAACATACTATACATCCAGATATCCTTAAAGTATTTATTAAGGGTACTTAATGATACCAGAAGATCAAAATGCAAATGCGAATTTTCCGGGACATCTTCAATTATTCCGGTAACCGTATAAGGTAAACTATCGTCTTCTATTTTTAAGCTTTTACCCATTGGATTTATAGCTCCAAAGTATCTCTCTGCAGTGCTTTTTGTTAAGACTATATTATTTGGATTTTTCAGAGCTGTAGCCGGATTACCCCGAAGAAAGTGATGAGTAAATATCTGAAAATATGTAGAATCTGCAAAAAGCAGATTATCCTCATTATATCGAATACTGTCATTGATTACAAGCCAGGCACCGAATTTTCCAACCCTCACTGCATTTTTCACTGACGGATATTCACTGTTGATTTTTCCTGATAAAGGTGTTGGGGTTAATGCCTGATGATACTCAATATCATTTACCTTGCTGCTAAGATAGACCCTGTATATCTGGTTATGTTGCTCATGAAATTTATCATACGATAAATTATGAATAATAAAAAGCAATATTAAAATGGCACTTGCAAGCCCGATAGTAAGGCTAAAGACATTCAGAACAATATAAATTTGCTGATTTTTTATTATTCGAAGCGCTATCTTTATAAAGTTCTTGATCATTTAATCCGGGATAAATATATCTTAATTATAAAAATAAAATAAGATATTATTTAATTTCAACTTATATGCCAATTGCTGCATAGTTCTGAATATGTGGATTTTAAGAAATTATTCGATGTATTATATGCTTAAGATGTGTCCGGTTTTGAGACAGTAGTGTCCGATTACGCATATGTTTTTATTATACAGATAGTTTTATGAAAAATTACGCGGAATTTATAGGTTAAAATTAATCTTCATTCACCGTTATAATTAAGTGATAATATGAAAACTTATCATCGATTGGTTCAAACCGGTATTCTAATTTTTCGCTGGCAATTTTTGCAATTTCAATAATTCCAAGACCAGCTCCTCCCTGATCTGTAAAAACACCGTCAGTAATTGTAGTGCGGTATAAGTCCCTTATTCCATCATCGTCCAGATTATTGAGGCTGATAATTTTATCTTCGAGTAATTTAATATCTGAATTCAGAACCGCATTTGTAGTAGTAATTTTGTATTTTTTGTTATTCCTCTCAAGTAAAAATTCCGGCGTATTATTTAAATACTGTTTGTTTTTACTATCGAGATCATGGTTATATTTATAAATATTCTCCAGCGATTCAATAATAACCAGCAGAATTTTTTTATAGGTAACCATCTTCAGCCCCAAAACTGAGGTCTTTTCTTTAAGCTGCCCAATTAAATTATTAATGGTTTCAAATTTAATCGCACCACTATGACTTAATATTATTTCCATATTTTCCCTGCCACTCATACTTATGTATGCATAACGAGACAAACAACAAAAATATTGAATTTCAATTCAGTAAAAATTAATTTTTTAAACAAACTGAATTGCATTATCGTCCTTTGAATTAATATATCCCAGATCAACATTTAAATTTTCTTTTTTATACGCATTAACGGCCAGGGTATCACAAATTTCGTTTTCAGGATTGTTGGCATGTCCTTTAATCCAAACAAACTTTACGTTGTGTTCACTATAAATGTTCAAAAATCGTTGCCAAAGATCAGGATTCTTTTTTTTCTTAAAGCCTTTTTTCTGCCACTCAAAAACCCAACCTTTTTCAACAGCATCGGCCACATATTTTGAATCTGTATAAATTGTTACGTTGCTGTTTTTAATTTTTAATTTTTCAAGCCCCACAATAACAGCCAGTAATTCCATCCTGTTATTTGTAGTAAGCTTAAAACCCTCTGAAAATGTTTTGCGGTGATTTCCGGAAATCAACACGATTCCATATCCTCCCGGACCAGGATTACCGCTGGCAGCGCCATCTGTATACATGGTTATATTAACCGGCATTTGGAAGCTTTATTCCGGTGTTTGATAAAAATAACCGTATGGCTATTGCTAATAATATAATACCAAATACTTTTTTTAACACCATAATCCCTGTTATCCCGAGCATTCTTTCAAAAAAGCGAGTTGCCTTTAATACTATATAAACAATTATCATGTTAACTACTAATCCGATTAAAATCTCGATCATGGCATATTGAGATTTTAATGAAATAAGTGTTGTCATTGATCCAGCACCGGCAATTAAGGGAAAAGCAACCGGCACAATGGATGATCCCTTGCCTGATTCATATTTAAATAATTCAATTCCCATTACCATTTCGAGTCCCAGGATTAAGAGCACAAATGAACCGGCTATTGCAAATGAAGAAACATCAACTCCGAATAAACGAAGCAGTGGCTCTCCTGTAAAAAGAAACAACAGCATAATTCCAAAAGATACCAGGGTAGCCTTAAGGGCGTCTAATTCCCCTGTTTTTCTTTTTATACTTATAAGCAAAGGAATTGAACCGGTAATATCTATTACGGCAAATAATACCATAAATGCCGTTAGGGTATTAACAAAATTTACATGCATAAGACTACTTTATTAACTTTAATTAAAATCAGTTTAATTGCTTTTTACAATTGTTAATTCATCGATTATATTCGAGGCCCCGGAGAATTTATCAATTATAAAAAGAATATATCGAATATCTACATTAATACATCGCTGAAGGTTTGGCTCAAATTGAATATCTCCGGTTAATCCCTCCCAATTTCCATCGAATGCCAAACCTATCAGTTCACCTCTTTCATTGATTACAGGGCTTCCTGAATTCCCGCCCGTAATATCATTATTGGTTATAAAACAAACCGGCAACTCTCCGCCAACACCATAAGGCCCAAAATCCTTGTTTTCAAATAATATTTTGAGTTTTTCCGGAATTCTATAATCCATTAGTGTTGAATCTTCTTTCTCTAAAACACCTGTATGTGTAGTAAAATACTTGTAATGAACTGCATCACGAGGAAAGTATCCCTCCACTGAACCATAAGTCAGACGCATGGTTTGATTAGCATCTGGATATTTTACCAGGTTTGGGTTCATTTCTTTTAATCCCTTAATATAAAGTCTTTTGTTCGTTTGCAAAATATCATCCAATTCAGATTTTGCATAAATTAATTGCGAATACTTAAGGAGAATTGTAAATACTGCTGCAATTGCCGGATCTTTCCTAAGTGTTTTGTTTTGAGGATTTGCCAGAAAATTGTTGAATTTTTCTTCGCTGGAAAATACGGATTTGTCAAACAAAAAGTCAACATATTTATCAATATCCCCTTTAAAACGCTTATTAATGGTCTGATAAAATGCAGGGTGAAATTCAGGATTAACATTTTCCTGAAATAATTTACACATCGCCCTGGTAATTTTCTTGTCGGTTTCCGGATTATAATCTTTGAAATGTGTACCAGCCTTAGATCTGATAGAAGCAACAATGTCTCTTTTTTCCTGAAATTCATTTTCCTCATCTACCAGGTCATTCAGGTAAATCCAGATTTCGGTGGTAAATTCTATAATTTCAGATGCCAGGTAAAATGACTCATTGATGTATTGAATTGTATGTTCGTAAGATTGGGAATTCTGATATGCCCATTTAAGGTTATCCAACACATTTGCAAATGAATTGCTATTGCTGTCTGCCCGGGCCCATAAAGAAAACTGATCTTCCAAAACTTTCTTTTTGCCTGCTGTATTTAACTGAGTCAGTTGTTTTGACTGACCAATTGAAAATTTCCAGTAATTGCTTGAAGTAGAATATTTAGAAGCATATTGAATCCTGACTTTTTCATCCTGCTGCATATCCTGACTCAGGATGTCTTGCCTCATTCCCCTTATTTTTATTCTGTTTGGATGTGTAACCTCCAATAATTGCTGAATTCCATAAGAGGTAAGATACCTTTCGGTTGTGCCGGGATAACCCAGTATAAAAGAAAAATCACCCTCGGATACCCCATCTAATGAAATTGGAAAATAATGATCCGGGCGTAATGGAATATTATCTTCAGAAAAATCAGCCGGTTTTCCATCCTTACCACAGTATATTCTAAACAGGCTGAAATCCGCATTATGTCTTGGCCAGGTCCAATTATCATTATCGTATCCGAATTTACCGATGGATGAAGGAGGCGCACCGACTAACCTCACATCCGTGAACGTTTCGTAAAGGACAAGATAAAATACATTATCTTCAAAAAAAGATTCAACTGCGGCCTCAAAATTATTATCCGCAGTGGCACTGTCAGCAATAATTTTCTTTTTTTCTTCAATCTTAATATATCGCGCTCTTTCCGACAGGGTATCCGGAATATCATCTAATATCTGCCTTGTAACATCTTCCATTTTAATTAAAAAGCTTACATATAGATCGGGATTTGGTAATTCTTCTTTTTTAGATGTTGCCCAATATCCATCCTCTATATAATTATAGCTTACAGAGCTATGATTTTGAATATATTCAAGTCCGCAATGATGATTCGTTAATAATAAACCCTGGCTTGAAATTATTTCTGCAGTGCAACCCCCATTAAAAAGCACCACTGCATCTTTAAGGCTTGAATGATTTATACTGTATATATCTTCAGCAGATAGTTTTAATCCCTTTTCTGTCATGGCAGGCATGTTTAATTCTTCGACCAGGGGTAACAGCCACATTCCCTCATCTCCAAACAGGACAGAACTTGAGAATATAAATAGAAATATTCCGAATATAATTTTCTTCATTCAAATAAAATTTGTGCAAACAATATTAACTGAATTAAAATAATTTAACAAATTGGCTTCTTAAAATCGAATGACAATTGATCATTATACAGATTAAACGATTTTCGGTGATATTTTGTAATCCCATATTTCCGGATAGCCTCCTGATGGTATCTAGTTGGATAACCTTTGTTTTCATTCCATCGGTAATTTGGATACTCATGATGAATTTTTTTCATGAAGTCATCCCGATAAGTTTTGGCCAGTACCGAGGCTGCTGCTATAGAAAAATATTTGCCATCTCCTTTTACTATGCACTTATTCGGAATATTTTTATACCTGTAAAACCTGTTACCATCTATAATCAGGTGTTGAGGCCGGATTTTTAAATTATCAAGTGCTTTATGCATAGCCATAATTGAAGCTCTGAGAATATTAAAGATATCGATATCTTCATTGTTTACTAAGGCCACTGCATAGGCCAGTGCATGTTGTTCTATTTCATCCCGGAGACTGTATCTGGCTTTTTCGTTAAGTTTTTTTGAATCGTTTAATACAGGATGTGAATAATCTTCGGGTAAAATTACAGCTGCGGCAAAAACCGGGCCTGCAAGACAACCTCTGCCAGCTTCGTCACAACCGGCCTCAGTAACTTTTTCTTTGCAAAAACTTCTAAGCATTAAAATACAATGCAATAAATTAGAAAACCAAGTTATTAATGTTATATCTAATAACTTTTTACTTTTGTAAAGTAAATTAATTAAGACATCTTGAAAAAGAAATTTATCACAAATCTCGCCCTGCTGCTTTTACTCAATCTTTTAATTAAACCATTTTATGCTTTCGGCATTGATCGTACAATCCAAAACGTTGTTGGAGCCCAAAATTATGGTTTGTATTTCAGCCTGCTGAGTTTTTCAATTATGCTGAATATTTTTCTTGATATGGGCATTGAGAACTTTAACAGGAGGGAAATAGCACGCCACAGTCATTTATTTAGCAAATACCTGTCAAGTATGGTAGGGCTGAAGATTATACTTGGTATTTTGTTTTTTATTATCGGTATGATCACCGGATATATCTTAGGCTGGAGGATTAATGAATTTAGACTTTTAACTATACTGCTTTTAAATCAATTTATTGCAAGTTTTATTCTGTTTCTTCGATCAAACCTTGGCGGATTACACCTGTTCAAGACAGACAGTTTTATATCTGTACTCGATCGTTCCATACTTATAATTATATGCAGCTTGCTACTTTGGGGAAAAATTATTGATAAACCGTTTAAGATTGAATGGTATATTTATGCCCAGACTATTGCCTATTCAACCAGTGCGTTAATTACATTTTTAATCGTTATTAAAAAAGCCAGCGTATTTTATTTAAAATTCGACCTGAAATATTTCATTACAATTTTACGCAAATCTTTTCCTTATGCCCTGCTCACTTTGTTAATGGGATTATACCTTAGAATGGATTCTGTTCTACTTGAACGGATACTTCCTGATGGAAAAATACAGGCCGGAATATTTGCCCAAAGTTTCAGAATTTTAGAAATATTCTCAAACTACGGTTATCTTTTTGCTATAATACTTCTGCCCCTGTTTTCAAGGATGATAAAAGAGAAAAAATCTATTGAGAGCCTTACCCGATTTTCTTTTTTACTAATAATAATCCCAACTGCCACCTTTTCTATAACCTGTATTTTTTATCGTTTAGAAATTATCAGTCTTTTGTATAATGAACATATTGAATTTTCATCAAAGGTGTTTGGATTTCTAATACTCAGTCTATTAGGCATGAGTACAAATTACATTTTTGGTTCCTTACTTACAGCCAATGGTAGTTTAAGGCAACTTAACGTTATGGCTTTAATCGGCGTTTCTCTAAATTTAATTTTAAATTTAATATTGATACCAAAATATAATGCCATAGGATCTGCAATAGCTAATCTCTCCACTCAGGCGTATATCGTTATAGCACAATTAGTTTTAATTAAAAAATTCTTTAAATTTAAAATTAATTATAGCCTGATTTTTCGGCTTGTCATTTTTATGTTTTTAATATTTATCCTTAATTCTTTGGCTGATTTAATTCATATAAACTGGATGATCCGTTTTATTTCAGTTATATTTACCGGTCTGGTGATTTCTGTTATTATAGGTTTATTTAGTATAAAATATATATTTAATTTATTGCATTTCAGTAATATAGAATAAAGATACCCAATTCGTTGTTTTCAAACACTTTTTATATTAATTTGGGCAATATATCAACATATATAACACAGGTTGTTAATAATTTTTATCTGACAAAAAGATATTAATTTTCTATTTTCGGGATTAGAAGATTATTATGTATGCGAAATAAGAACTATCAAAAGACAAATCTTAAGCGAAAGAATAAAAAATCGATATTATTCAACAATTTAGAAATTAAAGCAATAGATAACTATTGTGACCAGTTCAAAATTAAGAATAAATCTAAATTTATGAGAGAAGCGATAATAACAGAGGTACTTAAAAAATTTGATGAAAATTATCCATCATTATTTGAGAATAAACAACTTACATTGTTTCATTAAATTAAACAATAAACCTTTTTTAATAACGTTCGTATGAACAGAAAGTTAATTAATTATTTTAAGATAAATATGAAATAATTTTAAAATGATTACCTTTGTTTTAAGAATAAAATACCGCCGATACCAGAATAGAAACCCGCTTTTACTTTATTATTGTTTATTTTATATAATGACTATTTAAAGATCTTGATAATTATTATATAAGTTTTATGAAAAAGCGTTAACTTTTTAATTGATTAAGACCGGGCAAAATGAATATAACTAAACTACTTGCAAGAATACTTTCACGTCTAGAAAAGCGAAATACTCCGAGATGGATTATTCTAATTATTGATTTAACCATTAGTTTTATTTCCATAATTTTAGCTTTTCAACTCAGGTTTAATTTTAAAATTCCGGAGGATTATTATCAACGGTTGTATTATATCATCCCCATGGTATTTTTCATACGGGGATTTTTCTTCCTGATTTATAGAGTGTACGCTCATATTGTGAGGTATACTGGTTTACTTGATGTTAAAAGAATATTTATAACAGTATTATCAGGAAGTGGTGTATTTGTTATTTTAAATCTTGCCGGGCATTACTACAATTCAAAATACCTCATTCCTTTATCCGTTATACTAATTGAATTTCTTATTACTGCCTATCTGATGACAAACCTGCGCATGTTTATTAAATATCTTTTCATGCGGGTTACGTTTTCAGAAAAGGATACTAAAAATGTAATAATCTACGGTACAAAAGAATTGGCTGTATTAACAAAAAACGCTCTGGAACTTGATCCAAAGAATAATTATAAAATTGTTGCATTTCTTGAAAATGCCACAAAAATCACCAAGCAAAAATTAATTGGGACTACAATTTATTCTATTAAAGATTTTGAAGAAATCTTAAGTCGAAGTAATGTTACCCATCTGATATTTGCCAAACAAAATATTGATCCATACGATAAAGATCGCATCGCAAAAAAGTGCATTAAGCACAATATTAAGATGATGACCATTCCTGATATTCATAATTGGATAAACAATGAATTAAAAACAAGTTTGTTACGCGAGGTAAATATTGAGGACCTTCTGGAACGGGAACCCATTAACCTTGACAAACAACATATTAAGAATTATTTATCCGGTAAAGTTATTCTTATCACAGGTGCTGCCGGTTCAATAGGAAGTGAAATTGTAAGACAAGTTGCAAATTATAAACCAAAAAATATCATTTTGGTGGATCAGGCCGAAAGCCCTCTTTATGATATCGAACTTGAATTAATTGAAAAATACGGATTTAAAGATTTTGAGGTTGTACTATGTGATATCTTAAACAAACAACGTCTTGATAAACTATTTGGAATCATTAAGCCGGAAGTTGTATATCATGCTGCGGCCTATAAGCATGTTCCCATGATGGAAAATAATCCAATTGAGGCTTTCCAGAACAATGTTGTTGGTACCCGTATATTGGCTGATTTATCCGTAAAACATAATGTAAGGACTTTTGTGATGGTTAGTACCGATAAAGCTGTTAATCCTACAGGAATTATGGGCGCCACAAAAAGAATTGCAGAAATGTATACACAATCGATGAACGATGTTTATAATACAAATTTTATCACTACCCGTTTTGGAAATGTACTTGGATCAAATGGATCTGTGATCCCAAGGTTTATGAAACAGATAAAGGAAGGCGGCCCGATTACTATTACGCATCCGGAAATTACACGATATTTTATGACAATTCCTGAAGCTTGTCAGTTAGTGCTGGAAGCAAGTGTTTTAGGAAAAGGGGGTGAGATTTTCCTTTTCGACATGGGTAAAGCCATTAAAATATTAGATCTTGCCAAAAACATGATCAGGCTCTCAGGTAAATTAATTGAAAAAGATATTAAGATAAAATTTACCGGTTTGCGGCCAGGAGAAAAACTCTATGAAGAATTGTTGCTGGCATCAGAAAATAATAAACCCACACACCATCCAAAAATTATGGTTGCCGAGGTATGCAAATATCATTTTGATGATATTAGAAACCGGCTCGACAGTTTTTCGGAACCATTAAAAAATCATAACCTTTTGTCTATTGTAAGACTTATGAAAGACATGGTACCTACCTATAAGAGTAAAAACTCAACGTTTGAAAAACTAGACACCGCGGTATAAATATTTATCACTAATATATTAATTATGTGACTTCTTATTAAACCTTTGAAGCAGTTAATTATTCCCATATTTATGGAATTATTGGAACTAAATGTTTATGAACAATAGGCTCTTAAATACTTGAAAAATATTTGTTACATTTGAATAATACTTAAACCGGAAAAAATATATGAATACTACAAATGACGATAATCTAAAAAAGAAAACGGATGAAATAGACCTGCTTGAATTGTTCAGTATACTTGCCCATAAAATTTCACAATTTTTTAATTTTATTTTCAGAACTATTCTGGCAATTGTCGTATTTCTTATAAGGAAATCACCTATTTTGGTACTTTTTGCAGCGGCAGGTGTATTTATCGGATATGTTTTATTTTCGAATTCCAAAAGGTTTTACTCTTCCGAAATGGTTGCCCAGCCTAACGGTATATCAAATTCAGACATGATCAATTATATTAATGATCTGAATAAATTATGCAAAGAAAAAAATTATCTCTCATTATCCCAAACACTTAATCTTGATGATTCTATTGTTAACAAAATAAAAGATATTCAGGCATTCTGGATAGTTGATATCAATAAAGACGGTTCAGGGGATTATATCGATTATAAATCATCATTTAATTTAAAAGATACCACCCAACAATTAATGGAAGACAGGTTTCAGCTTAGAGTGGAAATGTTTGATAATTCTGCCTTTGGTTACGTTACGGAAGGATTGTATTATTATATTAGTCAGAATCCTTATCTAAAAAGACTTAACGAAATAAGAAAAGACGAATTAAAAGAACTGATTTCAATAACTTCCCGTGAAATAAATAAGCTCGACAGTCTGCAGGATGTGGAATATTTTCAAAAATCCAAACAACCTTTAATTAAAGATAATCAGATAAACCTGGTTTCAGAAAAAGAAACCCAACTTTATTACAGGGACAAGCTTGCCTTGATCTCAAAAAAACAGGAATACGAAAAAGAGCTTGAACTATCGACTGAACCTATTACTGTTATAAAAAATTTTACTGCACTGGCTGTGGCCGAAAATCCAATGATGAAATACGTGGTAAAGTATGGAATTTATATGCTTTCCTTAGGTTTATTATTAATTATACTTTTTGATTATCGGAAAATAATTTTATCTACAATATTTAAAAAATAAGCATATATTTCAATTCTTTTATTGGGTTCAATCCATCAATACAATATTTACTACTTTTTTTCAGTTATATTCAGCAAACTATAAAAAAAGGAGAAAAATAATACTCCATTGATCCGGTTAAGCATAGATTCGAATATAAAATTTGTGATGATAATAATTATAAATGCAATTAATATTTTATTGTCTTTATAATTATTTGCTTTTAGTAAAGGCAGGATTAATATAAACAATAACGTCCCTACACCCAGAATCCCTAATCTTGCCGTAGTTTCCAGAAACTCATTATGACTGTTATAAAATTTTACAGTGGTTATATCCAGGTTTTCATTTTTATATTCTTCTAAAATGGATGTTTTTAAATCACCGGTACCTACCCCAAATAATGGATTATTTTTAATAATCTTTATAGACCTTTCCCATAACTGAATTCGAATATTATCCCTTTTCAGTTGAGTATATGAAATTTCAGTTGTTCCTTCTTTTAACGATTTAAACCGAGCAAAATGGTTGATCACACCTAGAATAAGGATTATAAAAAAAGAGGCAATAATAATCTTTATAATAATCCTGCCCGGTATCAGCAAATGATTAACAACTTCATACAATACAATCAATGATAGGGCAATAATGGCAGCCCTTGATTGCAAAAGCAATATCATTAAAAGGAAAAAAAGTATAATAACAATATTAGATACTTTCTCTTTAGATTTTAGTTCGTTCCAGCAATTTTCAAGCTTATTATATACAAAATATAAAGACATCAACAGATACATTGAAAAATAACTTACATGCAAAAACGCTGAAAGTTCACTATAGTTAAAATAACTTAACCCACCCAATACAAGCTTTATAAAAGGCCAATCACGTGTATGCGGCCAGGCTGAAGCATTAAAAAAACTGTCTCCTCCATTAAGTATGGAATGATAAACTGCTAAAAGGATACAAATTGCAGAGGCTAATATATTGCCATAAATAAAACTATTAATCAGTAACTTCTTCTTGTTGAAAAGGTATGCAGAAGAAGTAAAAATAATTAAAGGAAATATTATTAAAGATAACTTTATCTGTAAGTTGAAGACTCCGGCTTTATAATCTTTTGTATAAAGCATGCCCATAAGATGCACCAGATAAAATATAACAATACCAACAAAATAAATGTTTTTAATTGCGCCTTTGGTTCGTGAAAATAAATCCTTTTGTAATATCCAGGTTAAAACACTTAACCCAATTAGATAAGGTAATAAGCGTATATAAAATGGCATCAGGAATGTTAAACCTATCAGTACAAAATAATTCCATTTTTCCTGTCCTAAAAAATTCCCGACTTTTATCCATTCCATTTTAAGCCTGTCAATTAATTAAATATTTTAATGATCCAGCCGTTGTAATACGCGACAAAATTACTTTTTGTTTTATTATAAATAACCTAAATATATTTCTTTAATTAAGAGAAACACCCAAAATATTATTTTGAATTAATATTGCTCTATCAGTATCAATAAAACTATGCTTTCTCAATTATTTTTTTATACTTTTTGGCTATTATTTTAGTAGTGTATTTCTGCTCAAAAGCTATTCTGGCATTTTTGCCCATTATTTGTCTTGTCTGTAAATCTTGTTTTAATTTTAAAATAGCAGCTATAAGTCCGCTAACATCGCTAGGTTTTACAACGTAACCACAATTTTCTTCTTTAATAATTAAAGCTATTTCACTGTTTTCAGGAACCATGGCTATCGAAGGAATTCCGGCAGCCATAATGCCATAAATTTTACTCGGAACTGCCATTCCCTCAAGGCCCTCTCTAAGCGATATCAAAGCAATATGACAAGCTGATAATATTACTCCCAGTTTATTATTGGATTGGAAAGGCAAAAATGAAACATTGGGCGGTAATGAATCTTCAAATACATCACTTAATTCATTCTTTCTCATTCCATCGCCAATAAAGAAAAAATAAATACTATTATCTGAAAGTTGCTTTGCTGCCAGGCCAAAAGTTTTCATATCATTCCAAAGACCCATATTGCCTGAATATTGGACAACAAACTTATCCTGCAGATTATTCTTCAGAATAAAAGAATTTTTATTAAAATCTATAGGATATATCAATGAGTCATCCTGCCACAATGGTATATATTCGGTTTTTGATAATCCTTCTTTGTACACAACACCAAGCCATTCTTTCATATCCCTTCCGATAACAATTATTTTGTTGCTTTTTCTTAATGCATACAATTTTAATTTCTTCCAGATACTTATAAAAACATTCTTACCCGAAACCTTCTCAAGTTTTATTAGGCCATAAGGGAAAATATCTAGCAAAATATAGACAAATGGTCTTTTTTTAATTGAACATATAAAGGCAATCAGGATGCCAAGGGTTGGAGGCGTGGTATGCGTAAAAATTTTGGTTTTATCGCGCGATATTAAAAGCCTACAGGATAAACTAATAGAAAAAGTAAGGTAATTCATTAGCCGGCCTAACAAATTACTCTTTGGAAACTGGGTTGATGGCAAAAAACGGATTTTTATTTTATTATAAAAAAGCAGTGAGGGTTGTTTTTTTAAATTGGTATAACTGGGTTGTGCGCACCAAACCTCCACATCAATATTTTCTTTTACAAGCTTTGAACATAAATTCGTAAACAGATTTGCTGTAGAAACTTCATCAGGATAATAAACCTGGGATATTAATAGGAATTTATTCATCTGCTTTTAAAAGTTATTTCTATAGAATTACTGCACTATACTATTTTTTCTTTCTGATAATAACCCTCCCTAATTAATTTATATGTTTTTTTTAATTGCTTTAACAGCAATCACAAGTTGATAGTTTTTGTCATTATACAACAATTCATTTTCCATTAATTCCTCAGATGAAATTCCCTCAAGAAAAGATACTGATGACAATACATTTCCGTATGTCTGTACTTCAACATTTTGTTCACCAAATACATCTGAGAATATTTTCTGAGCCGATTTATCAGTAAATCTCCAGTAATCACCCCAACGCTCCATATCGTAACTTGAGATCTGTGAAATTCCAGCGATAGTTACTAATGCAGTGCCATTATTTTTTAACAAATAATATATCCCTTGAATAGCCTCCTTCACATTATAAATAAAGTTTAATGTCTGCGTGCATATAAAACAATCTGCAATTTCAGGTTTAAGTGTTTCGGTTTTTGTAAGGTCCCCTGTAAGGGTGGCCACTGGATTTCCGGATGTGAAATGCAAAATTTCCTGAGTTGTAATTCCCTTACCATATAATTTTGAATAAAAATCATCCCCTATTTCCAGCACTATTCCCTTAATCAGGTTTTTATTGTTATTTAAAAATTTACCAATATAATACCTGTCAACCGGTAATCCCCTGTCGATTCCGAAATATTCGGAAACCGGTGTAACACTTCTAAGATCCAGCCAGTTTGTACTGAAAAGCTTCCGGTTAACCGATCGCATAACAGACAAAAGAAGTCTTTTAACTTGTTTCATAGTTAATTTTAAGTTGATGAATTAAAAATTCTGTTCAGCTTATTTTTAAAATCTTCTTTGGAAAAATCAGAATAATACTTTTTTATAAGTTGAGCAGACAATGTGTTTTTATCCACAAACTTATCAAATTTTAAAACAGCATTTTTCAGTGAATCTACATTTTGAAGAGCTGCAAGAAATGGATATCCTAAGCCCAACATGTTTGGAATATCACCCACCCGGGTGGCAATAACCGGAATACCCAGCATAATGGCCTGCAGAATTATAATAGGTTGGCCTTCATTCCATGAAGGCAGAACTAATGCATCAAAATTATTTATAAGATTTATAACTTCCTTATTATCCACTGGTCCGTTAATTTTAATATTCTCGGAAACCGAATGTATAAGCTTATTAAATAAATTCCGGTTATAAGGATGACCATAAATTGACAGATTCAAGTGCCTGCATTCCGGTAAAGAAAAGCAGTCAGCCAATTCCTGAATTCCTTTAGATTGAATATAATTGGAAATGCATAAAAAGTTACCACTGTATAAGTTCGTCCGGGAAATTTGATTCGTTTCAGTGGGTGAGGTATTATGTAATATGCTGATTTTTACCGAGGGGTAAAACTGTTTAATATCTTCTCCAAATACCGGAGATAAAACAATAACTTCATGAATTAGTTTTAAGCAAAGTTTTGATGTTAACCGGTTGAATAAACTTCTGGATATAAAATTTTTGAAGTCACCTCTATGGATGTGCGCTTTCAGGAAAGTTTTTTTTGAAAATATTTTTACAAGCAAAAGGATAATAAGAAACTTTATATTCCCAAAAAAAGATAAGGGCAAAGTAAAATAGAATATTCCTATTTTACTGTTCAATAATAGTTTAACCAGAAAGAAATAATTTTTAAAATAATGCGCGGCTTTTTTAAAATAGTTTTTATTCCATGAAAATTCTTCAATAATTCTAATGGGTATTTGCTTCTCCCTGAAATATTCCGCAACCATTTGGTTACAAATACTCACCCCTGTTTGTGTATTCGGCGGAAATTCGCCCCACATCAATATTTCCCCATGCTCCATTTTATAATTTTTTCTCCTTTAAAAAATAAATTACATGTTTTAATGGCCAGTCACATTCAAAATGCCGCCGGTTTATCACTTTTCCTTCGAATGAAAAATATTTTCTGTAATTGCTTTGGCTAAAAATGTATTTAAAATATTTCCCGGCGATGGATAAACCCATGGTACTAATTTGATTGAGTCTTCCAAAAGGAAAAACAAAATTATCGAGCAGATAATTTCTGATCCTTTTTCTAATATATGGATACATTATTGTTAACGATTCAGTTAAATTGTATGCTTTGCGCTTTTTCTATTCATTTCTTTAAGAATTATATCGTTAATCTGAGCTACGCGCCGGGCAGTAGAATGATTTTTCAACGTACGATTTTGACCGGCTTTTGCAATATTTTTCATTTCTTCCTTATGGTTAGTTAACCATTTTATTTTTTCTATACATTCATCTATAGAATTGTATGTGACAACTTCATAATCCGGATCAAATAATTCATTTATATTTTTTTTATAATCGGTAACTAAACAGCTACCTACACCAGTAGCTTCAAACATTCGGATATTTCCGGCAAAATCACCGGCAACATCCACATGCTGGTTAAAAACCATGCTGGCTTTAGACATTAACTTTAACATATCCAGACCAAAAACTGGTGGATTCATATTTTTAAGCAATAATGCCGAATAATTTTTTACCGGGCTAATACCATAATCTTCATGTTTTTTGAAAATGGGTATATATTTAATTATTTGTTCCAGATGCAATTTTGATAGCGTGCTAAAGGTAAAATAGAATGCCTTTTTTAACCGTATTTTTGAGTTTTTTTCTATGTTGCCATAAATCGATAACGGGATATTCTCTTTTAACATATCTTCAATATATTGCAGTCGCTTATTATGATTCCCGCTTCCGGAGTATAATGAACCTGTAAATAAAAATTCCGACTCCGGAAAAGGATTTTCGAATTTTACTTTTTCCAATACAGACGGTTCAAAACCAAAATATACTAAATGCGATTTTAATCCCTGATTATTAAATTCAGTATTTAATCCCGGCGTACAGGTAATAACTAGATCGAATATTTTAAAATGCCGCAGTATTTCCGAATTATAATTGGTGCAAAAACTGGTAATCAGCAACTTAATTTCAGGTACAGCAGTTTTAATTTGTGCCAGGTATTCCGAGTTTATTAATGAAATATCATCAATCCATAATACATCTGGTTTATAGATTTTAATTTGTTTAACAATCAGTTCTTTCTTTTCATTAATATTCAAATTCTCCTGCAATTGCCATGCTTTCTGCAATGGGAATGCATTGGAAACTATATTAATAAATTCCACACCGAGCGATTCAAAATGAGGGGTCATAAATACTTTTGGTTCGCAGGTATCGTTCATTAATTGACTATACTGTTCTTTATATGATTTATGAATGATTCCCGGAAACCTGTTATAATATGATTTAAGATATTCCGGGTAAAAATTTGTGATGTGTAAAAGTTTATAACTTCCCATGTCTAATTATTGAACCTTTTTGAATTTATTTCTGAAATTAAGTTTAAAGAGACAATTAAAGCCTAGCTATCCATTTTCATAAATTTTAGTCTCGTAATTTTTTATAATCGAAAATAAGAATGTAATATTCAGCGTATAACATATCACTTCTATAATTACATATATTTTAATAAAAGTAATAAATTCAAAATTCCTGAATAATATAAGGCTTACAATAGAAACAAAATAAGTTATCTGCCAAATGCTTAAATGTTTAATTTTATTTAATGAAATAAATATACTGCTGAATGAGGAAGTGATAAAATTTAACGCATAAGACCATACCAGAATTTGTGAAATTTGCCCCGAAAAAGTCCAGTCTTTCCCAAAGAACAACTGAAATAAATCCACACCAAAATAAAGAATAACTAAAATCTCAATAAGTGCGATGGCAAATACCACAAAAAAAATTGAAACAAGTTCTTTTCTAAAGCTTTTCTGTTTTTTATACTTTTCAGATGTACGCTGCAGCAATACATTCGAAATTGATGATGCTACTAATGCAAAAGGCACAGACAATACAAGTTTCGATAAATCAAAATATCCGGCAGTTTCAGAGGAGAAAAACTTATTAATTAAGATTATGGGCAATAAATAGCTGCAGGCACTCATAAAACTGGTTACCAGATTATACTTTGGATAATCGATATATTTTTTAAATACATAGTTAAGCTTAACTATACTAAAATCCTGCAACTTCAGATTAAGCTGTAAACTTTGAAACAGACCGGATATGTTATTTGCCGCATGTCCAATTAAATCACCAAAAATAAGTCCGCCGGAAATGCCTGTCCATTTAAATAAAATCTGGAACGATCCTTCAAAACTTCTGCGAACAAACTTATTTAATGAAACACGAAAAAAAGACTTTTTACGAATAAGCCAATAATTCAGGCTTTGGTAAAGGCTAAATAAAAAAGTTCCGGCGGGTACCAAGTAAAGAAATAAAACATATGAGCTGTCAAGATTGAGAAGTCTGAGAAGCCGTCTGCTGAAAATTAATATCAAAATAAATAACAGGATGTTTATTACCAGGTTAAACAGTTGAGCCAGAAAAAGTACATTGGCAGCATCTTTATCTCTTTTGGGTAATATAATGGCAAGTTCATATCTAAAGGAAGTAACAATAACTAAAATCCCTACCATACTCAAATATACCGCATAGGCACCAAATATTTCGGGTGAATAAAACCGCCGCAATACAGGTTGCAGCAAAATAGGAATCAGCTGGGCAATAGCAGTGCCTGAAACAAGAGTTGAAGTATTAATAAATATTTCTGATTTCTTTAAATTCTGCAATTTCATTAAAAGCCTTTTTTTCCTCTACAGATCAAAGTTAAATTTATTCTTCACTTTTGGGGCAGATTAAAAAATTATCATTGATGTCTTTATTTATAAATTTCAATGAAAAATCGGGCGTATAATTTTTCAAAACACTTTTTCTCCCTTTAAGCACCAGATTAGGATTCCTTTTATAAAGATCATTCAAATATACTGTATCTCCATTCCAGTCATGAAATATTCTATTCCAGATGTCATAAAAATATTTATTCTTATAGATTTCATTCAGGGATTCACCAAATGAGCGATTTGAATAATAATTGCCGAAATCCAGGGCATAAAACGGAGAAGAACAGCCGTAACAGTAAATTTCAGTAAATCCATTAAAATTATTATTGTTTTGATCCTGAGTATTTTGTTCTGTTTTATTTTCGACCAGGTACTTTAATTGAGTGGAGACAAGAATAAGATTGGTTAATATAAACAACGATATTAGAATTTTCTTATAGCGCTGTTTAATATTTAAAATGGAAACACTCAGAAAAAAAGTGAGTGTAAATCCCGGTATTACCGGTATTACATAATGAATATAAAACTGCTTTGCAATAACTGCTACTTCCAGAATCTGAAAAATAATAAAGGCCGTCAGTACTTTTACCTCATTACTTTTATCCCCTTTTATTAATCGAACTACTAACACCACAATTGAAAAGATAAGAACAATACATAAAATCGGATAACCCTTAATTATAATAATTATATTCTGGAAAAAAGCCTGAAAATCGAGTAAGCCTTTTGCCCCGTGTCCATAAAAACCTTTGTGTATAAATAATCTTAAAACCCAGGCGCTAAATGCTTTATATTGATTAAAAATAGGAAGCGTAAACAGCACAAAAAATAAAATACTGTATAGTACAAAATAGAATATATCACGTCTTCCTTTAAGTATAAAAAGAGGGATTAGTATAACCGGGGCGCTGTAAATTTTGGTAGCAATGCTAAAAGCAATTACAGAACCGAATAAAAATGGCCAGATATTAGTTTTTATTATTTGTTTAAATTTTGAATTTTGTAATTCTTTTCCGGAATCATTAATACCGTATATATAGAAAAGACACAGGGCAATTAGAAAAAGAGTAGCCCCTACCAGCAACGGTTCGGGAGTTACACTGTAAAAACCATGTAAGATCAACATGTTGGAAGTAAATGGAATACTTTGAAACAAGAGTCCATATAAAAGATTATGTGTAAGAAATAAAACAGTCCATCCAAGCAGAAATATAAGCAGGCTATTAAAAGCAGCAAAAAACCAGGCAATTTTTCGAAGGTACAATTCAGGATTTGACAAAACATCAATTATTAAGGTTTGATCTGTTTTTCTGAAAGTATATACTGTTTTAATTATTATCCCGGCAATAATTTGTCCGGGTGTTCCCGGATGGTCTATGTGCCCTATTTTCCCGGTATTCCCGGCAAGTACCAATCCATTCATCAGGTAGCAGTAATCCGGATCAGGATCCTCCCAAAAGTTGCCCCTGTTTTTTTCTACCTGCATTGAAATTAACATAAGCAGTGCAGGGATAAATAATAAAAATAAAATTTTTAAAACTTTGTTCATTTCAATTAAAAGTTAAATTCTTTTTAACTCATTAATTCTTCGATTCAGTCTTATATTCGGTAATATGAATGAAATTAGGGCAATTTCAGAAAATTATTTCAAATAATGGTGGCTAGTTATTCACTTATTATTTTCTATTACTTTTTGCCTTACAGAAAAAATTACTCGATTCAGTTCTCACTTAAATGATTTTCTCCTATCAATTAGCCTGTTGATTCCAAAGAGACATAACATATTTAAAAGAAAAAGGGGCAGTATAAAAATTTTAAAATTGAATCCTAGTGCAACCAACAGAAAGATAATTGCATTAATTATCATTGAAAAATAGACTGTTTTTGAATGCGAAAATCCGGCCTGTACTATTCGCTGATAGGCATGTTTTTTATGAGCCTGACTTAGTTTTTCCTTATTCTGCCATCTTCTTATTAAAGTGTAGGTTGCATCGAACCAGAATAAAGAGGTTAACATTAACCATAAAATAATACTTATCTTATGTTCATTATGAAAATATATGCCTAAAACAGAAAGAATAAAACCCAATTGGGTGCTACCAACATCTCCCATAAATATTTTCGCCCTGGGCCAGTTCCAGATTAAAAAGCCAAGAACAGCTGCAACCAGCACAATATTGATGTAATTCCCGGTAAAAATAAACAAAGCTGTAACTACAAAAACTGCTTCAACCGATGCATAGGCATCAATTCCATCCAAAAAATTAAACAGATTAATAAACCAGATTATACCAAGAATAATAAACGGATACAAAAATATACTAAAATTAAACTCAACATTCAGAACTGAGAGTGGAGAGAATCCTCCCAGAAAATAAAAAGCAATTGTGGCGGTTATTCCCTGAAATAAAAACCGGACAAAAGGTTTGATAGAAATCAGGTCATCGATTAGACTAATAAAAGCAAGTATAATCCCGGTAAGTAAAGCAAAATATAATTCCTTATCAAGACTTTTATATAAATATATAATTGTAATACCGATATACCATGTTATCACAATGGCCAGGCCACCTCCTCTGGGAGTTGGAATAGTGTGACTGCTGCGTTCATTGGGTATATCCAGAACGTGTCTTTTCAGAGCAATCTTACGCACTATAAAAGTGCTTACAAATGAAAAAATGAATAAGCTGATGAAGAAATAAATCACAATATTACGTTTCAGAATATAATACCTCTGCAAAAATAGGATTCCATTTTAATAATTGCGTAATGAAGCTGGTATTAAATACAAACTAATTATTTGTTTTTTATGTAGTCCTCCACCATCTTTTGTATCCCCTCTTCGGTGGATATTACCGGATTATAATCCAGTACTCGTCTGGTATTACTATTGTCAATTTCAAATGATCCGTACAATCGATCAAATATCCCAGGCATAATTGCTTTGCTAACATTTATCAATAACCTGGGTAAATGAAATAATATTACTTTTTTATCCAGAGATTTTGCAATAATTTTTACTAATTCAGTCGTTGAGAGTGGATTCTCATCCATAGGAAGAAATATACCGGATGCTTTTTTATTGATGACGGAATCGATTAGTTCGACCAGGTTTTCAACAGCAGTAAAACTTCGTTTATTTTTTACTTTCTTAAATGGTAAAATCGGAAAAGAATCTACAAGTTTAATAATACTCAGCATATTAGCCTTAACACCAACACCATAAACCAAGGGAGGGCGTATAATTGAGATTATAAAATCCAAAGATTCCAGTTTTTTAAGTTTTAATTCAGCTTCATATTTGCTTTTCCCATAAGCGTCATATGGTTCACACGGTGCATATTCACTCCATACTCCTTTTTTGGGGTTATATTCTCCATACACTTTGACCGTACTTAGGAAAATAAAATGTTTAACTCCTTCTCTCTTTGCCCTTTCTGCTACCTGAACCGCCAGATCACGGTTTATTTTAAAATATTCGGAATCAGGTATTTTTTGTGACTGGTGTACTATTGCTGCCAGATGAAGTACAACATCAACTCCACTGAAATCTATATCTTCGGGGTTATTCTGTATTAAACAAACCTCTCTAATATTTTCAAATCGTGAATTGTTTATAAAATTTCTTCCAACAAAACTATTGGCGCCTGTAATAAGTATTTTTATCATCTTTGATTTCCTGGATTATATTTTAAAGCTTCAATCTTAAATTAATATTATTGAAAATTGCAAATTGTGGATTGAAGATTGTAAATGCTATAATATAGTTGATAAATTATGGACGATCATATTATTTATTTTGTGCTGTTATTCTTGACTTTGCAAATATATTAGATAATTCTAACGCTTCACTTAATAAATTTGTTAATATTATTTCGTTACACAGATTCTCTTCTTTAATAAACTCAAGCCAGAATAAAGACTCATCTGCTTCCTCGATAACAATGCTTATTTTGGATATGAAAGCGGCTTTTGACTGTGCAATACACACAGCCCTGTAATTACATGCAGTTGAAGTTGCAGACCGAATTAATTGATCTTTAATATGATTCCCCAGATAAGTTTTTGGAAGATAAGCAGTGAGCTTGACACAATTATGTGCAAATTTTTTAGCTCTTAATTTTAAATCATCCGGTGTCATTATATTATAATATTAACTTTCAACCTTCAATCTTCAACCTTCAACCTTCAATCTTCAACCTTCAACCTTCAATCTTCAACCTTCAACCTTCAATCTTCAACCTTC
>JAFGSZ010000102.1 GCA_016934395.1 Bacteroidales bacterium
ATTAATCACCAGTCAGGAATATGAATTATTCCAATATCCCTGAAAATTAAATTTAAATTATAATGATTATAAAAGAATGAATAGTTATAGAAATACAAAATGTATATAAGCGGTATATAAATAAAAATTTTTATACTGAACGGGTTATGATTAATTTCATAATTATATACCCATTGAATGAATTTTTGCAGATGTTTGTGGCATACTTTTATGCTTATTCTTGGCGTACTGCATGCGCCTGAATGCGCTTCATATTTCTATCCTGCTGAAAATTTAAGCAGGATTTTGGGAAATGCTGCCAATTCAAAAAATGAATATGGGGATTTTCATCAAAGAGATACAAGATTATTAATTCAGGGCGAAATTGAAGTATTAGCCTTGTTGCCAACATCAACTCCTAAAACCGATAATTTAAATAGAGGCAGACATCAAACTGGAAAAAATTCCGGCCATCTGTTTTTCTATTTATTCCTCTCATTATTAGCAGTATTGACCGTACTACTTTTTCTATATATGCAATTGCAAAAACGTTATCGGCAGTTAAAAAAGGAAAAATTAAAATTTAAAACAAAACCCTATTCTACCGGTGAAATCAGAACATATCTGTCTGCAATCCTTAGATCAATAGAAGATCTATCTGCTCATTCAACTAACAGAATAAAAAAAAGACTCTTGCCTATTCGAAGAAATACTCAAAAATTATTACAGATCCAAAATCTGATTCCTGAATATGAAAAAAACAAGCCTAATCATACTGAGAATATACTTTTTAATAGTGAAAGAAAAAATGCAACAAACCCGATAGAAAGTAAAAAGCTTATAATATTAATTATTACCTGCATCAAAGAAATTCAATCAATGCTTAATCCTGCATTGCAGGAGTATTATCATGTACTTGAAGCAGAAAATGAAAACGATGGTTATCAGCTTGCTTCAGAACATTTGCCGGATGCAGTAATCTGTGAGTTAGAGATTGCAGAGACTAAAAATTATAAATTCTTCAAAAATCTTAAAGAAAATCCCAGGACAAATCCAATTCCGGTAATATTATTATCCTCCCACACAATTTCTGATAATACACAAAAATTATTCGGCAGTAATACTGAGGCATTAATTACGGAACCATTTAATGCAGATCAGTTACATCTTAAAATTTCTAAGCTTATTAATCAAAGAAAACTTATAATCAACCAGCTTAAACATAATAGTGATGTGAAACTTTCAACAGAAATTATTACATCCATGGACCAACAATTTATAAATAAACTGATACGCTGCATTGAAAAAAATATAGAAGATGAAAATTTCGGGGTTGAAGAATTAAGCGTTGCTATCGGTTTAAGCCGTTCTCAACTTCATCGAAAATTAACAGCACTGGTTAACGTTGGCCCAAGTCAGTATCTCAGAAATTTCCGTCTTGAGCGTGCTACTGAATTATTATTAATTAACTCTGGCACTATTTCAGAAATCAGTTATAAAGTTGGATTTTCAAGTCCTTCTTATTTTACAAAATGTTTTGTGGAAAAATTCGGGTATCCTCCAAATGAAATAAGACAACGGCAGCTCAACTGATCCGGTACAATTTTTCTTTCCTTAGATCAAATCTTTCCGATATATATATTTTTCTTAAGTATAATTTACATTCACAAAATAATTCCACCTGACAAAAAATTATCTCCAAATGCGACAAAGTTGCTATTGTTTACAACATATTTTATAGGTACTACCTCTTGTTTTAGCCTTTCTTTGCATGCAGTAACTTAAATTTAAATCAAAAACCTAAAACCAATTCAATGAAAACAATTAAAAAAACCCTGATAAAGTTTAATACAGTAATTTTATTTATAGCATTTATATCTTTAAGTTTTAATGTGGAAAGTCAGAAATCAACAGAAACTATAGCTGCCCTTTCGAACCATACAACAGTTTATAAATTCCAACCTGATTTAAGTAATTTAATTCTTGCTATAAACGCCGGCATCCTGGCTAACAATAGTATTCAAGCTTCCGAAATAGCGCTAAATACAGAAATATCCAACTATTCATCAGCATATATTACTGAAGAATCTTTTGAACAAGAACTTACAATTGAATACTGGATGCTTGAACCTTTTCAGACAGCTACCCAGGAAATAACAGACAATACAACATCTACAACCTGTAATGAAGAAATAATTATCGAAGATGAACTGTATATCGAATCATGGATGATTAATCCATCAGAATGGAAATAAGCCATCCAACTTCATTGCACTATAATTAACAAATCCGGTATACATTATTTTTCAACATGTAAAAGTATTTTCACAAGCAAATAAAAGTTTTACACCAGGTTTATATAGGTTAGTTTATACTACTTTAATTGGCCAATAATTATTCAATTCTTTTGGGTATCTTATTGGTCAATTGTTGTTTTATTCCGGTAGTATAGATTATAAAAACAGGCTAACATGTTAATTTCACATATTGTTGCAGTATCCGAAAATGGAATTATTGGTAAAAACAACCAGCTTCCCTGGCATTTGCCAAACGACCTCGAATGGTTTAAAAAGAAAACTATGGGCCATTGTGTAATTATGGGCCGAAGAAATTATGAGTCGGAAGGTAAAGCTTTGCCAAATCGCACCAACCTGGTAATATCACAAAATCCAAACTTTACTATTCCCGATGGAATCGTGGCCCGTTCAATTGAAGATGCATTAATAATGGCAGAAAAACAACATGAGCAGGAAGTGTTTATTATTGGTGGGGGTCAAATCTATGAAATCTCTTTACCCTATATTCAAAAGATATATCTTACGCGTATTCATGCAAATATTGATGGAGATGTATATTATCCTGAACCTGACTGGAACGAATGGGAATTAATATATGAACAATTTAACCTAAAAGATGCCCGACATGCTTATGATTACACATTTTATATTTATGAAAGATTAAACAAAATTTAATAACACAATTTTAACACTTTAGAATGTTTTAAATCCTATTCCTTAAAAATATAGGTAAATTTATAATATTCCACTATACTGCCATTAATATTGTGGTCAATAAATCCCGATAACAGGTTCTTTTCATTATAGTTATATATTGATTTTTTCACTTTTGTAAGGTTTGGGAAAATCCTGTCAACCGCGGCTTTGTTTCCCTGAATATCATAATTGTATTCTAACCGGTATACTTCATCACCTTGTGGGTTAAAAAACACTTCAGCGCTGATCCTTTTATTTTCTTCATCCCAAATATTTCGTTTTGAAAATTTTAGTTTTTTCTTTTCATAACTGTCCATTCCAGATTCCTTTCCGTTATAAAAATCCTCATACGTGTAAATCCACTGCCGGTCTGGTTTATCCGGCGGAAGATATTCGCTCACCACTATGGAATTGTTTTCAGCTACTCTTTCATAAACCCATTTTGACGTAATATACCGGCGTGCATCATAATATGATATTTCGCTGATATAGCCGCTGGAATCGTACCGGTATTGCACTTTGTTCTTTAGTTCTCCGGTTGGCAGGTATTCATTTTTTTCAGTCAATACCTTAGTATCCCCGTACAAAAATTCAACAATAGATAATTTCCGGTTATCCTTTGTGAAATTTTCTATTTCCTTTATCCTGCCTGAAGTATCATAATGTATTTTTCGTTCAAGATATTTGCTTGTGGTAACATTTCCATCGATTAACACATAACGCCAATCCAATCGCGATTGAACACCCCATTGCTGCATTTGCAGCATTTCCCGAAAATATTGTTGCTTTTCAGATTGGGTTTTGGGAACATCAACCTGACAATATAATTTCTGAGCTAAAGCGTTAAAAACAAATAATAATAAGATTATTGTTTTAATCCGAACATCAATAATTGAATACATGGCAGGTAAAAAATTATAGAAAAATGTATTCTTCCGCTAAAAAATCAGTTACTAACGTTAAATAAAAACTGCAATTAATCAGCCCGGCTCATTACCAGCTTACCATGCCGAACTCCTTTAAGCGCAATTATTTTATCGGCCAGTTCGGTGAGTTGCTGTGCTTCTCCTTTAACGGCTATGGTTTCAAGACATAAATCGTGACTTAGATGAATGTGTTGTGCTGAAAGGATCAGATGAAAATAATCGTGCTGGATGTCATTCGATTTATTACTAACATCATTTTTATGATGATCGTACACAATTACAATCGCCCCGGCAACTTCATTATTACATTGCCATTTTTTCTCCACACTGTTTTTTTCGATTAAATTTCGAATAGCCTGCGAACGATTAGGAAACTTATTCTCCTTCACATATTCATCCAACTCATGCATTACATGATCTTCAAGGGAAACACCAAAACGAATCACTGACATGGCGGTAAAAATTTTAAATTAGATTTACAAATTTAATCCTTATCAGGATATAAAATATTTATTATTCCAGATTAAACAGATTGCCTACCCGGGGTACAATAACTTTTGAATTTATTTTTTTTTCAGAAAAAATCCGGTTGGCCCAGATTTCCAGTTCCTCGTCTGTAAAAATTCTTTCACCATAATACTTCCGGTCTTCCAAACCACTATAGTGAATAAGATGCACATGCGGAATTGCTACCCGATTAATAAAATCTACAATACTTAATGGCCAATCACTATTTTTAAAATCTGAGATAAATTCATCAAAATAGGAATGGAGATCGTTGTCGTATTTTCGAACCATATGCGGAGCCAGCAAATGTGAAATACGGGCCTTGGTTTTCCAGTCCGTTAGTCTTTCACTCACTTTTTGCGTATTCGGGTCGATATCTGAAAAACTACCGTGATTACTTCCCGGATAAGGGAACCGGTTGTTACAATCGATATAAATTGCCTGCGCAGAAGCTAAAGTTTTAAAGTCTTTCTTTCGCAACAACGGGCACAACATATCGCCTGTAAACACTAAGCTTGAAGCTTTATCGGGTGATTTGGTAATTTCAAAAAACAGCATGGAAGCGCCAAAGCCGTTTTCACCATGAAAAACCGGAAACGGAGTAACTTTTACCCCGTCTGCCTCAGAGATTTGGGTAGTAACTCCTGCCTTTAATTCCTTAAATTCAAGTATTCCCTTTAAATGAGGATAAGATTGGATAATAAAATCCCGGCAGGGGCTTGTTGCATATACCGGATATAGCTTTTTATTGTTTAAATGGTAATAACTCTGGACAATCCAGTCAATTCCTAAAGTATGGTCCATATGCGGATGCGTAATCACCAAGGCTTCCGGAATACGATTGGTGTTTTTAATAAGGTAGGGCACCGTATGATGCCCGGCATCAATCACAATTTCCCAGTCTGTATTTTCTAACCCGGGTTGTCCGTTTGAACGATAAAGAGAATAGGAGGCATTGGCAAGATCGTCTGAAGATTTTTTATAAAAGGGATGATCGCTGCCGAGAAATACCGGCCAGGCATTACCTCTGCCATTAACCCGGACATAAATATTTTTTTCCATACAAATTATTCTAAAATTTCCATCTCCTCAATCAGGTGCGATGCTCCTGCAAATTTATCGATGATAAATAAAACATACCGTATATCAACTGTAATATTTCTGCATATTTCAGGATTATAAAAAATATCACTTAATGTCCCTTCCCAGTTCCGGTCAAAATTAACCCCGATAAGTTGTCCCTGAGCATTTAATACCGGACTTCCTGAATTTCCTCCGGATGTATGATTAGATGCAGTAAAACAAACCGGCATCGTACCATGATCACCATATCTGCCGAAATTCTTATTCCGGTACAGATTTATCAATTTTGGGGGTACACAAAAGTAATAATCGCTGGTATCGTTTTTATCCATGAGGCCCTCTAACGTGGTATAATATATATAATCCACGGCATCTTTTGGATGATAGCCTTCAACTTTACCATAGGTTAAACGCATAGTCCGGTTTGCATCGGGGTAACGTACTTTTTCCTGGTCCATCTCCCGTAAAGCCTGAATGTATATTCCATATAAATTATGTAATCGTTCCTCCATAAGGATATAATAAGGCTCAATGGTGGATTGAAACTGATCGGTAAAAGCATTATATAACAAAATTGCCGGATCCTTGTGTAAGATTTTTTGCTGCCGGCGAGTATTTTTACTGAAGAATTTTGTTATTCCGGCAGAATCTGCAAACCAGGTATGGTTAAACACGTATTGGGCAAATGCCTGATAATCGCCCGTAAATTTCAAGCGCATTTTTTCCAGTTCCTTTGGAAAAAACTGTGGATCCACACGTTGATAATAGGCTTCCATCAATGCTGCGAAAACCTCTTTATCAATATCTTTTGAGTAATTTTTCAAATTACTGTATGCAGATTTCTGCAAAGAATATAACAGGTCTCCGGGTATTGTATCGGCAGAATCAGAAATATACTGGTTTAAAACAGCAACCCTTCCGGCAAATTTAATAATTTCGATTCCCATAATTGCTTCCTGATAAAAATCGTAAGCAATATAATAGGGCTTTAAGTCATTATAGTATTGTTTAAATTTTTCAAGCAAACTTCCATATTTTTTTTTGTTTTCTGCATTGCTGTTTACCCAGCTGGTGAATTTTTCTTCCTGTGATTTTTTTAAATCCACTGCTTTTGATTTTTGCAGACCAGTAATCATACCCTGCCATTTTTTCCAGGCATTGCTAATTCGCGATTGTTTGGCAGCATATTGCAATCTCACCAGTTTATTCTGGTCCATCATACGATTAATAACCTGTAAACGTTTATCGCGAAGCGTTACCCGGTTTGGAAGACTGATATCCGAAATATATTCTATGGCGAAAGAGGTGAGATATTCACTGGTACGTGCCGGGTATCCCAAAACTACCGTTAAATCTCCTTCCTCAACACCATTCAGTGATATAGGAAAATATTTTTGTGGTTTGTAAGGAACATTCATTTTTGAGTATGCCGCAGGCCTATTTTTTGCATCAGCATAAATTCTGAAAATTGAAAAATCACCTGTATGCCTTGGCCACATCCAGTTATCCGTATCGCCCCCAAAACTTCCAATGGATTCGGGAGGTGTTCCTACCAAACGGATATCCCTGAATTCTTCGTATATAAACAGGTAATATTCATTTCCATAATAAAAAGATTCTACTCTGGCTATATATTGAGTACCTGCCGATGCTTCATTTTCAATTTCAGCAACCTTTTCAATAGTCTTTAGCCGCCTTAAATCAAAATCACGAATATCTTTCACCGACTCACGGATTTGTTCCGTAACATCCTCAACGCTTATCAGAAATTTTACTGTGAGCCCCGGATTCCAAAGCTCTTTATCCCTGCTTTCTGCCCAAAATCCTTTTTCGAGGTAATTATTTCCGAGCGTTGAATGTGCCTGAATATTACTCCGACCGCAATGAAAATTAGTAAGCAACAGACCTTCTGAAGACACTACACCCGCAGTACATCCGCTGCCAAAAAGAACCACTGCATTTGCCAGACAGGCCCTATTGATACTATATATGTCTTCAGCTTCTAATGCAAACCCATGTTGCTGCAGATCTTCCATAACGTAATGTTCCAGTAAAAAAGGCAGCCACATACCTTCCTCACCCTGCGAAAAAGTAAGATTAAAAAACAATAACATTAAAAATAATCCTGTTGTCCGGGTGATTTTTTTGATATTTACAACCATGCTTATCCTAAATTTTTTTATACAAATTTTTCAAGTTCAGTATATAATTTTTGCACCGGAAGACCCATTACATTAAAATATGAACCCTCAATTTTTTCAACTCCCGCGTATCCTATCCATTCCTGAATACCATAAGCCCCGGCTTTATCCAGGGGCTTAAACTTATTTACATAAAAGCTAATTTCATCCTCTTTAAGTTCACGAAAGTATACATTGGTTTTACTGCAAAAAACGCTTTCATAATCGAGGCTTTTAAGGCAAACTCCGGTAAGTACCTCATGTTTTTTGCCTGATAATTTTTTTAATAATTGTACGGCCTCCAGCTGATCCTTTGGCTTTCCGATAACTTCATTATCAAGCCAGACAATGGTATCTGCTGCAATCAGTATTGTTTTCTCTTCAATGTAATTTGCATAAATTTTCGCCTTTTCTTTGGCAAGGTAAACCGGAATCTCATCATAGTATAAATTTGCCGGATATATTTCATCCTGTTCATTCAAAGTTATTACTTCAAAATCAAGACCCAGTTCTTTTAATAAAAAATGTCGCCGGGGCGACTTTGAAGCAAGGATTAATCTGTAGTTTTGTAACTGGTTTATTAACATAAATTCTAAAACTTAAAATGTATGATATAGCATGATATCGGGGCATATAATATTCCGGTAAGCATGGTAATTTTTATCCATGTGCTTGCTCTATGGTAACTGCTTTTATCATTGGCCCTGAGAATATTGAGTATGGTAAAAATTATAGGCACGGCAATGGCTGTAAGAAAATATAGAAATGTAAGCCAGTCGTTAAGGTAAAAAACAAACAAAAATAAAAGTGCAAGCAACATTATACTTTCAAGACCCACAATAATTCCTCTTGTTGTATTAACACCAATAACCAAAGGAAGGGTTTCACGGCCAAAAGATTTGTCACCCTCATAATCTTCGATATCTTTTACTATTTCACGCGAAAGATTGGTTAAAAAGGCAAATGCAGAAAAATTAAATATCCATGCCGTAAGGTAATTAAAATTTGCCCCCATAAGTTTTAATATACTTCCATACGCTTTGTTCAATAGCGGGTATTCAAAGAGTAACACCATAAGAGGCACCAGGGCCGTAAGCACAGCCACAACAAGGTTCCCAATAAAAACCTGTCGTTTATATGTAGTGGAATAAAACCAAAGAATGCCCACAATCAATACAAATATAATCCCCAGAAATACCATACCAATACGATATGAAATATAAAAACCCAATATTACAGCAACCGTATTCAGTATTAAATGAATCATAATAGCTGATCGCCTCCTGATAATACGCCCTAATATCACAGATTGAGGATGATTTATGAGATCCGTTTTCCTGTCGAAATAATCGTTAATTACATATCCTGCTGCTGCGATAAGTACCGTAGAAATGGTTAACAGCAAAAAATAGAATGAGCTGAACTGCAATTCAAAACCATTAATCTGAAGCATGGGTCGGATTATGGCATACCTCATTAAATAAAGGGTTATAACAATAATTATTAAATTAGGATATCTGACTAATTTAAAGAATGCCGCTATATGTTTTGCCCTGACTACCATAAAAATGCATCATCATTCATCCATTTTCCCTGCAGCCGCATTACCTGTTCAATTACATCGCGAACACAACCTTCTCCACCGTTTTTATCAGAGATATATTTGGATATTTGTTTTATTTCTTCAACTGCATCAGCCGGACAAGCCGGAAATCCAACTTTCTTCATAATTTCATAATCAGGGAGATCATCGCCCATGTACAAAATATTTTTTAATTCAAGCCCGTATTTATATTGAAAATCCTCAAAACTCTCGAATTTGGCTGACGATTTTAAATAAATGTCTGTTACCCCCAGATTTGTAAAGCGTGTACGGATCATTTCAGAATTTCCACCTGTAATTATCGCTACCATATAACCCTTTTTAATACAATACTGCACAGCGTATCCGTCTTTGATATTCATAGTTCGAATAAATTCACCCCCAGGATACAGGATCACATTTCCGTTTGTAAATACTCCATCCACATCAAAAGCAAATGCCTTAATATCCTTTAAATTTTCTTTGTAATTTGTCATTAATCAGTTCTTGATTTTTTATACATACAAAAATACAACTTTGTAACACCCCATAAAATAATCAACAGTCTTTATGTATATGTTATTAAAATTTGTTTACTGAAAATTTCGTACAATTCTTTTATTTCCGGATAATCACTCAAAAATTCAAGATGACTTTCAATAATGTTTCGGTTCCCTCTTGATGCCGGACCAGTTTGCGCTTTGTTTGGCGATAATTCAACGGCCTTATTTACGGTTTCAATAAGCAGGGGCCGCAGTAATTCAAACCTTAAATCATGATCATTCAAAACTTTATTAGCCTGAAAAAATAAATGGTTTGAAAAATTGGAGGCGATTATACCTGCAAGATGAAGAATTTTTCTGTCAGAAGAATTGACTTCATAAACCTTTTCGGATATTAGTTTTCCGAGATTCCTGAGCATTTGCAGAGTATCCCTGGTATTCGCCTCCACACATACCGGAATATTTAAAAAACCGACATTTTTTCCTTTGGTAAAAGTCTGCAGGGGATAAAAAACACCATAGTTTTCAGAGCATTCTTCTAGCGCTTCAATTGCAATACTCCCGGCTGTGTGAACCACAATGCCACCGTTTACATCTAATTTTGAAACAAAATCAGATATTGCATTATCGGTAATTGCTATAATATAAACATCGGCATCTTTTATAATATCTGCCGGATTATCGGTATATTTTGCACCTACTAATGCCGCCAGCTGATGAGCTGACACAATTGTTCTGCTGAAAACCTGGTCCACAGTCAATCCCTTTTTGTGAAATTCCTGCGCCAGATTCCAGGCAAGATTTCCTGCTCCCAGAAAAACCATCTTTAAATTCTGCACTGTATCCAAATTATTCATTGTTCATGATAATTAAAATTTTCCGAATAACTATTTTTCTCCAGGATTAGCGATATGTTGATTTATTACTGAAAATCAATATCAAAAGCACTTAAACCAGGGTAAAACTCTGAAAATAATGACTAAATATAAGGAATCTTTTTTATAGTAAATTTAGAAGCTTCTATTTATTGTTCCTGAAAATAATTAAATTACCGGTGTCAAATTATTCTGCTTCTTTATTTTAATTTTGAAAAGTAATTTATGCCTGATAAAGACCAACTCATTCAGTATTATAATTACCTGGCACCAAAACGTGACCGGTGGAAAAAAAGAAATTCTTTGTATCATAAATCCATCATTAAATATTATTCCTTTTCTATCCCTGCAGGAAGCACAGTGCTGGAACTTGGATGCAGTACGGGCGATCTGCTGCACGCCGTGGCGCCAAATACAGGTACAGGAATTGATTTTTCACCGAAAATGATAGAAGAAGCTAAAAAAAAATATCCGCAATTAACATTTTTATGTGCAGATGCTGAAGATTTTTCTATTGACGGAACTTTTGATTTTATTATCCTATCCGATTTACTGGGTTCATTAACCGATATACATAAAGTACTCCAAACCATTAGAAAATTGGTGAATAAAAAAACCAGGCTGATAATATCCAATTATAATTACCTGTGGGAACCCATTCTGCGATTAGGAGAATTATTAAAAATTAAGGCACGCCAGCCAATACAAAACTGGCTGTCGGAAAATGATATCGAAAATTTGTTATATCTCACAAATTTCGAAACCATAAAGGTTGAACGCAAACTGCTTTTTCCAAAATATATTCCTATTCTGAATCTTATTCTTAACCGTTTTCTTGCAAATTTACCCCTGATTAATCATCTGAATTTAATCAGTTTTATTGTTGCCCGTCCCATCACCAAAGAATCATCTGATTTTTCTGTATCAATAGTAATTCCTGCTAAAAACGAAAAAGGAAATATTGAAAATGCCCTGGTTAGAATCCCCAAAATGGGAAAATCCCAGCAATATATTTTTATAGAAGGCCATTCATCTGACGGTACTTTTGAAGAGATGAAGCGGGTTAAAAATAAATATCCCGACCTGAATATTGTTCTTTTACAGCAGCAAGGCAAAGGTAAAGGAAATGCCGTTCGTGAGGCATTTGAAAAATCTGCCGGGGATATTCTTATGATTCTTGATGCGGATCTTACAACACCTCCGGAAACCCTGCCGAAATTTTTTGATGCCCTTGCAGGCAATAAAGGTGAATTTATAAATGGTTGCCGGTTGGTATATCCAATGGAAAAACAAGCCATGCGATTTTTAAACCTGATGGCAAATAAATTTTTCGGCTGGCTATTTACCTATATACTGGGACAACGGTTAAAAGACACGTTGTGTGGTACTAAGGTCCTGTTTCGAAGCGATTACATTAAAATTAAAGAAAACCGTAATTATTTTGGGGATTTTGATCCATTTGGAGACTTTGATCTTTTATTTGGCGCTTCCAAATTAAACCTGAAAATAACTGAAGTAATTGTACGCTATCGTGAGCGGGAATATGGCAACACTCAAATAAGCCGGTTTAAACACGGATTTTTATTACTAAAAATGAGCCTGTTTGCTGCTCTAAAACTAAAATTCAGATTCTAATGAATACATTGTATGCCTGTTAAAGACAATTACCAGCACAATATAGAAATAGGAGAAAACCTGGAATACTGGAAAAATAAACCTGTACTTCAAAAAATTTATACCCGGTTTTATCAGCAGATAAACAATTATATCGACCGGAATATACCGGGGGAAATTGTTGAACTTGGCTCAGGAATCGGGAATATTAAATTAGTTATACCCGATGCAATTACTACTGATGTATTTCCAAATCCCTGGATTGACAGAATAGAAAATGTTTACAATCTTAGTTTTAAGGATCACAGTGTGTCACATGTATTGTTGTTTGATGTTTTCCACCATATTCAGTTTCCGGGAAATGCTTTGGATGAAATTTACAGGGTATTGGTTCCGGGAGGAAGAGTCATCCTTTTCGAACCGGCAATAAGCCTATTCGGGTCAATAGTTTACGGACTTTTACACCACGAACCGGTTAATTATTTTAAGAAAATCCATTGGTTTGCTGAAAATAATAATTCATTGGAACACCAAAAATATTATGCTGCGCAGGGAAATGCTCAACGCATCTTTTTTCACAGCCGGTATAAAAAGTTATTGCAAAACTGGATAATACTGGAAAAGAAAAAAATAACCTCTTTAGCTTATGTTGCTTCCGGCGGGTACAGCAAACCGCAGTTATATCCTGATAAATGGCTAACAGGTTTTCAAAAACTTGACAAAATTCTTGGCAACATGCCTTGTGTGTTTTCTACAAGGCTATTGTTGGTTATTGAAAAACCTTGAAATCAGGAAAAAAATAATTATTTCAGTTTGTTTCTGGCCGCGTTTAATTCGTGGCATTTTTCATATTCTTCATTTTCCAGATAATAATTCAACAAACGATTGATGAATTTTTTATTACCATAATAGGGATGATGAAAATTAAATTTCACCAGACCTTTAATTGTAAGCTCGAATATTTCATCTTCGTTAGTAACTGAATATATATCTATTATAGGCTGGTCGCTGTTTAATACTGCTGTGTCTTTATAGGAATTATAAAACTCAATCAGCGTATCGTATACTTTAATTAAATCTGCATTTTCTGCCACAAGTGATTTATACATCTCATAATATTTCACATACTCATTGTTGGTTTTGATAGGAGCCGAATTATGGAGGTTTTCCGAAATTTTTATCTTATTCTCCTCAATAATCTTTTTATTGTTATTTATCCTTTCCTGAATAGCCGAGATGGTATTTTTAATTAGTGCCAGCATGAGAATGTAATGTGAGAATTATTATGATTCAAATGTATAATTTATTTGAATTCGAGATTTCAGATTTTGATTAACCTCTACTTTTTGGTTGTAAATGCAGGCAGGATTTACAGAATAAAAATTCAGAAAATAAAAAAGCCCCTGAAAAGGGGCTACTATTTATTCATGTTTAAATCTTCCTAAATCGTTCACTGTAGAATATTGTATAAATTCAGACAGGGATTTGTTTTCTGTACGGGCATGTTTCAAAAATACTTCCAATGATTTCCAGTGCTTACTGTCACGATCCGTATCCAGCACCAGCAGGTAACCCATAATTATATTCCCGGCCATCTCCACCATACGGCGGGCATGAAAATCGGTATATTCACTATCGTTAATCTGAACCACCTTATTCACAGCCTGCTCATATTCCTCTGTCATTCCAATTAATATTCTTCTATAGGTATGAAGTTCAGGCTTAATTTCGGTCACTTCATAATTCCGGATCTGTTTCAGGTATCCTCCGGTAGTAACACCCCGAATGGCAGCCACAACCTGCAACTGAGTTGTTCCTTCATAAATGGAAGTAATTCTGGCATCACGATAAATACGTTCTATAGGATAGTCTTTCATAAAGCCTGACCCACCATGAATTTGCAGGGAATCATATGCAACCTGGTTGCACATTTCAGAAGCAAGACCTTTAACCAGCGGAGTATAAATATCAGCCAGTTTCTGGTAGTATTTCATCTCATCTCTTTCTTCTTTTTCGAGGGTGCCTTCTTTTGAGTTATGGGTATAGGCTTTATAAATATCGACAAATCTTGATGTTTCATAAAGTAATGAACGGTTCGCATCCAGTCGTGCTTTCATTTTCGAAAGCATTTCATATACTGCAGGAAATTTAATAATTGCTGAACCGAATTGTTGCCTTTCTTTGGCATATTCGCGCGCTTCCCTGTATGCTGCTTCGGCAATACCTATGGATTGGGCGGCTATACCCAGCCGGGCTCCATTCATAAGCGCCATTACATATTTTATCAATCCCAGTTTTCGTTCACCGACAAGTTCTACCGGAGCATTTTTAAATACCAGCTCGCAGGTTGGCGATCCGATAATTCCCAGTTTATGTTCAATTCTTCTAACTTTAACGGCCTTGCTGCTTTTATCATAAATAAACATCGACAAGCCACGTCCATCAGAAGTTCCCGGCTCAGACCGCGCCAATACCAGAGAAATATCACCATCACCATTCGTGATAAAACGTTTTACACCATTCAGATACCATTGGTCTTCTTTTTCATTATATGTGGCTTTGAGCTGAACAGCCTGCAGGTCAGAACCGGCATCAGGTTCGGTAAGATCCATCGCTGCTGTTTGTCCGTTGGAAATCCTGGGCAGGTATTTGTCTTTTTGTTCATCCGATGCAAACTCATGAATGGTTTCAGCACAATCCTGTAATCCCCAAATATTTACAAATCCGGCATCTGCACGCGAAACAATATCCGCAGCCATGGTATACGGAACAATTGGAAAATTTAGTCCCTCGTATTGTCTGGGTAATGTTATTCCCATCAATCCTGCTTTTACAAGTGCATCCAGATTTTCCTGGGTTCCCCTGGCATATTCCACATGATTATCTGTTAATACAGGTCCCTCAGCATCTACACTTTCTGCATTGGGTGAAATTATGTTTGCGCAGATATCTCCTACTATTTCCAATACCTTGTCGTAACTATCCATGGCATCTTCAAAATCCAGTGGAGCATAATCAAATTTATCTTTGTCAGCAAAATTTCGTTCTTTTAAGGCAACGATTTTTTTCATCAAGGGATGAGTAAGATGAAATTTTAAATCCGGGTTGTCTGTATAAAAATTTGCCATTTTTAATCTCGTTTTAAATTATGAAGTCCCTGATTAAGGGGTAAAGGATTATTTTGTATTCTTTTTATAATATTTAATCATTCTTGGGATTACATCCTCAAGGTTACCGGTAATAACATAATCAGCAATACTCGTTATAGGCGCTGAAGGATCGTTATTAATAGAAATGATCATGGCGGATTCCTGCATTCCGGCTATATGCTGAATCTGACCTGAAATTCCACAGGCAATATAAAGCTTGGGCCGCACGGTAACTCCGGTTTGTCCGATTTGCCGGTCGTGATTGGCATAACCTGCATCAACGGCAGCTCTTGAGGCTCCTACCTCTGCCCCGATCACATCGGCTAATTGAAACAGCAGGTCAAAATTTTCTTTTGATCCCACTCCATATCCCCCAGAGACAATAATTGAAGCATTTTTTACATTCACTTTTGACTCTTCCATATGACGCTCAATAACCTTAACCACAAAGTCCTCTGGTTTTACGTACTGGTTCACGTCAATCTTTATTACTTTGCCTTTATAGGTTTCGGAATAAATCTCCTTTTTCATTACGCCTTCCCTAACAGTTGCCATTTGCGGCCGGTGATCGGGATTGATAATAGTTGCAATGATATTACCTCCAAAAGCCGGGCGAATCTGATATAATAAACCTTTATAGGTTTTACTGTTTTTTTTATCCTCATGATCTCCAATTTCAAGGCTTGTACAATCTGCAGTAAGACCGCTTGATAAAGCAGAAGAAACGTGCGGTCCCAGATCCCGGCCATAACTTGAAGCCCCAAGCAAAGCAATTTGTGGCTTTTGTTCCTGAAATAGTTTCACAATAATGGACGAAAACGGCAAAGTAGTATAAGGATCTAAACGGGAATCATCAGCTATCCATACAGTATCTGTACCATATAAATACAACTGGCTCTCAATCCCGTCAAGCTTATGCCCGATGACCAGGGCTTCAAGATCGCATTTTAAATCATTGGCAAGTGAGCGTCCTTTGGTGAGAAGCTCAAGACTTACATCGGCTACTTTACCATTATCTATTTCGCAAATGACAAATAAATTATTCACGCTGATAGATTTTTTAGTTTATATTAATACTTATTTATAATGGGTATAATAAAGGGTAGAATCATCCCAGGGTATGATTTTCAATCAATTCCTTCATCAGGTCGTTTATACCCGTGTCGTCGGCAGTAACAATTTTTGCCTCTTTAGCCTGGAATACAATATTTTCAATTTTTTTAACCTTGGTTGGTGAACCGGAAAGACCGAGTTGATCCACAACTGTTTCAATATCGGTAACACTCCATTCCTCAATATTCAAAAAGGGACGATCATTGTAAATGGTAATATAATCTTCCGATGAATCCTGCCGTTCAGTCAGTGTTGCCGCATGTTTATATTTCATTATCAGTTTGGCATTTCGCGGCCGGCATTCGGGAGCTGAACTATTCACAGTAATCACTGCGGGAAGCGGACATTCAACCATTTCAACACCTCTTTCGAGACGTCGTTTTACGATCACCTTGTTTTTAGCTACTTCCACAATTTCTTCCACATATGTAATTTGTGGTAATCCCAGTTTCTGGGCAACCTGCGGGCCAACCTGAGCGGTATCCCCGTCTATTGCCTGCCGGCCTGCTATAATCAGATCAAATTTTTTAATTTTACGAATGGCACAGGATAATGCATAGGAAGTAGCCAGAGTATCTGCACCTGCAAAGGCCCTGTCGGTTAATAAATAACCTGAATCAGCTCCCCGGTACAACCCTTCCCGAATAACTTCAGCAGCTCGTCCCGGTCCCATACTCAATAAGGTAACGGTTGCCGATGAATCTTTATCTTTAATTCGTAATGCCTGTTCGAGTGCATTAAGGTCTTCAGGATTAAATATGGCAGGCAGGGCTGCTCTGTTTACTGTTCCGTCGGCTTTCATCGCATCTTTCCCTACATTTCGAGTATCGGGAACCTGTTTAGCCAACACAATAATTTTAAATTCCTTCATATAGAACGCTTTTTTCAAAAAAGTTGAGGCACAAAGATAAAATAAATTCGAAAACCATCAATATATTCCGATTTTTTAGAAAGAAACTAAAAAACCCCGCTTTTCAGCGGGGTTTAAATTATGCTTGTGCGGTAGGACCGCCAAAATTCATGGGAATCACAGAACCTCCAGAACTGTCGACATTTTTAATCGGCCCATGCATAGATTCAAATTTTCCAATATTGTCTTTTAATGCATGTAATAAACGCTTGGCATGTTCCGGAGTAAGTATAATCCGTGATTTAACTTCTGCTTTTGGAATACCGGGCATAACCCTTACAAAATCGAGAACAAATTCTGAACTGGAATGAGTGATAATAGCCAGGTTTGAATATACACCCTGTGCTATATCTTCTTTTAGTTCAATATTAATTTGATTTTTATTTTTGGTTTTATCCTCTTCCATTTTACATTTTAATTATGTTGATGTAATGAGTGAGCATCTTCTTCCTGATCTTCAGTCAGACGGTCATATTCCTCATTGGATCCAACAATTATGTTCTGATAAGATTTAGCCCCGGTACCGGCAGGTATAAGATGGCCGACAATAACATTTTCCTTGAGGCCTTCAAGATAATCCACTTTACCATGAATAGCTGCTTCGTTAAGAACCTTGGTGGTTTCCTGGAATGATGCTGCAGACATAAAACTGCGAGTTTGTAATGCTGCTCTCGTAATTCCCTGTAATATCTGGCTTGATGTTGCAGGAACAGCATCCCGTGAAACAATAAGTTTCATATCTTTTCGCTTAAGCAATGAATTTTCATCCCTCAGTTTTCGGGCAGTAATGATCTGTCCGGGTTTTGAGGTCTGTGAGTCGCCGGCATCCATAACCACTTTCTTATCAAAAATCCAATCGTTTTCATCCATAAATTCCCATTTGCCAACTACTTGTTTTTCGAGGAATTTTGTGTCTCCCGGATCAATAATCTCAACCTTACGCATCATTTGTCTTACAATAACTTCAAAATGTTTATCATTAATCTTCACACCCTGAAGCCTGTAAACTTCCTGAACTTCATTAACAATATATTCCTGGACTTTTGTGGGCCCTTTAATGGCCAGTATATCATCAGGAGTAATTGCACCATCAGAAAGTGGAATTCCTGCCCGAACATAATCATTTTCCTGAACAAGAATTTGTTTTGACAAGGGTACCAGGTATTTTTTAACCTGACCGGTTTTGGAAGTTATTATGATTTCACGATTTCCGCGTTTTACTTTACCAAAAGCAACCTCGCCGTCAATTTCAGAAACTACTGCCGGATTGGATGGGTTCCTGGCCTCAAATAATTCGGTTACCCTTGGTAAACCACCGGTGATGTCACCGGATTTACCTACGGCACGAGGAATTTTCACCATAATCTCCCCGGTAAGAATATTGTTCCCTTCTTCCACAGCCACGTGTGCATCAACCGGAATATTGTATGTTTTTAATACTTCCCCTTTTTCGGAAACAATCTTGATACCCGGGTTTTTTGTTTTATCCCTGGTTTCAATAATAACTTTCTCCTTAAATCCGGTTTGTTCATCAGATTCCTCTTTAAATGTAATTCCTTCTATAAGATTATCGAAGGCAATAATACCGGAGGTTTCTGAAATAATTACAGCATTATATGGATCCCATTCACAAAGCAAGTCTCCTTTTTTAACTGCACTACCCGGTTTAATATATAACTTGGCACCATACGGTACGGTATGTGTTGTAAGAACAATTCCTGTATTTTTATCAATAATTCGCAATTCTGCAAGCCGGCCAATAACGATATCCACCTTATTACCAAGTTCATCGGTTTTTTCTACGGTACGTAATTCATCAATTTCTGCAATACCATCATATCTTGTCCGAATGCTGGATTCTGAAGTAATGTTTGATGCTGTACCCCCAACGTGGAATGTACGCAAAGTAAGCTGTGTACCAGGCTCACCAATTGATTGTGCTGCAATAACACCCACCGCTTCACCAATCTGAACCATTCTTCCGGTAGCCAGATTACGGCCATAACACTTCGCACATACTCCCTGTTTTGATTCGCATGTAAGTACTGAACGAATTTCAATCTGTTCAATGGGTGAGTCTTCTATAACCTTGCCAATTTCTTCGTTAATTTCATCACCGGATGCAATTATTAATTTACCGGTAAGTGGATGATAGACATCATGAACCGCAGTACGACCAAGAATTCTTTCGTATAATGATTCAACAACTTCTTCATTATTCTTAATAGCAGTTGCTACCAGACCTCTTAAGGTTCCACAATCATTTTCAGTAATGATCACATCCTGCGAAACATCAACCAGACGACGTGTAAGATACCCGGCATCAGCTGTTTTTAATGCAGTATCAGCAAGACCTTTTCGGGCGCCGTGAGTAGAAATAAAGTATTCCAGAACCGATAATCCCTCCTTAAAATTTGAAAGAATTGGATTTTCAATAATCTCAGAACCAGTGGCACCTGATTTTTGTGGTTTTGCCATCAACCCCCTCATACCAGAGAGCTGACGAATCTGTTCCTTAGAACCCCGGGCGCCTGAATCCAGCATCATATATACCGGATTAAAACCTTGTTTATCTGATGACAACTGGTTCATCAGGGTTTGGGTTAAACGGGCATTGGTATGTGTCCAGATATCAATAATCTGGTTATATCTTTCGTTATTGGTAATGAATCCCATATTATAGTTATTCATTACCTCATCAACCTGCTTGTAACCATCACTAACCAGATCCTCTTTTTCAAGGGGGATAATTACATCATCGAGGTTAAACGACAATCCGCCACTAAAAGCCATTTGATATCCCAGGGCTTTTATAGCATCGAGGAAATTAGCGGTAACATCTGTTCCGGATTTCTTTAATACTACCGTAATAATATCCCTTAAAGACTTTTTCGTTAACAACTCATTAATGAATCCTACATTCTTTGGAACATATTCGTTGAATAATACACGCCCTACAGAAGTTTCAATAATCTTTTTAACCAGGTTTCCCTCTTCATCAAGATCATCAACTTTTACTTTAATAATGGCATGCAGATCTACCTTTTTTTCATTATAGGCTATATGCACTTCTTCAGGAGAATAGAATGTTAATCCTTCTCCTTTTACTATTTCTTCAGGAGTACTTTTTTTCGCTTTGGTAATGTAATATAATCCAAGTACCATATCCTGCGAAGGCACACAAATAGGTGCTCCGTTTGCCGGATTAAGAATATTATGTGAAGCCAGCATCAGAATTTGTGCTTCAATAACAGCGGCATTACCCAAAGGTAAATGAACAGCCATCTGGTCACCGTCAAAGTCGGCATTAAATGCAGTACATACCAGCGGGTGAAGCTGAATGGCTTTACCTTCTATAAGCTTTGGCTGAAATGCCTGAATTCCCAAACGGTGCAATGTTGGCGCACGGTTAAGCAATACCGGATGTCCTTTTAATACATTTTCCAGAATATCCCAAACTACAGGATCTTTACGGTCTACAATTTTCTTTGCAGATTTTACCGTTTTTACAATGCCTCTTTCAATAAGCTTTCTGATAATAAATGGCTTATACAGTTCGGCAGCCATATCTTTGGGTAATCCGCATTCATGGAGTTGCAGCTCGGGCCCAACCACAATAACCGAACGTGCAGAATAGTCAACACGTTTACCCAACAGGTTTTGACGAAATCTTCCCTGCTTTCCTTTCAGACTGTCGCTTAATGATTTTAAGGGCCGGTTAGCATCTGTTTTAACCGCGTTTGCTTTTCTGGAATTATCAAATAATGAATCCAGGGATTCCTGAAGCATTCTTTTTTCATTTCTAAGAATGACTTCCGGGGCCTTAATTTCAATCAGTCTTTTTAACCTGTTATTTCTTATAATTACCCTTCTGTATAAATCGTTTAAATCAGAAGTTGCAAAACGGCCTCCATCCAATGGAACCAAAGGACGTAACTCAGGCGGAATTACAGGAACAACTTTAACAATCATCCATTCCGGCCGGTTTATACCTTTAGATGCCCTGAAAGCCTCAACAACCTGAAGACGTTTTAAGGCTTCATTTTTTCTCTGTTGTGAGGTTTCCGTATTTGCTTTATGACGAAGAGAAAATGAAAGTTCATCCAGATCGAGACGGGAAAGAAGCCTGTAAAGCGCTTCAGCACCCATATCGGCAATAAACTTTTCCGGATCTGCATCATCAAGATGTTGATTTTCTTTAGGCAGTGTATCCAGAATATCAAGATACTCTTCTTCAGTAAGAAAATCGAGATAGTTAATACCATCTGCAGTTTTTATGCCTGGATTGATTACTACATAGCGCTCATAATAGATAATAGAATCGAGCTTTTTGGTAGGTAATCCCAGTAAATATCCAATTTTATTCGGTAAAGATTTAAAATACCAGATATGGGCCACCGGCACTACCAATGATATATGTCCCATTCGTTCCCTGCGCACTTTTTTTTCAGTAACCTCTACACCGCATCTGTCGCAAACAATACCTTTATACCGAATTCTTTTGTATTTTCCGCAATGACACTCATAATCCTTCACAGGTCCAAAAATACGTTCACAAAATAAACCATCACGTTCAGGTTTATATGTTCTGTAATTAATGGTTTCCGGTTTTAGCACCTCGCCACTTGATCGCTCAAGTATTTCTTCAGGTGACGCCAATCCGATCGCAATTTTGGAAAAATTGCTTTTGACTTTTGTGTCTCTTCTGAATGACATATATTGATTATTAAATTTTACAAAATAGAACTAATACAGTAAATCCCTTAAATAAGATTTACACTTAAACCAAGGCCTCTCAACTCGTGAAGCAATACATTCAACGATTCAGGAATACCCGGCATAGGCATAGGTTCTCCCTTAACAATTGCTTCATAGGCTTTTGCCCTTCCCACAACGTCATCTGATTTAACTGTCAGAATCTCCTGAAGAATGTGTGATGCACCAAATGCTTCAAGCGCCCAAACTTCCATTTCACCAAAACGCTGTCCGCCGAATTGTGCTTTTCCACCAAGCGGTTGCTGTGTGATAAGAGAATACGGGCCAATAGACCGGGCATGCATTTTATCGTCAACCATATGTCCCAGTTTCAACATGTATATTATACCTACTGTGGCCGGTTGATCAAAACGCTGACCTGTGCCGCCATCGTAAAGATATGTTTTTCCATATTTGGGCAACATCGCTTTCTCAGTATAACTGTTGATCTGATCAATAGTTGCTCCGTCAAAAATTGGTGTCGCAAATTTACAATCAAGAACTTGTCCTGCCCAACCGAGCACAGTTTCATAAATCTGTCCCAGGTTCATACGAGAAGGTACACCCAGAGGATTAAGTACAATATCTACCGGCGTTCCGTCTTCAAGGAACGGCATGTCCTCGGCTCGTACTATTTTTGCAACAATACCCTTATTCCCATGTCGGCCGGCCATTTTATCACCCACTTTAACCTTACGTTTCTGGGCAATATATACTTTGGCAAACTGAACAATACCTGTCGGTAGCTCATCACCTATAGTAACATTGTATTTTTTGCGTTTATAAATGGCATCAAATTCTTTATATTTCAGCACATAATTATTCAGCAGAACTTTAATAGTATCGTTTTTGTCTTTATCTGTTGTCCAGTTGCTGGGATTTACCTGGTGATAATCAACCTCCTGAAGAATTTTTTGAGTATATTTTGTTCCTTTGGGGATCAATTCTGCATCAAGATAATCTTTAACTCCCTGTGAAGTTTTTCCATTTACCAGAATAAACAATTTATCGATAAGCTTGGCTTTAAGCTCCGTGGTATTTCTTTCAAATTCTTCTTCAATCTTATCCAGAATAGGTTTTGTAGAAGCTTTTAACTTGCGGTCTTTTACAGATCGTGAAAACAGTTTTTTATCAATAACCACTCCGAATAATGAAGGCGGCGCTTTTAATGAAGCATCTTTAACATCGCCGGCTTTATCTCCAAAAATAGCTCTTAGAAGTTTCTCTTCCGGTGATGGATCAGATTCTCCTTTTGGTGTAATTTTACCAATTAAAATATCACCTGGTTTAACTTCTGCACCAATACGGATTAACCCGTTTTCATCGAGGTTTTTTGTTGCTTCTTCGCTCACATTGGGAATATCAGATGTTAATTCTTCCAATCCGCGCTTGGTATCCCGAACCTCCAGCGTATATTCATCAATATGAATAGAAGTAAACATATCTTCCCGAACGGCACGTTCAGAAATTACAATTGCATCCTCAAAGTTATATCCCTTCCAGGGCATAAAAGCAACCTTCAGGTTTCTTCCTAATGCAAGTTCTCCGTCTACAGTACCATAACCTTCTGTTAATATTTCTCCTTTAGTTACCCTTTGTCCTTTATTAACAATTGGTTTCAGGTTAATACAGGTATTCTGGTTTGTTTTTCTGTATTTTGAGAGTTTATATCTTTTAAGTTCTCCGTTAAAGCTGACAAATTTTTCATCATCAGTCATTGAATACCGGATAACAATTTCGTTTGAATCCACATATTCAACAACGCCATCACCTTCAGCCATTACGAGCAATCTTGAATCTTTAATTACATCGGATTCAATGCCTGTACCAACTATCGGAGCTTCAGGTTGTACTAAAGGCACAGCCTGCCGCATCATGTTCGATCCCATCAAAGCACGGTTGGCATCGTCATGCTCAAGAAACGGAATCAGAGAGGCTGCAATGGAGGCAATCTGGTTTGGTGCCACGTCCATCAGTTGTACCTCTTCTGGTCCGGCCAGAGGATAATCAGCATCCAGACGGGTTTTTACACGGGGATTAACAAACCGGCCTTCTTTATCAAGGGGAGCATTTGCCTGTGCAATAATAATCCCTTCTTCTTCTTCGGCAGTAAGATAAACCACACCTTTGGCAGATAAATCTACCTGTCCGTCTTCAACTTTACGGTACGGGGTTTCGATAAAACCCAGTTCATTAATTTTTGCAAAAACACATAATGATGAAATCAAACCGATATTAGGTCCTTCGGGAGTTTCAATCGGGCACAATCTTCCGTAATGGGTATAATGCACGTCACGAACCTCAAATCCGGCTCTTTCTCTGGAAAGTCCTCCGGGTCCTAATGCTGACATTCTTCTCTTATGTGTCATCTCAGCAAGAGGATTCGTCTGATCCATAAACTGCGACAACTGGTTCGTTCCAAAGAAGGAATTAATTACAGATGACAGTGTTTTTGAGTTAATAAGATCAATTGGTGTAAATACCTCATTGTCGCGAACATTCATTCTTTCGCGAATTGTACGTGCCATACGGGCAAGACCTACACCGAACTGGTTATGTAATTGTTCTCCAACAGTACGCACCCTTCTGTTACTCAGGTGATCGATATCGTCAACGTCTGTTTTTGAGTTAATAAGTTCAATAAGATATTTAATAATTTCAATGATATCATTTTTTGTCAGGACTTTGGTATCCATATCGATATTTAGTCCAAGCTTTTTGTTGATACGATACCGTCCTACTTCACCGAGGTCATAACGTTTGTCTGAAAAGAATAATTTTTCAATTACATCCCTTGCCGTAGCTTCATCAGGTGGTTCAGAATTCCGCAACTGCCTGTAAATATGCAGAACAGCTTCTTTTTCGGAATTACAGGGGTCTTTTTGTAAAGTATTGTATATTATTTCGTAATCTGCAAGGTTTTGTCCTTCTTTATGCAGCAATATTGTCTTAGTTCCCGAATCGATAATTTCATCAACATGATCATTTTCAATTACAGTTTCACGATCGATGATTACTTCATTACGTTCAATGGAAACTACCTCACCGGTATCTTCATCCACAAAATCTTCGACCCACGATTTTAAAACACGGGCGGCCAGTTTGCGGCCAACATACTTTTTGAGGGCTGTTTTGGAAACTTTAATCTCATCTGCCAGATCAAAAATTTCCAGAATTTCTTTATCGCTTTCATAACCAATAGCACGCAATAAGGTGGTTACCGGCAATTTTTTCTTCCGGTCGATATAAGCGTACATTACGTTATTTATATCCGTGGCAAATTCAATCCAGGATCCCCTGAATGGAATTATTCGGGCCGAGTATAGTTTTGTACCATTTGCATGCAGACTCTGACCGAAAAACACACCCGGAGAACGGTGTAACTGGGATACTACAACCCGTTCAGCACCATTAATAGTAAATAATCCCCGTTCAGTCATATATGGAATAGTACCCAGGTATACATCCTGAACTACGGTATCAAAATCTTCGTGTTCCGGATCGGTACAGTACAATTTGAGTTTCGCTTTAAGCGGAACACTATAGGTTAGTCCTCGTTCAATACACTCATCTATTGAGTACCTTGGGGGGTCTACAAAATAATCCAAAAATTCGAGTACAAAATTATTCCGGGTATCTGTAATAGGAAAATTTTCTGTAAAAACTTTGTACAAACCTTCTTGTCTTCTATTTTCGGGACTGGTATCTAGTTGAAAAAAGTCTTTGAATGACTTTATTTGTACTTCCAGAAAATCAGGGTATTCTAATTGATTCTCGATGGAAGCGAAATTGATTCTTTTATTATTATTATTCAACGACATTATTATAAATATTTGTTGAACTTAATTAAAAATTAACGACAAAAAGGTCTAATCCCTAATCCTTATTGTTAAGGATGGGATTAAACCTGAATAAAAATTTATTTAGAGCTTTACTATTTAAGTTCAACTTCTGCTCCTGCTTCTTCTAATTGAGATTTTAATGATTCAGCTTCATCTTTAGTTACACCTTCTTTGATTGGAGCGGGTGCAGAATCAACAACAGCTTTTGCTTCTTTTAGGCCAAGTCCGGTTAATTCTTTTACCAGTTTTACAATTTGTAATTTAGCTCCGCCGGGTGCTTTTAATATCACATCAAATGAATTTTTTTCTTCAACTGCAGCGGCACCATCACCAGCAGCAGGTCCGGCAACAGCAACTGCAGCTGCTGCAGGTTCAATTCCATATTCATCTTTTAAGATTCCTGCTAATTCATTTACTTCTTTAACAGTTAAATTTACTAATTGTTCTGCAAACGCTTTTAAATCTGCCATTTTATTTATTTTTTTATAATTATAATTTACTTTTTTTTACTTATTCCTTTTCGGATAATGTTTTTACTATTCCAGCCAGTTTATTTCCACCTGACTGTAATGCAGAAAGAACATTTTTAGCCGGGGATTGCAGTAATGCAACCAGATCGCCAATAAGTTCTTCTTTAGACTTAATACTGGACAGAAAATCTAACTGATTGTCGCCAACATAGATACATTCTTCAATATAAGCGGCTTTAATAAGCGGCTTGTCATGATTTTTTCTAAAATCCTTAATAAGTCTGGCGGGAACATTTCCTACTTCGGAAAACATAATTGAAGTAGGATTTATTAAGGTGTCATAAAGTTCACCAAATTCCCCGGAACATTTTTCCAGCGCTTTTCTTAATAAGGTATTTTTAACAACAACAAGTTCGATATCTTTTTCAAAACATTTTCTTCTTAAACTGGAGGTATCTTCTGCATTAAGTTCTGAAGTATCCGCCAGGTAAAAGTGTTTTGAATTCTCAATACGCTGAGTAAGGTGGTCAATTATTTTAATTTTATCTTCCCTTTTCATAATAATCCAAATTTAATTCTGTTATTCATCAATAGCTTTTGCATCGACCTTAATACCAGAGCTCATTGTACTGGAAAGATAGATACTTTTAATATATGTACCTTTAGCAGCAGCAGGTTTCAGTTTCAAGAGGGTTTGAATAAACTCTTTTGCATTTTGAGCAATTTTCTCCGACTCAAAAGAAACCTTCCCAATAGAAGTATGAACGATACCGTACTTATCGACTTTAAAATCGATTTTCCCCATCTTTATCTCTTGTACAGCTTTACCAACATCCATAGTAACCGTACCACTTTTAGGGTTGGGCATTAAACCGCGAGGGCCCAGAATTCTACCAAGTTTACCTACTTTGCCCATAACCGGGGGCATAGTGATAATCACATCTATATCGGTCCAGCCGCCCTGGATCTTATCGATATAATCGTCAAGGCCAACAAAATCGGCTCCTGCAGCTTTTGCCTCTTCCTCTTTATCAGGAGTACAAAGTACAAGCACCTTTACTTCTTTTCCAGTACCATTGGGAAGTGTAACCACCCCGCGTACCATTTGATTAGCTTTCCGAGGGTCGATTCCTAACCGAACATCAATATCTACAGAGGCATCAAATTTCGAAAATGTAATATCTTTTACAATTTTCGATGCTTCAGATAATGAATATGGTTTTGATGGATCGTACTTCTCTTGAGCTATTTTATTATTCTTTGTTAATTTTGTCATTATAATAAGAAGTATTAAAGGTTATCAGTAGGAAATGTACCTTTAACGGTAATTCCCATGCTTCTGGCAGTACCAGCCACCATTTTCATTGCAGATTTAACAGTAAATGCATTTAAATCTGACATTTTCTCCTCTGCAATAGTTTTCACCTGATCCCAGTTTACTGAAGCCACTTTATCGCGATTAGATTCCGGAGAACCTTTTTTGATTTTTGCTGCTTCCATTAACTGAACGGCAACCGGTGGTGATTTAACAATAAAATCGAAGGATTTATCCTGATATACTGTTATAACCACAGGTATTAGTTTACCGGCTTTATCCTGAGTACGGGCGTTAAACTGCTTACAAAATTCCATAATGTTCACGCCTTTCGCCCCAAGCGCAGGACCTACCGGAGGTGAAGGATTAGCTGCACCACCTCTAATTTGTAGTTTTATTATTCCAGCAACTTCTTTTGCCATTTTCTATCTATTTCCGATTTATATATATTGAAAACTGTGCATCTTTTTTTCGAGGATTATTCAGGAAGCATTAAAAGGGTATTATAATCGCCGAATACTGATGCTATTGTATAAAATGCTAACTTTCTTTTTCCACTTGCATAAAGCTTAATTCCAGGGGCGTTTTCCGTCCAAAGATCTTTACCATTACTTTCAGTTTTTTCTTCTCATCGTTAACCTCTTCAATAATACCGGTAAAACTGTTAAACGGTCCGTCGATTACTTTTACCGACTCACCCACATAAAAAGGTACATTAAGTTCCTCATCACCAGCAGCCATCTCATCTACTTTACCTAAAATCCGGTTTACTTCAGAAATTCTCAGAGGTGTGGGATCATCATTTCCTTTTTCTCCAAGAAAACCGATAACATGGGTTACATTTCTAAGAATATGCGGAATCTCGCCAACAAGGGCAGCTTCAATAAGAACATATCCCGGGAAAAAATTGCGCTCCTTGCTGATTTTTTTACCGTTGCGAATTTGGTAAACCTTTTCAGCAGGTATAAGCACCTGAGAAATATAATCCTGCAAATTGAGCCGGCTTATTTCACTTTCGATATATTCCTTCACTTTTTTTTCTTTCCCTCCAATCGCTCTCAGAACATACCATTTTTTTTCAGTTTCTTCCATGGTCAACTTTTGATTCTTAAAAAAACATTCCGTACAATGTCTCCATAATATTCTTAAAGGAGATATCCATTAAAGCAATAACAAATGCAATGATAAATGAAGCAATCATTACCACAATGGCACTACTTTGTAATTCTTCCCATGTGGGCCAGGTGACCTTATGGACTAATTCTGTATATGAATCTTTTAAATATCTAACAATTTTCATTGGTTATACTATTTGCACGGGAGGAGCGACTCGAACGCCCGACACCTGGTTTTGGAGACCAGTGCTCTACCAACTGAGCTACACCCGTATATTGGATGATTTTCCATCCCGATACGCGAAATGTATTACACCCTTATACATAAATAAAGATAAACCCGCTACAAGTAGCGAATTTATCCTTTATATTAAATAAAGAACTATGTCTTTGTTTATTACTCAACAATCTCAATAACCTGTCCTGCTCCCACTGTTCTGCCGCCTTCACGAATTGCAAAACGTAATCCTTTGTCCATAGCAACCGGGGTAATCAGGTTAACAGTAATTGTAACATTATCACCAGGCATTACCATTTCGGTACCTTCAGGTAACATAATTTCTCCGGTAACATCTAAGGTTCTCAAATAAAACTGAGGACGGTAATTGTTATGGAAAGGAGTATGACGGCCACCTTCTTCTTTTTTCAGCACGTATACTTCAGCTTTGAACTTGGTGTGAGGAGTAATGGAACCTGGTTTTGCAAGTACCATACCTCTTTTAATTTCCTTTTTATCTACACCGCGAAGAAGTAAACCAACATTATCACCAGCTTCACCACGATCAAGGATTTTACGGAACATTTCAACACCCGTACATACTGTTTTTCTACCCTGAGCTCCCAGTCCAACAACTTCTAGTTCATCGCCTGTGTTCACCACACCGGTTTCGATTCTACCTGTAGCAACAGTACCACGGCCAGTTATGGAGAAAATGTCTTCAACAGGCATTAAAAATGCTTTTTCAACATCACGGGGAGGAATTGGAATGTAGCTATCAACTGCATCCATTAATTCCATTACTTTTTCTTCCCATTTTTCTTCACCATTTAAAGCGCCAAGTGCTGAACCCTGAATAACCGGAGCGTTATCACCGTCGAATTCATAGAAGTCTAATAATTCGCGAACTTCCATTTCAACCAGTTCGATCAATTCCGGATCATCAACCATATCAACTTTGTTGAGAAATACAACAATTTTAGGAACGTTTACCTGACGAGCAAGAAGAATATGTTCCCGTGTTTGTGGCATAGGACCATCTGTACCTGCAACAACAAGTATCGCACCATCCATCTGTGCAGCACCAGTTACCATGTTTTTTACGTAATCAGCATGTCCGGGACAATCTACGTGAGCATAGTGCCTGTTAGCAGTTTGATACTCTACGTGCGCTGTGTTAATGGTAATACCTCTTTCTTTTTCTTCGGGTGCGTTGTCAATTGAATCGAAATCCCGGATTTCAGACAATCCCTTTTTTGCCAAAACCATTGTAATAGCAGCGGTTAAAGTAGTTTTTCCGTGGTCAACATGACCAATTGTACCAATGTTTACATGAGGTTTTGACCTATCAAATTTTTCTTTAGCCATAACTAAAACTATTAATAATTTCTATTTTAAATCTTTAGGTTAATATATAATAAAAAAACATATAATTAAAACTCGAGCCAATGATGGGAGTTGAACCCATGACCTCTTCCTTACCAAGGAAACGCTCTACCACTGAGCTACATCGGCCTCATGAGCGGGAAACGGGACTCGAACCCGCGGCCCCAACCTTGGAAGGGTTGTGCTCTACCAACTGAGCTACTCCCGCTGATGAATCTTTTGATTTATGATGATTACCCGGAAATCAACAGGTAGGCACAAATCTAATTTATAATTTGTGGGGAGAGCAGGATTCGAACCTACGAAGGCATCAGCCAGCAGATTTACAGTCTGCCCCAGTTGGCCACTTTGGTATCTCCCCAATAAATTATGTTGAATATTTTTATCTAAAATTCAACAGCTTTCTCCGTATTTTAAAGAACCTTTGGCTATTTGCCTTCCAGTACCGATGGAGGGATCCTGAAAATCAGGACCGATCATTAATCTAATTCATTCAAACATCAGACTTTTAAAGAACTTTCGGCATCTTTTCTTTCAGAGCCGATGGAGGGATTCGAACCCACGACCTGCTGATTACAAATCAGCTGCTCTGACCAACTGAGCTACATCGGCAATACTGTAAAAAACAGTGATTTGATTTACCCTCCAAAATCGGTTCGCAAATGTATAAATATTTTATTTATATCACAAAATAATTTTTTCTTTTTTTAGACGGGCTTTTAAAGGCCCCGAAGTTTCTCTTTATGCTTTTTAATTTGACGTTTTAAAGCATCCACAGCAATATCTGTTGATTCTTCAAAGGACTTGCTTTGCTTTTTTACAAATAATTCGTTTCCAGGTAATTCCACTTTTATTTCTGTGACTTTATTTTGAAGATCCTGGGACTTTTCCAATTTTAAAAACACCTCGGCTCCAATAATGTCGTCGGAATATTGGATCAATTTCTTTACTCTTTCATGAATAAAAGTTTCTAATTCTTTTGTTGCAGAAAACTTCACGGAATTAATCTTGATGTTCATAACAATATCCTCCTTTTATTTTTATGCTCGTGGATGAGCTTGATTATATATTGATTTTAATTTTTCGAATGTATTATGAGTATATATTTCAGTAGCTGACAGGTTACTGTGCCCCAGCAATTCTTTTACAGCATTAAGATCCGCACCATTATTCAGCATATGGGTGGCAAAGGTATGCCTTAAAACATGAGGGCTTTTTTTATCAATGGTGGTAACCAGATTTAAATATTTATTTACAATGCGGTATATCAGTTTTTTGTATATATGTTCTCCTTTATCCGTAAGGAAAAGGTAATCTGATTTCGATGAACCCAGGGTTTCATTTCGAATTTGTATATAATCCTGAATGGATCTGAGCAAGTGAATAGTTATCGGAATTATTCTTTCTTTATTCCTCTTTCCCAAGACTTTAATATTAAGATCTTCAATATTTATATCAACATTTTTTATATGCATAAGCTCATTAATCCTGATCCCGGTATAATAAAATATCTCAAGAATTAATTTGTCGCGTTTTCCGGTATAATTATCATCAAAAGGAATGTAATCGAGCAGGTTATCCATTGATTCCCGGCTCACAAATTCAGGTAGTTTTTTTTTAATCTTAGGCGAAATCACTAAAGATACAGGATTCATTTTAACATATCCCTCCTGTAATAAAAACTTAAAAAAAGATTTAAGTGTTGTGATTTTTCGGTTTACAGATCTGGGGCTGATTTTATTATCGATAAGATAAACAATCCATTGACGTACCAGATGAAAATCGACATTTTCAATTTCAACCGGCTTATCTGTTTGGTTTATAAAGGAATAAAACTGATTCAGGTCGGTGGAATATGACCTGATCGTGTGTTCAGAATATCTTTTTTCGTATTGTAGATAATTAAGAAATAATTCTAAATACTTCATACTAAGGGATAAATTTCAGGATTCAAATGCTGGTAGCTGAATCTAATTCAGGATTATCCCGGGCAACCTTAGTAAAAAGTCTACTCTTCCTCCTGATGCATATTTTGGATATATATGGCTTTTTTAATTATTTCACGTTGTTCTTCGGAAGGTTTCTTAAATGCTTGTCTTGCCCTTAATTCCTTTACAATCCCCGTTTTTTCAAATTTCCGTTTGAATTTTTTTAATGCTCTTTCGATGTTTTCACCTTCTTTTAATGGAACTACTATCATAAGCTATTTTTTAAATGAGGCGCAAATTTATTATTTCAATTACTAAATACCAAATTTTCTTTATCTATTTTGATAATAAAATTAATTGATAATTAAAATCCTGAATATATATACAGTACCAGCTATATTTTTTTGGTTAAATCATTCTTTAATTTAGTTTTAAATTTAATTAAAATTATCTGATTTGAAAAATGAAATTTGTCTAATTAAGTTCTATTTTACAAAGACTACAATTCAAGGTAAGGTTCTACTTTAACAAATACTTCGTGAGGTACCAAACTGTTTTTTTCAAGGTCTGTAAGACTATTAAATTTACCAATAATTCTTCTGTAACTAACGATTGCTTTTGCCTGATAACGATTCAAATAGGGGTGTTTCGCCAGTTGGTCGTATTCTGAATTGTTCAGACTTATTTTTTGTACAGCCAAAGTATCCACAAATATATTTTCGGAAATTTGAAGGTATAATTCCTCATTGATACCATAAACCTCTTTCAATTGCTCGGAATTATTAAATCCGCCAAGCAGATCCCTGTATTTAATTATTCTGTCGGCAAGCACAGAACCTATACCATATAATTTTTTAAGCCCTGCAGAATCTGTATGGTTTATATCTACTATAATTAAAGCGGGAAGATTATTTGTATGATTATAATTACGTTCCAAGATAGGTTCACTATTGTTTGTATTTGAATTTATTATTTTAATATTTGGTTCAAGCCGAAGAAATTGATCATCAGAAATCCCATAAATCTTTTTTATATCTTCTGTATTTTTAAATCCACCTCCCTTTTCTCTGTATTTAATAAGGTTTTCAGCACTATATTCCGATAATCCAAGACGCAGCAAATCTTCTTTTGATACCGTATTCGGATCAAAGCTAAAGATTTCGGGTTTGCTTTCAATTTCATATATATTATTTGAAAGCTCAGGCATCTCTATTGTTTCCGTTTTAAAATCTGCGTTTTTAAAATCCTTTATCTGCTGGTCAAATAATGAATAATCATAAGTTGGCCTGCCGATAAGAAAAGGAAGAAAAATTCTTGCCAGTATAACCAAAGTAATTAAAACTATCAGCACAAATATGCCGCGTTGTTCCTTTTTTGTAAAGTTGAAATATTCTTTAAACAATTTCCTTAACATATGATTAAGTTAAAGAAAACCAGCAAAATATTAAAATATTTTTTTGCTTTTATTTCGGTTAACGATTAACATTTTTTTTAATTTCTCTAACAGATAATTTAAATCTTAATAACTACTAGAATTTGAGAATTCCCAGGCCATTTAAAAAAACCAAAGCAATGGCTATCGGGGCAATAAACCGGACTAAGAACATAAAAAGTTTAAATAGCCGTGAACGAAGATCACCCTGATTGGACAATTCATTTTTTACTTTTGATTTACCATAACCCCATCCAACAAAAAGTACAATTAACAAGCCCCCAAGCGGTAAAAATATCTTTGTAGAAGTACTGTTTAATAATCCAAAAAAGTGTGTTCCCAATATTTTAAACTCTGATAAGCCACCCCATGATAATGCACACATTACACCCAGCACAGATATTGCAGCAGTGGCAAGCAAGGTGGCTTTTTTTCTTGGAATTTTCAGTTCTTCAACTGAAAAAGCGACCACTACTTCCAATACAGAAATAGATGAGGTTAATGCTGCAATAATCAGCAATACAAAAAATAATAACATAAAGAAATATCCTCCCGGCAATTGCTGAAAAATTGTTGGCAAGGTAACAAATACAAGACCTTCTTCTACTGCCGGAGCAATGTTAAATGCAAATACAGCAGGAAAAATAGCGATACCGGCGAGTATGGCAATAAATGTATCTGCAAGTGAAACAATTACTGCAGTATTCGCAAGATTGTCTTTTTTATGAATATAGGAACCATAGGTAATAAGAGTGCCCATGCCAATACTCAACGAGAAGAAAGCCTGGCCAAGCGCTTCAAAAATTACGGAGGCGTTGATCTTTGAAAAATCAGGTTTAAATAAAAACTCAAGTCCCTCCCTTGCACCGGGAAGTGTTACAGATCTGATATCAAGAATAATAATAATTACCAGCAAAACCGGCATAAGCACTTTTGCAAACCGTTCTATTCCTTTTTCAACTCCGGATAATACTATTAAGGCCGTAATAGCCATAAAAAGAAGTTGCCAGATAACCGGACGAACAGGATCTGATAAAAAGGAATTAAACATAATCTGAAGTTCAGCCGCATCTTTACCTTTAAAAGTGTTCCCAATAGATTGAATAAGGTATTCAATAGTCCAGCCACCTACTGCGCCATAAAAAGCAAGGATCATAAATGCAGCGCCAATTCCCAGCACACCTACCAACCACCAGGGTTTCCCGGGTGCCAGTTTACGAAAAGCACCGAAGGGATTTCGTTGTGTTGCACGGCCGATTACAAATTCAGATAACATTACCGGAATGCCGATTGCAAATACAAAAAAGAGGTAAACAATAAGAAATGCCGCACCCCCGTTTTGTCCGGTAATGTATGGAAATCTCCAAATATTTCCCAATCCGATCGCGGAACCTGCTGCTGCTGCAATGATTCCAAATTTGCTTCCAAATGTTCCCCGGTTGGATAAATCGAATTGTGCCATAATGGTAATTGATAAAGACTGTTGTTAAATTTAAAAATGCAAAAAAAGAAATTTAAAATGAATTCTTTTCTAACTCCTGGTATTTTATAAACATCCCAAAGAAAACCCCCATAAGTATCGGCTTATGAGGGTATAATATTAAAAATATAAATTATTAATTCCTATTCAATGCATTTAAATCTTCAAAAGCTACTTTTAATCTTTCTATCACAGATTTTTCACCTTCTCTTAACCAAACCCTTGGATCATATTTTTTCTTATTGGGTTTATCAGCGCCTTCGGGATTTCCAATTTGTCCTTGTAAATATTCTCGATTTGCTGCTTCATATTTACGTACACCATCCCAGAATGCCCACTGGGTATCGGTATCAATGTTCATTTTTATAACGCCATAAGATATTGCTTCACGAATTTCTTCGCGTGAAGAACCTGAACCTCCATGAAATACAAAATTTACCGGTTTTTCTGCTGTACCGAATTTCTTCTGAATATATTTTTGTGAATTATTTAATATTACAGGAGTGAGTTTTACGTTTCCGGGTTTATACACCCCGTGTACATTACCAAAAGATGCAGCAATAGTAAACTGATTACTGATTTTGCTCAATTCTTCATAAGCATAGGCTACGTCTTCGGGTTGGGTATATAATAATGAATTATCAATGCTTGTATTATCCACACCATCTTCTTCGCCACCTGTTACACCAAGTTCAATCTCGAGAGTCATGCCAATTTTGCTCATTCTTTCAAGATATTTTTTACAAATGGCAATATTTTCTTCTAATGGCTCTTCTGATAAATCGAGCATATGCGAACTAAATAAAGGCTTACCGTATTGTTTGTAATGTTTTTCTCCGGCATCCAGCAAACCGTCGATCCAGGGTAATAATTTTTTAGCGGCATGATCAGTGTGTATTACTACCGGAACACCATAATGCTCTGCAATATGATGAATATGCTTTGCTCCTGAAATTGCCCCAATAATCGCGGCTTTATGATTTTCGTTTGGCATACCTTTTCCGGCATAAAAAACAGCCCCGCCATTTGAAAACTGCACGATTACGGCTGATTTAGCAACCATAGCTGCTTCAATTACAGCATTCACAGAGTCGGTACTCACAACGTTTACTGCAGGTATCGCAAATCCGTTTTCCCGGGCAATTTTAAATAATTCCATCAAATCTTTACCGGCAACTACTCCGGGTTTAATTTTGTCTAAAATTTTCATATTCAATTATTTTATTATTTAACATATTATATCTGCAAAAAATTTGGCCCAAAGTTACTAAAATATACCAAATTGCTCTTTTGTATTTTCAATTCTTTGCAAAATATAAAAAACAATATAGTCTGTGATCACCTATTTATATCGGTCTTAACAAAAACCTCTGGAATACTAATAAAATAATTGCTTCAATTTAGAACGGATATCCTATTCCAAACTGAAATGTAAATAACCGGTAATTTTTATTCAGCTCATTATTATACAGTACCCATTTTTGACCAACAATTGACGGATCCCTGAGTTTTAATCCAAAATCAAAACGGATGAGCAGATATGAAAAATCAAAACGGGCGCCTAATCCACCACCTACGGCCAGATCCTTAACAAACTTGTTCCACTCAAACATGGCTCCGGGTCGTTCATCTTCTTTCCGTATAGACCAGATATTACCAACATCAAGAAATAAAGCTCCTTCAAGCTTCCATAATATTAAAAAACGATATTCAATATTTCCCTCTATTTTAATATCTCCTGTATAATTTGCATATTTTAAGCTGTCGCCCTCAAAAGAACCGGGTCCCAAACCCCGTGTGCTCCATGCCCTGATACTATTTGGCCCGCCTGAAAAATACTTCTTCTCAAAAGGTAACGCCACTGAATTTCCATATGGATAGCCAACGCCTGTAAAGAAGCGATATACCAAACGACTGTCTTTGTCTAATACATTATAATGACGAAAATCTACATCTGCTTTAACATATTGAAAGTAGGGCACTCCTAAAAATTGGTAAATATTATCTGATTTAGACATATTTGTTGCCCTGCTGAACATGTACATCAGGTTGCCCGATGCTTCCACATTCATTTTAATATATACAAAATCCTTACGTTTTTCAATTTGCTGATTGCTGAATTCGAAACTATATCGGGAACCTAAAACCAAATGGGGATCAAAAGATGATTTTAAATAGGTTGTATCTATTTTACTCTTAAACGTACTATCGATAAACGGAATCTTTACGAAATTCAGATCGAATGGAATAACTGTATGGTTAAGCCTTTCAGAGCTTCTCCAAAAATAACCATATGATGCACTTGCAATATTCCGGGTATAATCGGGCAGGCTTTGATAATTGTATGAAGTTGCTATAATAGTTTTTGGATTATATCTTTTTACAAAACCAGCCGGACTAAATGGTATTAAAAATTTCGGTATTTCAATTCTTGATTCGATCCCTAAATCGTGCATGTTTGATAGTTCTGAATCATAGCGGTTTTTTATTCCCTCAATAGCTCCGGTAAATTTCACCCGAAAAACTTCCGCACCCCGAAATAGGTTCCAGTTGCTGTAGAGTAAGTTGGTTCGTGCGCCATAATCACCTGATGAGTTCGTTCCCACCACTTCAAATTGATATAACTGCACTTTTCGTCTGGTTAATTCGATATTACAGTTTAAAAAATTGCTATTCAAAGTATCTGCATTATTCCGGGTGTCACTGAAATTAATATTAACCAACTTAAACAGGCCAATTGTTGACAGGTTCCTGTATGTTTTATTTACATTATTCAAACTGTACTGGTCATTCTCAACAATATAATTTATCTGTGAAATAACTGTGGGTTTAATCTTTAATGATTGGTTATAAATAAAATATAATCCGTTCTGATAAGAAGTATCATTATATGAATACAAATTCTCTGATCCTGTTAAAGAGAGCGATGATTTAAAATCCGGATACACAAAAACTTTATCGATTTTATATTTCTTATGAGGTACCGAATTACTACTTGTGCCCTGGTTGTCTGTAATGTATTTCTTTATTCCCAAGAGAAGGTCAACTAAATTATTTTCAGGAATTTTTCTGGCTTCATAATATATATATTCTTTAGAGAATTTATAATACCCTTGATTTTTAAGGTAATTCTCTAAACGTATTCTTTCCTGTTGTAAAACTTCTTTATTAAAAACCATGTTTGTTTCAAGTAAAGAATTTATGGTATCTGCAAGTATAAGCGCTCTCAGTGTTGTGTCTTCAAAGTAGTAATTTATATCTCTGATTTTATAAGGTTTATTCAGGGTAATATCATAGATCACTTTTGCCTTTTTCTTCTTAGCAACTAAAGTATCTGAAATAGTAGCATTATAATATCCTTTGTTTTGAAGATAAAATTTAAACTGCTGAATGGTACTTTCGGTCTGAAACGGATCTAATACAACCGGTTCCTCTCCTATTTTTCTTAACCAGCCGTTAGGCCATTTATCTTTTTTAAGGTTGGAAAGATTATACAAGCGAAGATGAAATTTATACCCCAGGATTGTTTTATTGGGTTGTTGTTTTTGATATGATTTTAGCTCATTAGGGTCAATACCTCCCTGGTCAATTTTTACTTCGTTCTTTTCCAGTAAATATTTTCCATCCGGTATATATTTGGTGGTGGAACAAGCAATAAATTGTAAAGAAATAAAAATATAAAGGCCAAGCCTGATCAGATTCTTGATTATATAGGGCTTTTCTTTCTGCAATGATATTTTATAAATTATTACCTTCGCGCAAATATATAATATTTAATTATACTTTCTAAAGCCGTGCTTAGCAAGATAAAAACTAAATTTATTGCGTCTTTACGTTATAAAAAATACAGAGACCTGCATAATGCCTATATTATTGAAGGAGAAAAAATTATACTGGAATTATTACAACAGGACACTCATAAAATAAATATCCTGCTAACTACAGATGCATGGGCCAAAACTCTGGATAAAAATTTAATAACAAAAGCATACGAACATATTTTGATTTCGAATATCGAACTCAAAAAGTTAAGCAGTTTAAAATCACCTTCCAAAGGTATTGCAGTGGTTAATCCTCCAAACATTACTCAGGATAGAACGGATATTTTGAATTCATTATCTTTAGTTCTTGATACTATTCAGGATCCGGGCAATCTGGGTACAATAATAAGAATTGCCAACTGGTTTGGAATTGACCGGATTTTTTGTTCTGATAATTCTGTTGACCTGTATAATCCAAAAGTAATTCAAGCCAGTATGGGAGCAATATTGCGTACCAGGGTTTTTTACACAGACCTAAGAACATTATTTTCAGAGTATCAACAGCCCGGTTTTCCCATTTATGGAACTTTACTTAACGGAACATCCATATACAAATCTGAAATCCTACAAAAAGGTTTTATTATTTTCGGAAATGAATCAAAAGGAATTTCTGCAGAACTGCTTCCTTTCATCAATAATAAAATATCCATTCCCAATTATCCTGCTGACCGAAAGAGTACTGAATCATTGAACGTTTCCATTGCAGCGGCAATTGTTTGTGCTGAATTCAGGAGAAGAACATATTCCGCTTATTCAAAATGAAAAGATATCATTACCAGCGAAGAATAAATTTTATCAATTGCATCTGAAAACGGGGCGATCTCATTAGGTGGCAGCCCGCCATTAAAATCAGTTGGAGAAAAAATGTTTCTTAATCCGGCCGAGTATTTAATTTCTGTGGAAAATTTAAAATATACTAGATAGAAATCAAACCCTATTCCGATTTCATAATAAAAATCAAGGGGTTTAATCATAATCAACTGGTCGCGTGCATCATACTCTTTTTTTGCCGCAAGATCAACACGGGTATTTATTCCACTTATAATAAAAGGACTTAGATTGTTTACTCTTTTAGCTTTATATTTTAATAATAATGGAAATTCAAGATAAGAAGATTCGGTTTTATACGGTTTCCCATCATCAAACAATAAATCGCCGTTTTCATCAACATAATGCAGTAAGCGGTCTCCAAAAGAGATTCCGGGCAGAAACCTCAGATCAAGATATTCTGCCAGACGGAGATTTGAAATTGCGTGAACATGGAATCCGGGTTGCAGATCTGCTATTTCCGCATAGATCGAATGATCTTTAGCATACTGGCTTTGCCGGATAGTATAATCCATTGTATTCAAACCCAGCGAAAAACCAAAATGAATCGGTTTATCATCATGAGCCGGATCATTCTGTACCTTGGGTTTTTGTGCAAGCAGGCCGGTTACAATAAGTGAGAATATAACTATAAAATAAGTCCTCAATATATATAATATCAAATTGGAAATTTTATTAAATAACGAATCCGGACCTAAAATAGTATTTTAATTTTAACTGGCAATATATGGCAAATTTAATCACATGCTAAAAATTCAATAAATATCGTATTGCTGAAAGATGAATATTCAACTAGGTTAATAATTAAATACTAAAATAAAATATTGGTTGATTATTGAATGGATTTTATATTTTTGGACACTTAAGTTAAACAATGAAGGATATGTACAGCTACGAATATTTAAATAATTTTACCCAACATGTATTTATTAAAATGGGATGTTCAAAGGAAGATGCCGATATGACTACCCGGGTTTTTCTTGCTGCCGAATTGCGCGGATTGTCTTCTCACGGCATGATCAGGATAAAAGATTATTATCAACTGTGGAAGGCCAACAGGATAAATATTAAGCCTAATGTCAGGATTGTTCATGAAACACCCAGTACAGCGGTTGTTGATGGTGATGGCGCTATTGGAATGATTGCTGCCACCAAATCGATGGAAATTGCAATTAAAAAAGCCAAAAATGCAGGCACAGGTTGGGTTTCAACAAGAGGATCGAATCACTTTGGAATTGCAGGCTATTATGCCATGATGGCCCTTGAACATGATATGATCGGTATTACCATGACCAATGCCAATCCACTGGTCGCCCCTACTTTTTCTGTAAGCCGGTTACTGGGTACAAATCCCATTGCCGTAGCCATACCCGCCAAAAACCAGCCTCCTTTTGTAGCTGATTTTTCTACCACACCTATTGCTCGTGGTAAACTGGCCGTGGCTGAAAAAAAAGGCGAAAAAACCTTACCGGGTTTTGTTCAGGATAAAAATGGGAATCCTTCCATTGAACCGACTATATTAAAAGAAGGTGGTTCAATGCTTACACTTGGTGGAGATTTTGAACACGGAAGCCATAAGGGATACTGCATGAGTGCGGTAGTGGATATATTTTCCGCAGTACTATCCGGGGCAAATTTTGGTCCTTTTGTCCCACCTTCAGTAGCTTATCTGCCTGTATTGGATGAAAAGGTGGGTGAAGGAACAGGACATTTCTTCGGCGCTATGCGTATTGATGCCTTTCAGAACTCTGAAGAATTTAAATCAAAAATGGATACATGGATAGAAACCTTCCGTAATGCAAAAAGCGCTCCCGGGAAACCAGCTGTTCAAATCCCCGGTGATCCCGAGCGTGAATTGGAAGAAAAAATACGGAAAGAAGGTATTCAGGTTATCCCGGCTGTGGCAAAAGAAATGAAAGAAATTGCAGAGAGTCTGGGAATTGAGTTTGAGATTTTATAAACCGGGATTACGTCAATTTAACCTTTATTTTCTAATTCCTAATCGTTTATAATCATAGCGTTTGTCAAATAAGATTAAATTATTACAAAAATAATTTATAGTTATTTGAAAATAATTTTTATCTTGTTGCTGATAGCACCTATTGCGTTAATGAAAACATTAATAATTTATGAAAAAACTAATTAGCTTAACAGTTAGTTCCCTATTATATTTCAATTTATTATGGGGACAGGAGTTGGTTACTTCAGCAGGAGATATTTTTGAAAATGAAAATCTTGTAATGGAATGGTCACTTGGTGAATGTGTAATTGAAACATTTTCAGCAACAAACATTATGATCACACAGGGATTTCATCAGAATAATTATATCATCAGCTCGGTATTTCAAGAATCAAATCTCAACGGTATAATTTCAGCATACCCTAATCCCGTTACAAGTGATATTAATATTTATTTTGAAATTGATCTTAATATCAGGAAAATCGAATTATATAATGTTTCCGGACAAAAAGTGTTATCCGAAACTATACCAGAAAAACAGGTCTCCACTAAGATAAATATGACCATGTTTGATTCAGGTGTATATATGATAAAAATTTCTGACTCAAATAATAAGCAGTTAAGTATTGTAAAGATCGTTAAATATTAAACCTTTCATCATGAAAAAACTAACTTTTCTGGCAATACTACTTTTAACAGGTAGTATTGCGTTAATTGCCCAGGCTCCTCAACAGTTTAAATATCAGGCTGTAGTGCGTGACAATACAGGTACTGTAATTTCTGATCAATCCGTTGGTATCCGAATAAGTATTATACAAGGAACTGTAAGCGGACAGGCAGAGTATATCGAAACTTTTACTTGCACAACCTCAGTTTTTGGACTTATTAATTTAAATATCGGAACAGGTGATGTTTATTCCGGTAATTTTTCATCCATTAACTGGAGTAATGGCCCGTTTTTTATAAAAATTGAAATTGATCCTGATAATGGTACTAATTTTCAGGAGTTGGGAATCTCGCAACTATTGAGTGTTCCATATGCCCTACACTCAAAAACAGCAGAACAAATTACTGGTACTATTAATGAAACTGATCCTGTTTTTGAAGCCTGGGATAAAAATTCCGGTATTATTATTAGTAAAAACCAGATTAGTGATCTGCAAAATTACATTACAGATGAAAGCGATCCTATATTTACAACATGGGACAAGAGTACTGATATTAGCATAACCGAAAATCAAATAAGTGACCTGAATCATTTTACTACAGAAAATGAAACTGATCCTCTATTTCGTACATCTGCAGCTGGTGCAATCTCCAGTAATGATATAGTAAACTGGAATAACAAAATAGACTCAGAAACAGATGGTTCAATTACTAACGAATTACAAAACCTTAACTATTCAAATGATACATTATCAATATCAAATGGTAATAGTGTCTATGTGCCAAATTATTGGAATGGGAACGATGATGCAACAAGCATAATGTTTAGTCCGGAAGGCAAAGGTACAAACCGGGGTATTGGAATTTTACAATTAGATGAAGTTAGTGATATTTTCGGTATACAATCTTACGATTTGAATGCTGAAACTATTGGGCCACTAAAACTGGCACTTTTTGGTGAGCATGTTTATATTAATGATAAAGAAGGCTGGAGACTAGGAAATGTGGGTATTGGAACATCAAGATTTGAAATTCCATCTGAAAAATTAGAAGTTGGCGGCATGATTTATTCCAACAGTAAAGGATTTAAATTTCCTGACGGATCCGTTCAAACAACGGCTGCATACAATTCTTTTTCTCCCTGGAAATCCATTAATAATGATATTTATTATAATGATGGTAAGGTTGGAATTGGAACTTCTGACCCTGATTTTATTTTAGATATTGTAGGTAATGCAGGAGAAACAGATGACAAGCATTTTTTATCCATAACGAATACAAATACATCCACTATCTCCGATGTTGCTATACAGTTAAAAAGCGGATATAATACCGGTAATCAATCAAGAGGTACATTAGGTGTTGTTCCTTTAAATTATTCGCTAGCACCTTATTTACAGGGATATACACATCTGACCAGCTATAATAAAGGGGTAGCTATTCGAGCTCATACCATTGATGGAAACATTAAATTTATTACCGGAGGAAATTCATCGGAATATGTAAGGATGAATATTGATTCTGATGGTAATATAGGTATCGGAACATCTGAACCTTTTTCAAAATTCTCAGTTGTAAAAAAGGATCCCTATATTGCTTTTAATTCAAATACCCAGATCGCAGATTTTAGGAGGAATTATGAAGGCCATAGTGCAGGTGTAGCAATATATGGTTACCCTGATATTGACGAGATGACTGAATATATGAGAAATTCGGTTATGTTTTATACTATGGATGATGCAAAGAACCTTAAGCTTTGTGCTCACCAGGTAGGAGGTACAATACAATTCATAACTGATGGTTGGGACAATACATCATACGAAAAAATGAGAATAGATAATACTGGTAATATAGGGATTGGAACTATTGAACCAGGCTCTAAACTTGAAGTTGCTGATGGTGATATTTTTATTAGTGATATTAATAAAGGAGTAATAATGAAATCCCCGGATGGCCAGTGTTGGAGAATGACTGTTGATAATTCCGGTTCGTTAATCTCCACAGCAATTACCTGTCCTACTAAATAACAAAAAAAATCTCTAATAAGTAATCCCGGCCAAAAACCGGGATTTTTTTATTCATTATTCATAAATCCCTGTTTTTCTATAACTTTTAAAAATTCTTTGGAAAAAAACACATTGTCCTTTTTTGTATACCGGTTGTCGGTAAAAATCTGGGCCAGGGTTTCTTTCTTGTTTTCTTTGAGCAATTGTAAAGTCTGTTCCAAACCTTCTTTATCTTCATAAATTTTATTGATGTCCTTTTCACTATAATCCTTATATTTCTCATAATGAATAACTCCATCAAGCGGAATCCGATCTGTTAATTCAGGTTCTTCATCAGGATATCCCAGAGCCAATGCAGCTACAGGTACAACTCCAATTGGGAGATTTAATATATCAATAATTTTCTCTGCCATATAAGTAGCAGTGCCCAGGTAGCAAATGCCAAGTCCATGGGTTTCTGCAGCCAACGCTACATTTTGAGAAACCAGCAAGGCATCTATTGCGGCAGTAAAAAAAGATAAAAAATTATCATATCCCGGTATGGCTTTACGCTGCCTGCACCATTTATTAAACCTGTTAAAATCGGCGCAAAAGGTTATATGCACCGGGGCCTGTAACACCATATTCTGCTTAAAATGTGCTTCCCATAATTGACTCCTGATTTCTTTATCCCGGGTCACAACCATGCTGTATACCTGCATATTCCCGGTTGTTGATGCCCGGGTCCCGGCTGCCAGTATCTCTTCCAGAACCTTATCTTCTATAAGTTTTTGCTTATATTTTCGGATTGATTTATGATTAAAAATAGTATCAAGCATAGGTAAAAATTTTAAAATACAATATTAACAAGAATTGAGGTTAAAGAAAATTCAGCTGAAAAAAAGTTTTTGTTCTCAGAAAAATACAAATTAATTTTGATTTAAAATTTTAAAAGATGATCACTATTCAGTATTTCCATGTTGATGTTTTTACCGATAAACAATTCGGAGGCAATCAGCTTGCTGTTATCCCCAATGCTCTTAACCTGTCGGATGAACTTATGCAAAAAATTGCCCGGGAGTTTAATTTTTCCGAAACTACTTTTGTCCTTCCGCCTGAAAAACCGGAAAGTGACTGCAAAGTAAGAATCTTTACTCCTGAAAACGAAATGCCAACCGCCGGACATCCAACTATTGGAACATCCTTTGTTTTATTAAGCGAGAGACTATTGCAGCCAAAAGTACCCGGAGTACTTCTTATGGAACAGAAAATAGGTGATATTAAAGTTTCATATCAAATGTTGGAAAATTCCATTCATTCGATTACCATGAGACAACCATTACCGGAATTTGGGCCAATTTTTAACGATACAAAACTTATCGCCGAAATTTTATCTGTTTCACAGCATGAAATTGACCCTAGGTATCCTGTTCAAAGTGTTTCATGTGGAAATAATTTCCTTTTTATTCCAGTGAAGTCTATCGAAATATTAAAAAAAGTTAAGATTCGAGCCGACCTGTTAGAATTACATAAGACCCGGCTTGATTCTACTGAATTTTATATTTTTTCACTGGAAACATTACAAAAAAAAGCTGCCACCCATGGAAGGATGTTTGCTCCGATGTTTGGTATCTGGGAAGATCCGGCTACTGGCAGTGCAAGTGGCCCCCTGGGTTGCTACCTGGTAAAACATGGCATTTCGAATGGCAAAAATATAATTTGTGAGCAGGGCTATGAAATGGGTCGCCCCAGCATAATTAATGTGGATATAGAACATATTAACCATAAGATAACTGAAATTAAAGTGGGGGGAACATGCGTTTTTGTGGCACAGGGTAATTTAAATATAGAAAATTAATCGGTTCTTTATTGATTCCCTTTATGCCCGATTCAACCCGAAATAGTTGGTCAGATTTTTTAATTATATAAAATAAACTTTTAATCAAGTAAAACAATTCATTGACCAAACATAAGATTTTAAAATGTAACAAATGAAAAACCAAAACGTATCAAACAAAAATCTTCACAGTGAAGGCAATTTTCTAATCAATTTTTTGTTTTTGTTAAAAAGTCTTATAATGAAAAAAACTATTTTAATCTTCGCAGCTTTAATATTATTACTGGGAAGTATGACATCTTGCAACGAGAAAATATGTCCGGCATATGCCAATAATGATCAGACACAGGTTGAAAATCAGGGTTGAAGTTTTTTTTAATTCACTAAATTTCTTATTTTTAAATTTCAAACTAAATATCCAAGATCATGAAAAGATTTCTAGGCTTGATTGTGTTAATCGTATTTGTTGCTTGCATGTTGATCTCTTGTGGTGGAACTAAAACCTGCCCTGCCTATGGTAAGGTAATTTCAGAGCAAACCGAAACTAATAGTTAATCCCCTTCACATATATTTTTCATAAATAATTTGTAATTTAGCCATCCTAAGTTCATCTGAAATTTTTTCAGATTACAAGTATGGCTATACGTAGATATATTACATTTACAATAATAGGAATATTGTATTTCGGGCAATTATCCGGTCAGGGAGAAATTGATGACCTGGATAAAATATTCTATCGTAATGAGCGGACGTATGCCTTTCTGCTTAATTCTAACGGTATAGCAGGTAATTTCAGGTTTGCCCGAAGAATGGATGCATTTAAGAAAACCTTATACGAGGTTGATTTTGCCCATGTGAAACATTCAAAAGAAATAAAATTAACAAACACCAGCTACCCTACCCGCAGTTTTGTTTATGGTAAAGTAAACCAGGTATTTTTTCTTCGCGGTGGATTCGGCTTACAAAAGGAACTTTTTCGAAAATTCGACCGCGGAGGTATTTCCATTCGCTATTTTTATAATATCGGCCCCTCGCTAAGCTTATTAAAGCCCATTTATTACGAGGTGTTATATTATAATTCAAATCCGCTTGAAGCCAATGAGCTCAGAATAGAAAAATTTGAAGTGGGACAGCATACTACCACAGGATATATTCAGGGGAAAGCTTCTTTTTTTAAAGGGTTTAACGAGATTAGTGTGGTCCCGGGCGGATATGCCAAGCTCGGGGTTACTTTCGAATTCAGTAAATTCGACGAAATCTTTCATTCACTTGAAGCGGGTGTGATATTTGACACCTTTCTGAAAGATATACCTATTATGGCTGTCGAAAAAAATAACCAGTTCTTTTTTACACTTTTTATTAGCTATCGTTTTGGAAGGGTTATCAATGCTCAGTTTAAAGAAAAAAAGACCAAATTGGATGAGATCATTGTAAATTAAATCGCCTCCAATATTCATCTTACTTAAACTTTACTATTCGTTTTCTTGTTGTTAGTATTATAACAATATGCTTAAATCAATAGCTCTAAAAATTGACCAATTGAATTTTATTATTTAATTTCGCAAGTCAATTTTTTAATTGTATTCATTTAATCATTATAAATATTTTAGTAATTATGGGAAAAATTAAAGTTGGTATTAACGGATTCGGACGCATTGGAAGATTGGTTTTCCGCGCAGCATTGGACCGGAACAATATTGAAATTGTTGGAATAAACGATCTTATTGATGTTGACTACATGGCGTATATGTTGAAATATGATTCAACACATGGAAATTTTAAAGGTGATGTTAAAGTAAAAGATGGTAAATTGGTTGTAAATGGCCATGCTATCCGTGTTACTTCTGAAAAAAATCCTGCCGATTTGAAATGGAATGAAGTTGGTGCTGAATATGTAGTAGAATCCACTGGTTTATTCCTGACAAAAGAAAAAGCTCAGGGTCACATTCAGGCGGGAGCAAAAAAAGTAATTATGTCGGCTCCTTCAAAAGATGATACACCAATGTTTGTAATGGGGGTTAACCATAAGGAATACAAGGCAGACATGCATTTTGTATCCAATGCTTCCTGTACCACAAACTGTCTTGCGCCTATTGCTAAGGTATTACACGACAAATTTGGTATCGTTGAAGGTCTTATGACCACAATTCACGCAACTACTGCAACCCAGAAAACAGTAGACGGCCCATCGATGAAAGACTGGAGAGGTGGCCGTGGTGCAGGACAAAACATTATCCCTTCATCAACAGGTGCTGCTAAAGCTGTAGGTAAAGTAATTCCCTCTTTAAATGGTAAACTTACAGGGATGTCATTTCGTGTTCCAACCCCTGATGTTTCAGTTGTAGATCTGACTTGCCGTCTTGAAAAAGGCACTACTTATGAAGAAATATGTGCAACAATGAAAAAAGCTTCCGAAGGCGAACTCAAAGGTATTCTGGGATATACTGAAGATGCTGTTGTTTCTAACGACTTTGTTGGTGATGCAAGAACTTCTATTTTTGATGCAGGTGCAGGTATTATGTTAAATCCAAATTTTGTTAAAGTGGTTTCATGGTACGATAATGAAATGGGATACTCAACAAAAGTTTGTGAATTGGTTGAATATATGGCTACAGTAAAGTAAGAAATATTTCAATAAACCAAAAGCGGCTGTCCTTAATCCGGACAGCCGCTTTTTTTTATAAAAATAATATTTTACACATATTCAATAAGATTAAAAGGTATTCGTAAAGAGGTTTTGAAATGTTCTCCCAAACTCTGAATGGCCTCATCATCTTCCTCATAATACCAGTTAACTACACAATTATTACCCTCACTGTATTTTTTCTTAATCATCCTGAAAATACTTAACAAATATTTTGATGATCCGCTATTAATATATTCCAGAAAAAGTTCCAGTTGTGTAATTTGCGCCGGATTACTGTAATATTCTTCAAGCCAGTTGATTAAATTTTCGAAAAACTCACCTGGATTCTCAGGAATTGAACGGCCTTCAATCTTTAATAATCCTGTTTCCGGATTAAATTCAATACCCGGAGTATTGGGAGTTTTATTAATTTTCAATAACCGCATGTTTTATATAGGTTTTTTTAGTTTCTATTCGTATCGTAAGGCAATTATTGGATCCAACTTCGAGGCTTTTATGGCAGGAAAAATTCCTGAAACCAAGCCCACAACTGTACATAATAAAATGCCTGCCACCATCCAGTGCCATGGAATTATAAATGCCGATTTAAGAATCAAAGATACAATGTTGCCCACAATTATTCCTAAAACTATTCCAACAACACCACCATACTGGCAAATTAAAATGGCTTCAAAAAGAAATTGTTGTTTTATAAAACTTCTTTTTGCGCCAATAGCCTTCCGTATTCCTATTTCACGTGTTCGTTCCGTAACCGATACGAGCATGATATTCATAAGTCCAATGGCTGCTCCAAATAACGTAACCATTCCGATAATTGTTGCCGCAATAGTAACATATTTTATATTTTCGATAAGCATTTTAGCCAGATTATCGCTTTTTGTGATGTTAAAATCCGATTCATCAGTAACATGTAAATTGCGAATTATCCTGAATAAACTCTCCGCCTGTCCCACTGTTAATTCATACTGTGTGATGCTTTGCGGTGTTACGCTAATGGAATAGTTCATGTTTGGACGCGAAAAATATTGCCTCACTACACTATAGGGCAGCAAACAAATATTATCGTTTCCCATTACCGATGAACCTTTTTCTTTTAAAATCCCGATTATCTTAAATTTTCCACTTCCAATGGAAATTACTTTTCCAATAGCCGATTCCCCTTTTTCAAATATTTTTTTCTCAACATCCTTTCCTATAACCACAAAATTTCTGTTCATCTCTATCTCCTGAGCACTGAAATATCTGCCTTCAGAAACTTCATATCCCGCGGTAAGCGGATAATTTTCATCCGTACCCATTACCGTTACATTGGGATTTGTCTTTTTAGACTTTTGTTTTACAGTGGCTGTTCCGGATGCATATACTGAAATAGCCGTAATTGCAGGAAAGTTAAAACGCTCTTTAAATTCCCTGGCCTGACGATATGAAATATAGGCATAGTTTTTACGACGGTATTGTTTATTACCTAGATGCACATTCATCCCCCTGCTTTCAATGGTAAAAGTATTTGCCCCCATTGTTGCAAACTGATTGCTTATTGAACCTTTTATTGAATCGATAGCTGTAAGAATTCCTACCAATGCCATTATTCCAAAACCAATAATAAGAATAGTTAATACTGCACGTACCATGTTTGCCCTTATGGAACTTGAAGATATATGATATATTTCTCTTAATATGGCAAGATATTTCATCAGCATATAAATAAAAGTCTAATAATCTGATAATCCTTTGTGTATTTATTCTGCTTAATATTCCGCTCAATCATTATTGATTTTTCAGGATAAATTTACCTGGTTTAATCCGGCGTCAATAACGTGATAAGCGGATGCTTCAAAACAGATTATTAAACAAACACTATTTCAAGTTTAAAAATAAACATTTTAATGATAAACCTTGTTACATCACTAAAAATTATTCATCTTTCAGTGTAATTGAAATTATTAATTCTCGTATTGTTTTCTTTATTTTGCTGAACAAAGACAAAAATTAAATATTATGGCATTTGATATTGATATGATCAAGACTGTATATGCTGACTTTTCTTCAAAAGTTAGTGCAGCCCGAAAAGTTCTAAACCGGCCAATGGCCCTTACTGAAAAAATTCTTTATGCCCATCTTGCAGAAAAAAATATTAAGTCTTTTACCCGCGGTGCCGATTACGTTGAATTTAATCCAGATCGCGTAGCTATGCAGGATGCAACAGCCCAAATGGCGCTATTACAATTTATGCAGGCAGGTAAAAAGAAGGTTTCCGTTCCCTCTACCGTACATTGCGATCATTTAATTCAGGCTAAGCTGGGAGCAACACAAGATCTTAAAACTGCAGAAACAACAAATAAAGAAGTATATGATTTTTTGTCATCAGTGTCGAATAAATTTGGTATTGGTTTCTGGAAACCGGGAGCAGGAATTATTCATCAGGTAGTACTTGAAAACTATGCATTTCCGGGCGGTATGATGATCGGAACCGACTCGCATACCGTGAACGCCGGAGGACTTGGCATGGTGGCCATTGGAGTTGGCGGTGCGGATGCCGTAGATGTTATGGCGGGTATGCCCTGGGAATTAAAATTTCCAAAACTTATAGGTGTAAAATTAACAGGACGATTAAATGGCTGGACTTCTGCCAAAGATGTAATTCTGAAAGTTGCCGGAATTCTTACAGTTAAAGGAGGAACCGGATGTATACTCGAATATTTTGGAGAGGGTGCACAAACCATATCATGCACGGGTAAAGGTACTATTTGTAATATGGGCGCCGAAATTGGGGCTACCACTTCTATCTTTGGATATGATACCAAAATGGGGGATTACCTGCGAAATACCGACCGTTCTGAAATTGCTGATGAAGCAGACAAACTAATAGATCATCTTAATGCCGATCCTGAAGTGTACGATCAGCCAAAAAAATATTTTGATGAGGTAATAGAAATAAACCTTTCTGAATTAGAACCGCATATTAACGGGCCGTTTACACCCGATCTTGCAACTCCGCTTTCTGAGTTTGCCAACATTGTAAAAGAAAACGGATGGCCTGAAAAACTTGAAGTAGGACTAATCGGTTCATGCACAAATTCTTCATACGAAGACTTAACACGTGCCGCATCTGTTGCCCAACAGGCTATTGACAAAAATCTAAAAGTTAAATCAGAATATACCGTTACCCCTGGATCTGAGCAAGTGCGATATACTGCTGAACGCGATGGTCTATTAGAGACTTTTGAAAAAATAGGGGGAGTTGTACTGGCAAATGCGTGTGGACCATGTATTGGTCAATGGGCACGCCATGGAGCTGAAAAACAGGAAAAAAACTCCATTATGACTTCCTTTAACAGGAACTTTGCCAAACGAAATGATGGAAATCCGAATACACACGGATTTGTTGCCTCTCCTGAAATTACAACTGCATTTGCGATAGCCGGCAAACTAACATTTAATCCAATAACAGATGCTCTTGAAAATACAAAAGGGGAAAAGGTTAAACTTGAAGAACCCAAAGGAATTGAATTACCGGTAATAGGTTTTTCAGTTAAAGACCGGGGATACCAAGCCCCGGCGGAAGACGGAAGCAAAATAACTATTTCAGTAAATCCTGCTTCCGATCGTCTGCAACTCCTTGAACCTTTTGAACCCTGGCAGGGAAAAGATCTTACGGGTATGCGCCTGCTGATTAAAGCCAAAGGGAAATGTACTACCGATCATATTTCCATGGCCGGGCCATGGCTGAAATACCGGGGTCACCTGGACAACATTTCAAACAATTTATTAATTGGTGCGGTAAATAGCTTTAATAACAAAACCAACTCCATAAAAAACCAGTTAACTGGAAATTATCAAGAAGTACCTGCTGCCGCCCGGTATTATAAGAAAAATAAAATCGGTACCATTGTGGTTGGAGACGAAAATTATGGCGAAGGATCATCGCGTGAGCATGCCGCTATGGAACCTCGGTTTTTGGGTGTTAAAGCTGTTCTTGTGCGCTCATTTGCCCGAATTCACGAAACCAACCTGAAAAAACAGGGAATGCTCGCCCTTACTTTTGTAAATAAAGACGATTATAACAAGATACGGGAAGATGATGTGATCGATATTTTAGGCCTGAAGGATTTTGCACCCGGATCATTACTTACAGTAGTGTTAAAGCATATCGATGGTACATCAGAGCAATTTAAAGTAAATCATACATATAATCAAAACCAGATTGAATGGTATTATGCCGGATCGGCTTTAAATTTAATCCGGGCAAAGCAAAATAAATAATTGGTTTTCTCTACATGTATTTGTAACAGATCGGAAATCCCGGGTAATTTGTTTCTAAGCCTGTTATTATGAATAATCGATATTTAGTCGTATTACTTGGCCCAACGGGTATTGGAAAGACAGAAACAAGTATTGGACTTGCCCGGCATTTTAACACAGAAATTATCTCATGCGATTCACGGCAGTTTTATAAAGAACTTTCGATTGGTACCGCAGTTCCCACAAATGATATATTAAAATCTGTACCCCACCATTTTATTCAGCATAAATCTGTATTCGATTATTACAATGCCAGCATGTACGAAGAAGAAACGATCCAATTGTTGGACCGTTTGTTTCAAAAATATATCCTTGTTTTTATGGTGGGGGGATCAGGATTATATATTGATGCTGTAACAAAGGGCGTAGATGATTTGCCCCTTATTGACCCGGAAATCAGAGAAAAAATAACTGCTCAATTACAGGAAGAAGGTATTGAAAGTCTGAGAATTCAGCTTAAAAAGCTCGACCCGAATTATTATAAAGTTGTGGATCTGAAAAATGCCAAACGTTTAATGAAAGCTATTGAAATTTCTTTAATTACCGGGAAACCCTACTCCTCTTTTTTAACACATACTAAAAAACAGCGGCCCTTCAAAGTTATTAAAATAGGCTTAAATACAACCAGGGAAAATCTTTATAAAAGAATTAATGAACGAGTGGATCACATGATCAGTAACGGATTAATTGAAGAAGCAAAAAAATGGTATTCGAAAAGAAATCTAAATGCCCTGAATACAGTAGGTTATAAAGAAATTTACCAGTATTTTGAGAATTTAATTACCCTGGAAAAGGCCATTGAACTGATTAAACGAAACACCCGGCATTATGCAAGGCGTCAGCTGACCTGGTTCAGAAAATACGATGATATATACTGGTTTGATTTAAATCAGACTGAAAAAATTATTGATTTATTAAACAGCAAAACAGAAAAATAAAAACACACTTATGCTTTTTTATTCAATGTAATTCTGCAGGTAAAATATTTTTATTTGCTTTCTGTTGGTATATTCTTTGTAATTATCCAAAAGCTGTATATAAATTTGTTTTTATAAATACCTTTTGCCATGAAGTTTCACTTGCTCCGTAACTGCTTAATTATCTTCTCCATTATTACTTTGTATATTAAACCTTTACGCGCTCAGGAATTTAAGATTGCCCAAAGCGATTTTAATTATAATTATAGCAATACTTCAATTCATAAAATTATAGGTGATGAACCCGGGGCTTTTTATGTGATAAAATTTTATTCTAACAATTACTATATAGAAAAATTAGATAGCAACCTGAATCTTGTGCATGAAGAATTTATAAGTCAGAATGAAGGATTAAAAAGTTTTAGTTTTGAAGCGGCAGTTCTTTTCCACAATGAACTTTATGTGTTTTCATCCCGGCAAAAATTGCAGGAAACCATTTTATATTACCAGATATTGGATAAGGAATCTCTTATACCATCCACTGAGCGGATAGAAATTACCACTGTTAAGCATATAAAGGGAAACTGGCCTGAATTCCATTTTACCCTGTCGAGGGAAAAAACAAAATTATTACTCAATTACAGGATCAAGGTTTCCTTATCAAAAGTTCAGTTTAATGAATTTTATGTATTCGATAAAGATCTTGAAGTAGTCTGGAAAAAACAAGACTCGTTTGATTATAAAGGTATCGGTCCAAGGGATAATTATTATGTGGTTGATGAAATTGGAAATGTAAGTATTTTAAGCCTTTTAAAAAGGGAATCAATCTTTGATGTATTTCGCGAAATTAAAAATGTATATCTCATACATCGGTATACACATAACGGGGAAACCTTTTTGGAATATCCCATTACATTTCCCGATCGGTATATCAGAGACCTGAAGGTAATTGCAGATGCAGATGGCGGATTAATCTGTGCCGGACTGTATTCCGAAATATTACGTTCGGGCATTAAAGGCAGTTTTTTCTTTAAAATACATCCCCATGACGGCAGGATATACGATAACTATTCTTACGAATTCGAGCCACAATTTCTCGAACAACTCATAAAAGCAGGTGAGCCCACTATGTCTGACAATGAATTAATGAGCTACGTGTTAACCGATATGGTACTTAGAAAAAACGGCCACGTAGTTCTTATTGCCGAACAGTTCTTTAATCAAAGTTACAACACGTACAATAATTTAATTGTTATCGATTATGATAATTCCGGTACAGTTTATTGGAACAAGGTAATTCAGAAACGTCAGAATTTCGATACCCGGGCAATTGATACAAATAAACTGCTGCCAGAACAATATCGTGAATATCTGCAGGAGACAGGCCATATCGACTACACGTACGAAAATTACTGCTCGTATGCCTTAATGGCTGCCCCGGATCAAAATTACATCATGATATTCTATAACGATAATATTAAAAATCTTTCACAAAATGAAAAGACCCTTAATTTTAATCATCCGAAAAGATCATATATATGTGCACTCACTATTGATGAATATGGCAATATTTCCAAACAATCGCTTTTACCATGGAAAAAAAAGGCCATGTACCCGACTCCTGTCCGATATTATGATACACTGAAAAATACAATTATTATTCCCGCTTTTAGAGGAAGAAAATACAATTATTATAAAATTTCCGTTAATTAAAAAATCAAAAGAATTTAACCTTTGGTTTGTGAAATCTTATGTATGAAAAAAGATATTATTTTACATTTTAACATCAGGGTTTATGGAATTTTAATAAACGATAATAATGAAGTACTCCTGTCAGATGAATTTCAGTTAAATCAACGGATGACCAAATTCCCCGGCGGGGGCCTGAAATTTGGCGAAGGGCCTGCAGATTGTATCAAACGTGAAGCTATAGAAGAGTTTGGACAGGAAATTATAATTATTGATCATTTTTATACTACTGAATTTTTTCAAAAAGCGCTTTTTTATCCCGATCACCAGTTAATAAGCATATATTATCGTATAAAACTGGCAGGACCTCAGAAATTTGTAGTAGCAACCAAACCCTTTGATTTTAAAAAAAATAGTAACGGCATCCAGTCATTCAGATGGGAAAAAATTATAACACTAAATCCCGATGATTTCACATTTCCGATAGATAAGCATGTATGCCAACTCTTAAAAGAAAAATTTTCTTAGTCGTTATTATTGCTTTTCTTTGTAACAAATATTTTATGCCCAAATTTGATGAAAGCAGTGATTTTAGCCGGAGGTAAAGGTACCCGGCTTGCAGAATATACCCGTGAAATTCCAAAACCCATGCTCAAAGTAGGCCCGTGGCCTATACTTGAACACCAGGTACGCTTATTAAAACAATATAATATTACAGATATAATAATTCTTGTTAACTACCTGAAGGAATCCATTATCGACCATTTTGGAAAGGGCGAAAAGCTGGGCGTGAAAATTTCATATTTCGAAGAGCCCTCTCCTCTTGGAACTGTGGGCGGAATTAAAGAAATTGAAAATATTCTTACCGAAGATTTTATTGTTGTGTATGGTGATGTGATGGTTAATATGGACCTGAACAGGCTGATAACTTTTCATAAAGAAAAAAAAAGCCAGTGCACACTGGTACTGCATCCTAATGATCATCCTTTAGACAGTGACCTGGTAAATATTGATACTTCAGGTAGAATAACGGCTTTTTATCCAAAACCCCACGATCCTGGCGAATATTTTAAAAACCTTGTAAATGCAGGCCTGTATATTTTTAGTCCGCTTATCCTTTCTTTTATTAAAAAAGGAATAAAAGCTGATTTCGGAAGAGATATATTTCCCGATATTTTTTCACAGCTAAGAATGTATGGATACAATACTTCCGAATATCTGAAAGATATGGGTACACCTGACCGCTGGGATGAAGTCAGTAACGATTTTACTTCCGGAAAAACAGGGCGAAAAAGTTTTGGCAACAATCAAAAAGCCATATTTCTTGATCGCGACGGGGTATTAAATATTGAACAGAGTTTTATTCACAAACCCGAAGATCTTAAACTTTATGATTTTACAGCAAGGTCAGTGAAAAAAATTAATGCTTCGGATTTCCTGTCCATCGTTATTACCAACCAATCCGTAATTGCCCGTAACCTTTGTACTATCGAAGAACTGGAAACCATTCATAATAAACTGGAAACCGAACTTGGTCAATCCAGGGCAAAACTCGATGCCATATATTATTGTCCACACCATCCTGACAGCGGTTTCCCGGAAGAAAATCCGGAATTTAAAACAGACTGCGAATGCCGGAAACCCAAACCCGGATTGTTTCTCAAAGCTGCCGGTGATTACAATATAGATTTATCACAATCTTTCATGATTGGCGATTCGGAGCGCGATATCCTTGCCGGGAAAAATGCCGGTTGTACAACTATTGGTGTAATGTCTGGCTACGGAATAAAAAAAACCAGTATCCTCCCGGATTATTTTTTTAAAAATCTTGAAGAAGCGGTAGATTTTATTATCGACGAACCTTACGCCAATGAATTTAAATTTATTTTTAATAAATTTTCACGATCCGGGAAAAAACCCTTTGTTATTGCGCTGGCCGGAAATGCAAAAGCAGGAAAAAGTAACTTTGCCCGATGGATGCAAAAACAATTTAGCCGCTCTGGTTACAACAGCCTGATTATGGAACTCGACCACTGGATTGTTCCCGAAGAAACCCGAAAAGAATCCGGTAATGTTTATGACCGGTTCCAGGTAAATCTACTGGAAGAAGATATTAAAAACTTTTTTAAAGGAAAAGGTATTCATCGTGCAGGATATGCGCATCATCCGGAACGCGAATCCAACATGGTGAATTACCAGTTGGGGAAACAGGATGTTATTATTTTTGAAGGAATTGTGGCCTTGAGCATTCATTCGATTAAAAATAATGCGGACATGAAGATATTTTTAGAACCGGGTGAAAAAGTGCGGAAACAAAGATTTGTGGACTATTATTTATGGCGTGAAAAAGAATTGCCTGATATTGAACGGCTTTTTGAAAAAAGGAAAGCAGATGAATATCAATTAATAGAAAAAGAAAGTAAATTAGCTGATTTTATAATCAATGTGAATTCATTATGATCATTTCCCGTACGCCATTCCGGATTAGTTTTGTGGGTGGAGGTTCAGATATGGAAACCTTCTATTCAAAACATCAGGGAGCGGTACTCAGCACTTCTGTGAACAAATACATGTACATTTCGTCGCACCGATATTTTTACCCGGACCAGATCCAGGTAAAATATTCGCGCACAGAAACCGTAAATAATCTCGATAACCTTAAGCATCCCCTGCTGCGGGAGGCATTGCGGAAAGCAGGTATTACAGGGGGAATTGAAATCAGTTCAATTGCCGATATACCTGCCGGAACTGGAATGGGATCCTCCTCTTCTTTTACCGTAGGCCTTTTGCATAATCTTTATGCCATAAAAAGAAAATATGTTTCGCACGATGTTCTCGCAAAAGAAGCAAGCGAAATCGAAATCGATATTCTTGGAGAACCTATTGGTAAACAAGACCAGTATGCTGCAGCATTTGGCGGTTTAAATATCATTTGGTTTAATACCGATGGCAGTGTAAAAGTTGAACCTCTATACATTAAAAGTAATGTTTACCAGAAGCTCGAAAAAAACCTCATCATGTTTTATATCGGCAACCAGCGTAAAGCTTCAGATATCCTTACCGAACAAAAAAAGAATGCTTCAACCGAAGATAAATTTAATATTCTGAAACAGATGGTGGCTCTGGTTCCTGATCTTCGTACCTCGCTGTACAATGAGAATTTAAGCGACTTTGGTAAAATTCTGCACGAAAACTGGATACTAAAACAAAAACTGGCTTCAAAAATATCCAATCCGGAAATTGATGAGATCTATGCTTCCGGATTAAAAAACGGGGCATTGGGCGGAAAACTCCTTGGTGCCGGCGGGGGTGGTTTTATGCTTTTTTATTGCGAAGAAAACAAGCAGGAAAAATTAATTCATGCCCTTAAAACATATGATACTTTTGATTTTAAATTCGAACGCGACGGTTCGAAAATAATATACTTTGCTGATGAATATATCTAATCATTTTGAAAACTACTTTAAGGGTGTATCCGAAACCCTTCAAAAACTCGATATACAGTCCATTGAATCCGTAGTAGACGATCTTCTATCTTGCCGGGAAAAAGGAGCATTTATTTATATTTTCGGAAATGGCGGAAGCGCTGCCAATGCTTCTCATATTGCCGGGGATTTTTTAAAAGGTATATCCTACGGACTGGAAAAGCGATTTAAAATAATTTGTCTGAATGATAATATTGCCGGGACCACAGCCATCACAAACGACCTTTCTTATGATGAGGTGTTTGTGGAACAACTTAAAACCTTCCTTTCGCCAAACGATCTTGTTATCGGTATTTCAGGAAGCGGCAATTCGGAAAATGTGGTAAGAGCCCTGGAGTATGCAAAAAGCCGGCATGCGAAAACTATTGCTATGTGCGGTTTTAAAGGGGGAAGAGCAAAAGAGATTGCTGATTCTGCCCTCTTGGTCCCGGTTAACGATATGGAAATAACGGAAGATATACACATAATAATATTTCATGCTATTAAGCAGAAAATCATCCGGAAGCTCAAAGGGGAAAATTATTCTATGGGCTCTAATTACGATAACCGGGTTAAAGATTAATTTATGAAAGCATTTATAACCGGTGGTGCAGGTTTTATTGGCAGTAATCTGGCCGACCGACTTCTTGAAACCGGAACTGAAGTTACCGTGTATGACAATTTTAGTACCGGACAGGATAAATTTATCCGCCATAACATCAATAACCCGAAATACACTTTAATCAGTGCCGATGTGCTTGATAAAAACACGCTGATATCCGCCATGTCTGGTAATGATGTGGTATTTCATTTTCAGGCCAATGCCGATGTAAGAGGCGGTATACATAACACCCGGATAGATGTGGAGCAGAATATTACCGGAACGCACAATGTACTTGAAGCCATGCGGGTAAACAATATTAAAAAAATTGCATTTGCCAGCTCAGCAGTTGTATATGGAGAACCTGAAATTATTCCCACTCCTGAAAATATTCCCCTGATTCAAACATCACTGTACGGAGCATCAAAGATTTCAGCCGAAAGTCTAATCCAGGCCTATTGCGAATATTTTGATATGAAAAGTTATATTTTCCGCTTTGTATCTTTTATGGGCCCACGATATACACATGGGGTTATATTCGATTTTATGAAAAAGCTGAAAGAAGATCCCACAAAACTTCACATTCTGGGCGACGGAAAACAACGAAAATCATACCTGCATGTATCTGACGGGATTTCCGCTATTTTACTAGCCATGAAAAAATCAGATAAAAAAACAAATATCTTAAACCTGGGCAACAGCGAATGGATAAACGTTACCGATCTGGCATATATCGTTTGTGAAAACCTGGGATTAAAAAAAGTTAAATTTTCTTTTGCTGGCGGAATCCGTGGCTGGAAAGGCGATACTCCCTTTGTTCATCTCGACATCAGTAAGATTTCGGCATTGGGTTGGAAACCAGATTATTCAGTAAAAGATACTATTATTGATACGGTGAAGTACCTTTCTGAGAATGACGATTTGTTAGGTGCACGGTAAGGCATAACCCTGCGAGGGTTTGAAACCCTCGCAGGGTTCTTAAATGAGAATGTAATAACTTATTTCTTTAGCTCCGTTGCTTTTTTGCTTTCTCCACCCCTCTTAAATACCATTCTGTAAATTATATTTCTCAATACTCCCAGACCATAAGCAATAAGCAATTCAAGAGAAGTAACAACACTTAGTAAACCTACCCAGATACTTTTATTCTGAATGGAACTGTCAGCAAAAACAGCCAAAGTATAAACTGCAACTCCGGATAACACAAGGTAAAACCACCATGGAACAAACCATATAGCAACTATTGCAGACAGAATAGAGATCATAAACATACTGGGAAGCAAATGCAAAGCTTTTAATGCATTGCCATGTTTCAGATGAAGGTCGATACGGCCTTTACCATGAAAATACAACTGGTGCCAGAATATTCTAAAATTGGCTTTCCGGCGGTGATATACAAAAGCATCTGGAATAAGTGATGTTTTATAACCTGCTTTTTGCAGGCGCATGCTTAAATCCAGATCTTCAGCTACCTGCATACCACTAAAACCTCCAACATTAAAAAAAACCTCACGGCGCATACCCATATTAAACCCGCGCATATGGAATTTACCCAGATGGAATTTTTTGCCGCGGATACCACCAGTGGTCAGCATAGATGTCATGGCATAATTCACTGCTTTCTGAAAGGGTGAAAAATTATCGTCAGCTGCATCTGGGCCGCCGTATCCAACAATTTCGGTATGAGAAACTAAAAATGAGTCCACCACATCCATGTAATGCGGAGGCAGAATACAATCCGAATCTATAAAAACCAGCCATTCACCCTTGGCATGTTCGCAACCCAGGTTTCTGGATTCACTGGCTCCCAGGCTTTTTTTATAGAAATAACTTAATGTTAATTTATCTTTATAGCCATTCACTAATTCCTGTAAGCTGGTATCAGGACTGCCATCCACAACAATTACCTCGAAGTTTTTAAAAAGCTGTTTTGTCAAACTACCCAGAAAAGCTGTTACTTCTTCCGGACGCCCGAATGTGGGAAGTATAATAGAATAATACACTATATCGTTTTAATTTGAAATTAATCCTGCAAAAGTAATATAATTCATTTAACCGCAGGATAAGAAATAAAAAAACCGGGAATCCCCGGTTTCTAAATTTTAAAAATTATGATCAAATCTCCTTTTCTATCAGGTATGAATTCCGGTTTGAACCGCTCCGTGAAATCAACTCTCCTAAAAATCCGGATAAAAAAAGCAGCGTACCCAGAACCATACAGGTAAGGCCGATATAAAAATACGGACTATTTGTAACCAGCGGGGCCGTTACATTATGCCTAATTGCCAGCAGCTTATTGATGCCTAAAATTGCTGCCATTACAAATCCAAGAATAAAGGTGAGTGTACCTAACGTACCGAACAGGTGTAACGGACGCTTTCCATATTTTGATATGAAAATAACAGAAAGCAAATCCAGGGGACCGCGGATAAATCGTTCAAAGCCATATTTGGTTTTTCCAAACTTACGCTCCTGGTGTTGTACAACTTTTTCACCAATTTTGTTAAAGCCCGACCATTTGGCAAGTACCGGGATATACCGGTGCATTTCGCCATATACTTCGATACTTTTAATAACACGATTTTTATATGCCTTAAGGCCACAGTTAAAATCGTGCAATTTTATTTTACTTATTCTTCTTGCTGTCCAGTTAAAAAATTTACTGGGGATATTTTTCGAAAATAACGGGTCGTAACGCTTCTTCTTCCAGCCGGAAACAAGATCATAATTCTCCTCTGTAATCATTCTGTACAGCTCGGGTATTTCCTCGGGATTATCTTGCAGATCAGCATCCATGGTAATTACCACATCACCTTTCGCAACATCAAATCCGCAAAATAAAGCAGCCGATTTTCCGTAATTACGCCTGAATTTTATTCCTTTTACAGATGCATTTTTTTGTGTACATTCTTCAATAACCTGCCAGGTAGTATCTGTGCTTCCGTCATCAATAAAAATAACTTCATAGCTGAACTTATTTTTATCCATTACCGCCTCTATCCAATTCACTAATTCCCGTAACGATTCTTCTTCGTTATAAGAAGGTATTACCACCGAAATATCCATATTATTAATCTCTTTATTTAAATTGCCTAAACGGCATCAGTCATAGGGTTTTCGTCTTTTTTTACAAACGCTGCAAGAATCAGGGATATGATGGATCCTATTATTACACTAAAGATTGTTGCTGATAAAAACATAATTACAGGTTTCATAAACTTCGCAGACATCTGCATTTGCATATCGATCTGCTCTTCGGATATTCCCCTGGATAATAATTTTTCTTCAGTCATTTCCATCATACGTTGTATTAAGGTTGTATCTACAAATTTCACATGGATAATGGAATAAATACCGGAAATAACAAAGGCAATCACGCAAATTAATACTCCGATACCAAATGCTTTTCCATAATTTATTGTTCCACCCTGAACCTTATCGCGATAACTTTTCATTCCCATAAACATCCCCACAATCAAAATGAGATAACTCACATATCCTAATGCCCTGTTTAAAGATAAATCCAATACAAACATTAAAACGGTCCAAATTATCATAATAATTCCAATAATGGCCCCGTAAGTAAGTGAATGGTTAAAAACCGATGTTTTTTTCTGTTCCATGATTTTAAAATTGTTTGGTTGTTACACAAATATATGGGTTTTTTGCAGTATTAAAATTATTCAATAAAAAATCTTTTGCACGTTAAAAAAGTTAATATCTTTGCTGCCCGGCGGGTAAGTCTTATACGACCAGCTCCTGCTGAACCCCCCAGGTCCGGAAGGAAGCAAGGGTAGGCGGTTGTAGCGGTGCGATATGAGTAGCTTGCCCGCTTTTTGTATTAAACTCCCAACAATTTTTTTATGTACCCAGAGCCTTAATTACATCTTCAGGCGCCTGAACAAGCTCTATAAGTACCCCTTCGCTGCATAGCGGAAAATCTTCATTTCCCTTGGGATGAATAAAACATATATCATATCCGGATGCCCCTTTTCGTATTCCGCCCGTAGTAAATCGCACACCCTGGTCTGTCAGCCATTGCACCGCAGCTTTCAGATCATCAATCCACAATCCGATATGATTCAGCTTAGGTTCATGCACTTTAGGTTTTTTATCCTCATCAATAGGTTGCATAATATCCACCTCCACTGCCGTGGGGCCGCTTCCGATAGTCAACACATCTTCATCCACATTCTCACTTTCGCTGCTAAAGCTATGGGTAAGTTTTAACCCCAGGATGTCAACCCAGAATTTCCGAAGTTTTTCTTTATCCTCGCCTCCTATGGCCACCTGCTGAATGCCTAATACTTTAAAAGGTCTCATTTTTTTACATGTATTTATTTCAAAATGGAACAAAAGTAAGGATTTTTCAGTAAGAAAAAACTGCCTTTTAATCCTTAAAAAAAAATCTCTACATTTGGCACTTATTTAAAGAAAAGGCATAATAATACGATGAGAAAATTAATCCCGCTGGTGTTACATATAGTTCCCCGAAAACACCTGATCCGGCTAAGCTATGTTTTTATGAGAATCAGTGCCCTGTTTTACAGGGGCAATAATGTGGAGTGCCCGGTATGCGGAAGCACCTTTAAGAAATTTTTACCTTACGGTCATAATATTGTTCGAAAAAATGTGCTCTGCCCAAAATGCTTATCGCTGGAAAGACACCGATTGATCTGGTTGTTTTTAAAAAATAAAACCGATTTTTTCTCTGCCTCCCTTAAGGTTTTGCACGTGGCTCCGGAACAGTGTTTTATCGGGCGGTTTAAAAAATTATCGAACCTAAATTACATAACTGCTGACCTGGAATCGCCCATAGCAGATATTAAATTAGATGTTCAGCAAATGCCCTTTAAAAGTAACGAGTTTGATGTGGTAATCTGCAACCATGTATTGGAACATGTGGAAGATGATACACGTGCCATGTCAGAAATACTAAGGGTATTAAAAAAAGGTGGTTTTGCCATTCTTCATGTCCCTGTAGATTTTGCTATGAAAACCACCCGTGAAGATCCCGGTATAACTGATCCGCTGGAGCGTGAACGTCTTTTCAGACAAAAAGATCATTACCGTTTTTACGGCACGGATTATCCCGAAAGATTAAAAAAAGTTGGATTTATAATTAAAGATAACAATTATCTCGACATGCTTGATGAAACTGCAAAAGACCGCTACAGGCTCATGTCGCAGGAATTTATGTATGCCTATTATAAGTAAAAAAACTATTGAAATTCATATTTTTTAAAATTATTTGTTTTAATATAATTTTATTCCATATATTTGTCAACCAAATAAAATACATGAGAAATATCATAGTCATAGTCAGCATCGTCCTTATTAGCGTCCTTCGGATGTTAAGGTAAGGGTGGTATAGGCTATGATGAAAATTATAGAAAAGGCCATTCTTACCAAAGAATGGCTTTTTTAATTATATGTTTTAATACCGGGAACTAACTATGAAACTCAGAAGCGCTCAAACAACAGAAGGCCGCAGGATGGCAGGAGCAAGAAGCTTATGGCGGGCCACAGGAATGAAAGAAAACCAGTTTGGCAAACCTATAATTGCCGTGGTGAACTCCTTCACACAATTTGTTCCGGGACATACCCATCTTCACAACATCGGCCAGGAAATCAAAGCCATTATTGAAAATGAAGGTTGTTATGCTGCTGAATTTAACACCATTGCTATCGATGACGGAATAGCCATGGGGCATGACGGCATGTTGTATTCTCTTCCTTCGAGAGACCTGATTGCGGATAGTGTGGAATACATGTGCAATGCACATAAAGTAGATGCCATGATCTGCATCAGTAACTGTGATAAAATAACTCCGGGTATGCTTATGGCTGCTATGCGACTGAATATTCCGGCAGTATTTGTGTCCGGCGGACCCATGGAAGCCGGTAAAATTGGCAATAAAAAATACGACCTGGTAGATGCTATGGTTATGGCGGCCGACGATTCCATTTCGGATGATGAAATTGCGGCTGTTGAGCAGAACGCCTGTCCTACCTGTGGTTCATGTTCGGGAATGTTTACAGCGAATTCCATGAATTGCCTGAACGAAGCTATCGGATTGGCCCTTCCCGGAAACGGGACTATTGTTGCCACCCATAAAAACAGGAAAAAATTATTTGAGAAAGCCGCAAAACAAATCGTAAAGCTTACGCAGAAATATTATTTCGAAAACGACGAATCCGTCCTTCCCCGCTCAATTGCCTCAAAAACAGCTTTTAACAATGCCATGGCCCTTGATATTGCCATGGGTGGATCTACCAATACAGTACTGCACATTCTGGCTATTGCGCATGAAGCCGGTGTTGATTTTACCATGAAAGACATCGACCGGTTATCGAGAAAAGTACCTGTATTGTGTAAAGTTTCTCCCAGCTCTCAATATCATGTTGAAGATGTAAACCGTGCTGGAGGTATTCTGGGGATTTTGGCAGAACTTGCAAAAGGAAAACTAGTGGATACATCAACGTATCGTGTAGATCTTAATACACTGGGAGAAGCAATCCATCAATTCGATATCACAAAAAAATCAGCAACTGATGAAGCTTTTGAAATTTACAAAAGCGCTCCATCCGGACTTAAAAATCTTAAACTGGGCTCACAGGGAGTTACTTTTAAAGAATTGGATACAGACAGAAACAAAGGTTGTATTAGAGATATTGAACATTGTTATGATAAAGACGGAGGATTGGCCGTGTTGTATGGAAATATTGCCCGAAACGGTTGCGTGGTAAAAACCGCCGGTGTTAATCCTTCAATATTTGAATTTACCGGACCCGCTAAAGTATATGAATCTCAGGAAGAGGCTATGGACGCCATTCTTGGGGACAAATTGGTCGCGGGGGATGTTGTCGTTATTCGCTACGAAGGCCCTAAGGGTGGCCCCGGCATGCAGGAAATGTTATATCCAACGTCTTATATAAAGTCAAAAAAGCTCGGAGACAAATGTGCCCTGATTACCGATGGCAGATTTTCCGGCGGAACATCAGGCTTATCAATAGGTCATGTTTCACCCGAAGCAGCTGCAGGCGGGGAAATAGGATTGCTGAAAGACGGAGATATGATTGAAATAAATATTCCAAACAGATCCATAAACGTATTGTTATCTGATGAAGCGTTAAATTCCAGAAAAATGGAAGAGGAGAAAAGAAAAGAAAAAGCATTTACACCCAAAGCCAGGGTCAGGAAAATATCGAATGCGCTTAAAGCTTATGCACATCTTGTTACTTCAGCCGATACCGGAGCAATACGAAAAATTTAACTGTAACCATTCAAAATTTTATTACACATGACCACAACAAACCATAAAATAAAAACCACAGGCTCAAACGCTGTTCTTATGTCACTTATTGAGGAGGGTATTGAAACCATATTTGGATACCCCGGCGGAGCCATTATGCCCATTTACGATTCTTTAATGAATTACCAGGGTAAATTAAAACATATTCTTACCCGCCATGAACAAGGCGCTATACATGCAGCCCAGGGATATGCGCGCGCTACCGGGAAAGTTGGTGTGTGTATGGCCACATCCGGTCCCGGCGCTACAAATTTAATTACCGGAATTGCCGATGCCATGATAGACTCAACCCCTCTGGTTGCTATTACAGGTCAGGTTGCCTCTCCGCTTCTCGGAACCGATGCTTTTCAGGAAACCGATGTTGTTGGTATCTCAATGCCAATTACAAAATGGAATTACCTGATAACAAAAACTGAAGAAATTCCGATGATTATTGCTAAGGCATTTTATATTGCCAAAACCGGACGCCCCGGACCTGTACTAATTGACATCGCGAAAGATGCGCAATTCGGAGAACTCGAATTTGAATATAAAAAATGCACAAGTATCAGAAGTTATTTGCCCGTTCCAAAATTAAACGAAGCTAAAGTAAAAGAAGCTGCAGATATTATCAATCAGGCAAAAAAACCTTATGTATTATTTGGCCAGGGTGTTGTACTGGGAAATGCTGAAAAAGAATTCCGTGAATTTATTGAAAAATCAGGTATACCCGCTGCATGGACTATTCTCGGTCTTGGGGCTTTGCCTACGGACCATCCGCTAAATATGGGAATGTTGGGCATGCACGGTAATTATGGTACCAATATTAAAACCAACGAATGTGATGTATTAATTGCTATTGGAATGCGGTTTGATGACCGTGTAACCGGAGATTTGAAACGGTACGCCAAACAAGCCAAAATCATCCATTTTGAAATTGACCCGGCAGAAATGAATAAAAATATAATTCCCGATGTTGCTGTATTGGGAAATATAAAAGAAGCGCTGCCTATTCTTACAAAACATATTCAGAAGAGAACATTCGAATCATGGATTTCGGAGTTTAAGAAAAATTACCAGCAAGAATACGAAACAGTAATAAAAAATGATCTCTATCCTGAAAAGGAAGGCTTAACGATGGGCGAAGTAATGCGCATGATAAATGAAAGTACAAATGGCAATGCTATTATAGTTACCGATGTTGGGCAACATCAAATGATTGCCTCCAGGTATGCCAAACTTAACAACAGCCGCAGCTTTATTACTTCGGGCGGTTTAGGTACCATGGGATTCGGATTACCCTGTGCTATGGGGGCCCAGGTTGGTTCACCAGACAAACAGGTAATTGCAATTATTGGCGATGGCGGATTTCAAATGACTATTCAGGAACTGGGAACAATTAACCAATCTGAAATACCTGTAAAAATTGTGCTGCTCAATAATAAATACCTGGGAATGGTTCGTCAGTGGCAGGAAATGTTTTTCGATAAACGCTATTCGGAAACATATTTAATGAATCCGGATTTTATTAAGGTTGCCGAAGGTTTTGGAATACCCGGGAAAAAAGTTCTTGAGCGGCCGGAGCTGGAATCAGCAGTTAAAACTATGCTTGCTGCCAAAGGCCCGTATCTTCTTGAAGTATCTATTGAAAAAGAAGATAATGTTTTCCCAATGGTTCCAACAGGGGCTTCTGTTTCAGAAGTAATTCTATCTAAAGAAAAAAAATAAATATTTTAACCTGAATAATTGTAATATAATGAATCAAACATACACCATAACAGCATTTTCCGAAAACCATATCGGTCTGCTTAACCGTATTACCATTATTTTTACACGAAGAAATGTAAATATTGAAAGTTTAACGGTATCTGAATCGGCCATACCCGGCATTCACAAGTTTACCATTGTGGTGAACGAAACTAAAGAAAAGGTGGAGAAGGTGGTCAATCAGATTGAAAAACTGGTAGAGGTATTAAAAGCTTTTTATCATCCCGAGGAGGAAGTTATTCATCAGGAAATTGCCCTCTACAAAGTGCCCACTGAAGCATTACTGGAAAGTAATAAACTTGAAGCTATCATCAGGCAGCACAATGCCCGGATTTTGGAAGTTACGCATGAATATACGGTAATTGAAAAAACCGGACACAAGGAAGAAACCCAGGATTTGTTTAATAAACTAAGCAAATACGGCGTACGACAGTTTACCCGTTCGGGAAGGGTGGCAATAACGAAACTCAGAGAAGAGTTATTTTCTAATTACCTTGCACAAATTGATCAGCAAAACGGTACAAATCAATAATATTATAAATAATAAAACAATAAAAATTATGGCAAAATTAAACTTTGGCGGAGTTGAAGAAAACGTAGTAACCCGCGAAGAATTCCCATTATCTAAAGCACAGGAAATTTTAAAAAACGAGGTTATAGCTATTATTGGTTATGGTGTGCAGGGACCAGCACAGGCTATGAACATGAAAGATAACGGGATTAATGTTATTATCGGACAATCACCCGACTTTAAAAGTGACTGGGACCGTGCTGTAAAAGACGGCTGGGTACCCGGAAAAACTTTGTTTTCTATCGAAGAAGCTGCCGAAAAAGCAACAGTTATTCAATACCTGGTTTCAGATGCAGCACAGCGCGCTGTATGGCCTGCTCTAAAACCTTGTTTAAAAGAAGGAGACGCCTTGTATTTTTCTCATGGATTTTCGGTAACCTATAAAGAACAAACCGGTGTTATTCCCCCAAAAAATGTGGATGTAATTCTCGTGGCCCCCAAAGGATCCGGAACCAGTGTGCGCAGGAATTTCCTGGCCGGTACAGGAATAAATTCAAGTTATGCCGTTTTTCAGGATTATACCGGTAAAGCAGAACAACGCACACTTGCATTAGGCATCGCCATTGGATCGGGATACCTTTTTCCTACTACTTTTGAAAACGAGGTATTCTCTGACTTAACCGGTGAACGAGGTGTGCTTATGGGTGCCCTTGCCGGAATTATGGAAGCACAGTATGATGTGTTGCGCGAAAATGGTCACAGCCCAAGCGAAGCTTTTAACGAAACCGTTGAAGAACTTACTCAAAGTTTAATTCGCCTTGTGGATGAAAACGGAATGGACTGGATGTATTCGAATTGCAGTGCCACTGCTCAGCGGGGCGCATTAGACTGGCTGCCTAAATTTAAAGAAGCTACCCTTCCGGTGTTCAAAGACTTGTATAACAAAGTGAAAAACGGGTCAGAAACCAAAAGAGTGCTGGAATCTACAGGTACAGTAGATTATAAAGACTCCCTTGGAAAAGAACTGAAGGCCATGCACGAATCTGAACTTTGGCTAACCGGTGCAGAAGTTAGAAAGTTAAGACCGCACAAATAAAATATTCCAAACCGATAGGTTCAAAAGAGCAATTATTAAATGATTGCTCTTTTTTTATTCTATCTTCTGCCATTTAATCAGATATCCGGGAACTAAAAATAAATCATTTATATTTTGAAAAAAAAATCTCTACATTTATCTGATAAAAATAGGATAACGTGTCAGCAAAATTAGATCCAGAAGAAAAGAAAAGGGTATATCTAAGCCTGGTATTTCCCGCATTGTTTTTAGTCCTTATATGGATAATTTATGGAATTGGTATTTATTTGCAAACCGATCTCTCGTTTCTGGGTATTTTCCCGTTAAATGTAAAAAGCCTTCCCGGTATTCTTACGTCTCCTTTTATTCATGCCGACATCAGGCACCTGGTTAATAATTCCGTTCCGGTTTTTGTATTAAGCTGGGGATTGTTTTATTTCTATAATAAAATTGCTTACAAGGTATTTTTTCTAATTTATTTTATGACCGGTCTGTGGGTGTGGTTTGGCGCCCGCCATGCATATCATATAGGGGCAAGCGGGATTATCTATGGCCTCGGCGCCTTTATTTTTTTTAGCGGAATTATCCGGAAAAACATAAACCTGCTGGCTATTTCTTTACTGGTAACCTTTTTATATGGAAGTATGGTTTGGGGTATCTTTCCCTATAAACAGGAAATTTCCTGGGAATCACATTTGTTAGGAGGTATTGCCGGTTTTATTCTGGCAATATATTTCCGGAATGAAGGTCCTGCTTCAACAATCGATAAATGGAAACAACAGGAACCCGAAGAGGATGAGGAAGAAAATTACCATCCTGATGATTCTGCTCCAAAAGATAATCCGCCTGTTGAAGAAAAAAAACGAAGAAAGGGGTTTTTTCGTGACCCGTTTGATCCTGAACCGGATATGCCCGATGAACCTTAAATTTTGTAAATTCCATTTTTAGCCCTAATTTTAAAATCCTCCGCTGAAATTATAAATAATTTCATAATTTCGAGTGAAAATGAACCAAAACGATAAGATCTCCGTTAAATAGTCTACTTAATAATACTTAGGATGAAAAGAATACAGATACTATTATTACTGATTGCTGCAAGTATAATTAAGTTATACAGTCAACCGGCAATTGATGAAAAATTTAAAGAAAACATTGTTCAGCATAAAATTGAAACCCGCACACAATGGGATAAATCTTTTATGAAGAATAAACCCTATTCCGGGGAACAAAAAACCGCTTTTACCCGATATGATAAAAATGGCAATATTACTGAACTTCTTACATATCAGGCAAAAGATACTCTTTCGCTTGAGACCTATGAATATGATTATTCCGGATTTCGTACCGAATATACTAAGAGAAAAGGAGGCGGCTTAATTGTTGCTTATAAGAAAATCTCAAGCTATAACCAGAATGGCGATTTAACTCTTGAACAGGGATATAACGGAACCGAAAATTTCAAGAACGAATTTTCTTATACAAGAAACAATAAAATATCTGAAATAAAATATTACCTCGAAAACCAGTTGGATGAAAAAAGAGTATTTACCCATAACGGAAATCAGGCTGCAGTTGAAGTTTTTAATAAGGGTGGAATTCTGATATCGAAACTAAAACTGGTGTATGATAGCAATAAAAATCTAATTGAAGAAAACCTGCTCGCGAAAAATGATAAAGTAACTGAGAAAAAAATATACAGCTACGATGCCAAGTCAAATCTGGTAAAAGAAGTTAAATACAGAGAAGAAAACTTTTATAATCAGACTGATTATAACTATAATGCCTCCGGCGATCTTGTTGAAATTGTAGAAAATAATCCTAACGACGGGAAATTTGTTAAAAAAAGTTTTAAATATGATAATAATGGAAATCTGACAGAAATGTTATGGAGGAGAAATCCTTCAGATGAGTTCTCTTCAAAAACCTATATGTATGACCAGAAAGGAATCTGCACAGGCGTGGAAACCTTCTATCCGAGTACAGACTTTAAAATAATCACGAAATATTCGTACGAGTTTTTTTAGAAAAAAATTCTTCATTCCTCGAATTTAGCGGGAGTTTCTCTTAAAGTTAACTAATCATTCGTATTTTTGATTTTATTATCAGACACTATTTTTTCATGTATTCATGATTCTGCGCATTCATCCGGATAATCCTGATCAGCGACAAATACTCCAGGTCGCCGAATTGCTTCGTAAGGGAGGGATAATTATATATCCTACAGATACCATTTATGGCCTGGGATGCGACATTTTTAATCACAAAGCTGTTGAACGTATTGCAAGAATAAAGGGTGTAAAAACCGAGAAGACGAATTTTTCTTTTATCTGCTACGATTTAAGCCATATTTCCGATTATACCAAACAACTGGATAACAATACATTTAAATTAATGCGGAAATACCTGCCGGGGCCTTATACTTTTATTCTTAACGCGAACAGCAGGATACCCAAACTTTTTAAAAACAAAAAGAAAACCGTAGGTATTCGGATTCCGAATAATAAAATAGCCCTGGAAATTGTAAAAGAATTGGGAAATCCTATTCTCAGCACTTCCATTCATGATGACGATGAAGTAATTGAATATTCTACAGATCCGGATTTAATCCACGAAAAATACAAATCGCTGGTTGACCTGGTTATTGACGGAGGATTTGGTCATAATGTACCTTCTACTATAATAAACTGCATTACTGATACTGCGGAAATTATGCGTGAAGGATTGGGGGTTTTTGATGAATAATTATTTTTTCCAGAAATGAGGAGAAAATAATATCAGCACAGTAAAAAGTTCGAGCCTGCCGATTAACATTAAGAAAGATAAAAACCATTTACCAACATCAGAAAAATGGGCATAATTGTCTGCCGGACCAACTGCTCCTATACCCGGACCAATATTCCCCAGCGTGGCCGCTACAGCGCCAATAGAAGATTCCAGATCGTAACCCATTGCTGAAATAACAATTATACTTGTCATGGTAGTAAGTACATAAAAAGACACAAAGGCCAGTACATTTTGAACTGTTTCCGGAGGTACAGCCTGGTGGTTCAACCTTACCGGAATTATTCCGCTGGGATGAATCAGTCTTTTCAGTTCAAGCATACTGTTTTTTACCAGTAATACCACACGCACAATTTTCATACTTCCCCCTGTTGACCCTGCCGATCCGCCAAAAAACATTAATATTAACAAAAGAATAATCGCCACCGGCATCCATTGGAGATAATCCACAGTAGCAAAGCCAGTGGTAGTCATTATAGATACTACCTGAAAAAGCGACTGGCGAAAAGATGCTTCAAAAGGCTGATTTATGTTTATGGCCAGTATTATGGTAATAATTAATGTGAAAACGGCAATAAAGCCCAAATAAAACCGGAATTCCTCATCGCGAAAAACACGTCTGAAATTAAAATGTAATGCAAAATATGACAGGGTAAAATTAATTCCCGCCAGGATCATAAAAAGAATAATTACATAATGAATATAAGGTGAAGTAAAATAGGCAATACTTTCCTGTTTTGTGGAATATCCTCCGGTAGCCATGGTGGTAAAGGAATGACATACTGCATCAAAAAAACTCATGCCCCCGATCCACAACAACACGATTTCTGCACAGGTAAAAATAAAATAGATACCCCAGAGACGTTTGGCTGTTTCTTTAATGCGGGGATGAATTTTATCAGGTGTTGGTCCCGGGACTTCTGCAACAAACAACTGCATCCCGCCAATTCCCAAAACTGGCAAAATAACAAGAGACAATACAATTATCCCCATACCGCCCAGCCATTGAATAAGACTTCTCCAATATAGCAAACCGTTGGGCATGGATTCAACATCGGTAAGAATTGACGCGCCGGTAGTAGTAAATCCCGACATGGTTTCGAAAAATGCATCGGTAAAGGATGGAATCGCCTCGGACATATGAAAAGGAATGGCTCCAAAAAACGAAAAAAATATCCATCCGGAACTTACAATAATATATCCTTCCCGTTTGCTGATACTCTTATTTGACTTTCGAAATATCAGCCATAATAAACCACCGGTAAAAATTGTAAGTATTGAGGAAAGTAAAATTGGAATGGTGACAGATTCATTATATACCAGGGATACCAGCACTGATGAGGCCATAAATATACCCTCAAGCAACAATAATATTCCCAGTATAAATCCAACAACTCTTAAATTGAGCATAAGCAAGTCTAATTAAAAAACTTACCTAATTTATTAATAGCCGATGGAAGTGCAAATACAACAACACGGTCATCGGGTTTTACCAGTGTATACCCATTGGCAATAAAACTTGTGTCGCCTCTAATTATACCGCCAACAATTGAGTCTTTTGGCAAGCCTACCTGATTTAACGGAGCCAGGGTAATCTTTGAATCGGGTTTTACAACAAATTCCAAAACTTCTGCATCAGTTCCGGTAAGGCATTTTACAGCTGCAACATCTTCGCTGGTGGTAAAACGAAAAATTCTGCTTGCCGTAATTAGTTTTTTATTAATAATTGTGTCGATACCCAAATTTTCTGCAAGGGCAATATAATCGAGGTTTTCTACTTCGGCAATCGTTTTTTTTACCCCCATATTTTTTGCAAGAACACACGACAAAATGTTGGTTTCAGAGTCGCCGGTAACAGAAATAAAGGCATCCATATTTTTAAGCCCTTCTTCCAGCATAAGGTTCATATCACGGCCGTCGCCGTTAATAACCAATGTGTTATTCAGCATATTCGACAACCGATAGCTTTTCTCACGGTCAATTTCAATTAATTTTACGTTATGATGATTCCCAAGCTCTTTCGCAGTTAACATGCCAACCCGGCTCCCACCCAAAATCATAATATTTCGTATGGCGTAACTTTCTTTACCCGAATATTGCATCAAATCATCTACCCCGGCCTGATTAGAAATAACATAAACCAGGTCGTCCGGCAAAAACTTATCCGTACCTCTTGGAATTATTGTATTTCCATCCCGGGTAATTGCCACCGCATTAAATTCATGTTTTTTACTGTCGGTGGTAATTTCTTCGAGGGTTTTATGAATTAATGGCGCGTTTTCGTCAAGTTTTATGGCATATAAGGTTAACTTTCCACCGGAAAAATCAACCACATCACGGCTGCCGGATTGTTCCAGCAGCCCGACAATTTCCCGGGATGCAATTTTTTCGGGATAAATAAGATAATCAATACCCAGACTGGTAAAATGATCTTTATATTTAGCATACAAATATTCCTGATTGTCAATGCGGGCAATGGTTTTTTTTGCTCCTAACTTTTTGCCCAGTATAGCTGCAGTGATATTAGTTTCTTCAGAGGTGGCTACTGTGATAAAAAGATCTGCCCGTTTGATATCAGCATCCATCAGCATGCTTATCGAAGTAGCTGAGCCAACACGTGTCAGAACATCCAGGTTTGCGCCAACCTGCCTAAGTTTATCTTCATCAGGATCGATAAGAACAATATCATGGTTCTCCTGGCTTAACATTTTTGCCAGATGAGATCCAACTGCACCCGCGCCCGCAACAATAATTCTCATTATTCCAAGTAATTTTGAAAAACATTGCAAAGTAAACCATAAATTGAATAAAAATCTAAGACTTTTTTATTTTTTATCAGAGTAGACTAAAAATCAAGGATTTTCTGTTATGTAAGGCTATTACAGATTTATTTTATTTATAAATGCACCTTGTTCCCTAAGATTGTAAATACTTGTCTGATGTGATTGTTTCAGCCAACTATTTTTTATCAATTTGGAATCATTAATAATTAATCTTTCAAATTTAATTCCCTTTAGAGCATTCAATATTTCCGGTGCAGTATTGGAATCAAATAAAATATTCCCGAATGCTAACTCTTCACTACTGTTCCTTTTCAACTCTTCTTTTAATATCAGAAAACTTTTACCATAAAAGTTGAGCGCCACATTGTTATTCAACGAAGAAACATACAAATTACCATATCGGTAAGCTTTTTCATCGGTGGCTTTTATGTAAGAAACGGGGACAACCAGGGTATGATTAAAAACCCCTTGTTTTATCCAATGATTTTTACAATAGTAATTCAACTGATTTTCTCTTGTATTTTCTGGCAAATCTGTGATTACAACATTGGTCCCTTCTTCAATAAAACTAATCGCTATATTTCCCGGCAGGGCATAAACCACAACTTCGCGCCGGTGAAGTATATTGTAATCTTTAAATAACCCAATTGAAAAAAATATCAAAATCACGATTCCAGAAAATATCAGATATTTTGTTCTTTTAAAAAACAAAAAAAAGGTGATCGTTAGAATTAAAATATATAAAATACAAACTTCAAAAGCCGAAAAATAAATCCCCTGAATTACAGATGCAGGAAATAGTTCAACTTTCTGCACGGTTTCAAGAATTATTTTAAGTAAAAAGTTTAGCGCTGCATTCAGTTGTGAATGTATAATATTTAAGGGCGATAATACAATAAGAAGAACTGCCAAATATAAAATAATGGTCACTAAAGGGACTACAATAATGCCACTAAGCCAAAAATATAAGGGAAACTGTTTAAAATAGAATATGGTCAGAGGAAATGTTCCCACCTGGGCAGCCACCGAAACGCATATTAAACTCCAGATTTTATCAGGAATCCAATTTTTAAAAACCAGCAGATTATAAAATCTGCGATAAAACGTTACTATGCTTAACACAGCAAGGTACGAAAGCTGAAATCCTACTTCAAAAATTATAAACGGATTAATTACCAAAAGAATAAATGCTGATGCAGCAATGCTGTTATAAATATTTACTTCACGATTTATGGATAGGCCAATCTGAATAAAACTAAACATCAGTGTTGCACGCACAACAGAAGGCGGTAATCCGGTAATTAAAGCATAGCACCATAACATTATAAGAATACAAACTAATTTGATAATCTTCCCTGATCTTTTTTTGTTTAGAAACCCCAAAGCAAGGTTTAATATGATATATAATATTCCGACATGTAATCCGGAAACTGCCAATACATGAATAGCTCCCGAGGCTGCAAACGATTTTTTAGTTTCAATGGATAATGAATCTTTATATCCAAGAGTTAATGCTGAAAGAACCGCGAGTTCCTGATTTGCCAAACCGGCAGCTGAGTATATTTTCAGTATTGAATTACGGGCTGATAAAGACAGTGATTTAACAGGATTACCCTCATTTGTTGCCAGTATTGACCAATTGCCGGAATCGACAAATCCCGAAACAAAAATATTTCTTCTAAAAAGATATTTTTTATAATTAAATTCTTCGGGATTATATGGAGGAGCAATTTCTGAAATGCTGGTTTCTAAAAGCACTTCATCACCATAATTCAAGCCCGTTGAAATACTATCCAGACGAAAATAGATTAAAGCATTAAATTTTTGTTTCTCAAAAACTTCATCCCGTAACGTTTCATCTATCCTGATTCTGGTTTTTACACTCCTTGCTTTTATTTCAGGAGTATCTGTAATTATCCCTTTTAAAACAAGGCTTTTCTCTTCAAGTAATTTTTTATCCGGTACGTTAACTGTTTTTACCTGTACCAGCCATATACCAAGAAAGAATAAACATAATTGAATTAAAATTCCCCTCAACCAACCTGCATTTATCTTTTTTTCTGCCGGATATAGAAAAATTATAAGGATAAAAGCCAACGGCAGGGTTATTAATATTACGTTTGCCCGATTTGTTATTTCAAATCCAAGAGAACTAATAATTCCAAAAAATAATGGAAATATCAATCGTACAAATGGCAACTTTTTCAGGGTTTCGGAAAATTCCATACGGTAACAAATAACTTTACTTAGAAGCAAATCCAATTGCAATAACTGTAACTAAATTTATAATTGATATAAATTAGAACTCCCTATAAATTTGGAAAAGAATTAATCTAATTTAATTAATAAATTTGTGATGGAAAAAAGAAAACCATTATTTTACAAATACATAAATTAAAAATAATACAACATGGCAGAATTAAAAACCAAATACCTTGGTCTTGATTTGAAGAATCCGGTGATAATTGGTGCAAGTAACCTTGTAACGAATATTGATAATATTAAAAAAGCTGAAGAAGCCGGTGCAGCTGCAATAGTTTACAAATCGCTATTTGAAGAACAGATACAACTGGAAAATGCACAACTGGACGATGATCTTTCTGAGTACAATGAACGTAATGCTGAAATGGTCAACCTGTTTCCCCAGATTGAACATGCCGGACCCGAAGAACACTTACTGAATCTGAGAAAAGCAAAGGAAAGTGTTAATATACCAATTATTGCCAGTTTAAATGCCATATATAAAGAAAGTTGGATTGAGTATGCTCAGCTTATTGAAGAAACCGGTGTTGATGCCCTTGAATTAAATTTTTATTTTGTACCCAGAGAAATGAATACCGAGGGAAAATCTGTAAACCAGGATCAGCTGGATGTATTAAAGGCAGTGAAACAAAAGGTCAGAATCCCGGTTAGTGTAAAATTAAGCCCCTTTTATTCCAATCCTCTGCACATAATTTCACTTATGGACCAAACCGGAGTTGATGGTTTTGTTTTGTTTAACAGGATGTTTCAACCGGATATTGATCTGGATTCTGAAGCACATATTGCCCCTTTTAACCTGAGTAATGCAGATGATTACAGGCTTCCGCTGCGTTTTGCCGGTTTACTTTACGGAAATATAAAAGCAAACATTTGTGCCAACACAGGTATTTTTACCGGTAAAGATGTTGCCAAAACCATTCTGGCAGGCGCAGATTGTGTGCAGGTGGTGAGCACAGTATATAAAAATAAAATCGATTATATACAAACAATACTAAAAGACCTGAACCAGTGGATGGACTCAAAGGGCTATAAAACCCTGGATAGTTTTAAAGGGAATCTTTCAAATAAGAAAATCAATGATCCGTTTGTTTATAAACGGGCACAATATATCGACCTTTTATTGAAGTCGGATGAAATTTTAAACAAATATCCTTTACGATAATAAAAAAAGGGCTTTTAAAAGCCCTTTTTTTATTTTATTACTTTTATTTTATAATCTACTTCAACTTTTAACTTGGTTATTGCAGACAGTTTTCCTTTTAATAGTTTTTTCTTTAGGGGAGAAATTCTATCCACAAACAGGATTCCCTCCAGATGATCATATTCGTGTTGGATTACACGGGCTTTTACCCCATCATATTCCTCATCATAAAAATTGAACTGCTCATCATAGTATTGAATTCGAATCTTTGATTTTCTGTCAACTTCTTCACGTATTTTCGGAAGACTGAGGCATCCCTCATTATAGGTCCAGATTTCTCCAGCTTCCTGAATAATCGTAGGATTTATAAATGCTTTTTTAAAATCTTTGAGTTCGGGAGTATCTTCCTCAGCTAATTCTGAAGTATCGATTACAAATATCCTGATGGATAATCCTATTTGCGGGGCAGCAAGACCTACACCATCTGATTTATACATCGTTTCAAACATATCTTCAACTAAACGGCTCAGGTCGGGATAATCTTTATCTATTTCTTTTGATTTCCTTCGCAACATCGGTGATCCATACACAACTATCGGGTAAACCATTATTTAATATTCTTTGTTATTTATTTTTATTTATTATTTCAAGATACGATTGCAGAATTATGGCAGCGCTAATTGTGTCCACCAGTTCTTTATTCTGTCTTTTCTTTTTTCCTAATCCCCCGTCAATCATGGTTTGAAATGCGATTTTTGAAGTAAACCGCTCATCCACCAATTCAACAGCAAGCCGGGGATACACTTTTTTCAACCGGTTTACAAATGGCTGAATGTAAACAACAGCTTCGGAAGGTTTATTGTTCATTGTTTTAGGGTATCCAACAACAATAATATCTACTGTTTCTTTTTTAAAATAATTTTCCAGAAATTGAAAAATTTCATGCGAAGGTACGGTGGTCAATCCGTTGGCTATAATCCTTAAGGGATCAGTAACTGCAATTCCCGAACGCTTTCGTCCATAATCAATAGATAGAATTCTGCCCAACTATTACTGCTTTAATAATTTTTTGCAAAGTTATTAAAATTTTAAAATTTCGGGTTATTTAAGTAATCTCAGGTATTAAAACAAAAAGGGCGGAAAATCCGCCCTTTTATATATGTAATGAAATGTGTTTATTTCTGTTCGGAAAAATCCATAGAAGCCAATCTTTTATAGCTGTTATACCGCCATTTTGCATTTTCTTCGGCAGCAGCAAATAAAACATTTGCTTCCTGGGGAAATGATTTTTTCAAAGATGTGTATCGTACTTCACTATTCAAAAATCCCTGGAATTTGCTCCAGTCAGGATCTTTGGAATCCAGTGTAAACGGATTTTTACCTTCCGGTTCAAGCATTGGATTATAGCGATACAAATGCCAGTACCCTGCTTCAACGGCAGCTTTTTGTTCATATTGCGATTTTCCCATGCCCAGACGCAGACCATGATTAATACAGGGAGCATAGGCAATAATCAACGATGGTCCGGGATATGCTTCAGCTTCTCTAAGCGCTTTAAGATATTGATTTTGATTTGCACCCATAGCAACCTGGGCTACATAAACATATCCATAGGTCATGGCCATTGCGCCAAGATCTTTTTTACGGATTTTTTTACCGGAGGCTGCAAATTTTGCAACAGCGCCAATTGGTGTAGCTTTTGATGACTGACCGCCTGTATTGGAATATACCTCTGTATCCATAACCAAAACATTGATATCTTCACCTGAAGCCAGCACATGATCAAGACCACCGAAACCAATATCATAAGCCCAGCCGTCACCGCCAAACACCCAGACTGATTTTTTAATCAGGTATTGTGCAAGGTCCAAAATCTCTTTGGCTGCCGGATCTTTTTCTTTTTTTAATACATCAACTACTTTGGCAGATGCCTGTTTAGATTGTTCGGCATCATTCATGCCTTCCAGCCATTCTTTAAATACAGTTTTAGAATTATCTGAAAAATCGTTGTTACCCTCTAAAGCCTTCTGCATCCGGATGGCAATCCGTTCGCGCATTTTTTTAACACCTGTTGCAATACCATATCCATATTCCGCATTATCTTCGAACAGCGAATTAGCCCAGGCAGGTCCTTTCCCTTCTTTATTGGTGCAGTAAGGAGTTGATGGTGCAGAACCTCCATAAATAGATGAACATCCTGTTGCATTGGCTACAATCATCCGGTCACCGTATAGTTGCGTGATTAATTTAATATACGGAGTTTCACCACAACCCGCGCATGCCCCTGAAAATTCAAATAAAGGTTGTGCAAACTGGCTGTTTTTAACATTTTTATCAATTTCAATACCCTGTTTGTAAGAAACATTCTTTTCCATATATTCAAAACGCGGAGCTTCTTCCATTTGAGTTTCCAATGGTTTCATAACCAGCGCTTTTTCTTTGGCAGGACAAACATCTTCACATACACCGCAACCGGTACAATCCAGCGGACTTACCTGAATTCTGTATTGCATGCCCTCAAAACTTTTACCTACAGGCTTTAAGGTTATTGTACCTTCGGGCAGTGCTTTTGCTTCTTTTTCGTCTACAAGGTAAGCACGAATAGCAGCATGGGGACAAACATACGCACATTGATTACACTGTGTACAATTTTCTGATATCCATTCAGGAACATCAACTGCAATACCCCTTTTCTCATATGCTGTTGTACCGGCAGGGAAGGTACCATCCTCACGGCCAAGGAAAGCGCTTACTTTTAAATCATCCCCTTTAAGCGAATTAATAGGATTCACAACCTTGCTTATAAATTCAGGTAACTTATCACTGAATTCAGCTTCTTTGATTTCAAGTTTCGCCCATTCCGCAGGAATTGCAACCTTCTCAACTTGTCCACCCTGATCTACAGCAGCATGGTTCATTCTCACAATGTCTTCCCCTTTTCTTCCGAAGTCTTTAATAATTGCTTTTTTCATATGAGATACTGCATCATCATATGGAATAACGCCAGAAATTTTAAAGAATGCAGATTGCATAATGGTATTTGTCCTGTTGCCAAGACCAATCTCAACTGCTATTTGTGTGGCATTTATTATATAGAAGTTTATATTTTTTTGAGCCAGTATTTTTTTCATGGAATCGGGTAAACGATTTTTGGTTTCATCAGCATCCCAAATACTGTTTAACAGGAATGTGCCACCATTTTTGATCCCTTTCAGCATATCATATTTATCAATATATGAAGGGACATGACAAGCCACAAAATTCGGGGTATTTACCAGATAAGGAGAACGAATCGGAACATCACCGAACCGCAGATGCGATGTGGTTATACCGCCCGATTTTTTTGAGTCGTATGCGAAATAGGCCTGCGCATATTTATTTGTGGCATCGCCAATAATTTTTATCGAGTTTTTATTTGCACCCACGGTACCGTCAGAACCCAAACCATAAAACTTAGCTTCGAAAGTACCTTTATGGGCAATACTTACTTCTTCTTTTAATGGCAACGATGTAAAGGTTACATCATCATCTATACCTACTGTAAATTGATTTTTCGGTTCAGCGGAATCCAGATTCTCAAATACTGAAATTATTTGTGAAGGTGTAGTATCTTTTGAACTTAAACCATAACGTCCACCAATAATATGCGGTGCGTTTTTCTTATTGTAGAATATATTTTTTACATCCAGGTAAAGTGGTTCTCCATTCGATCCGGGCTCTTTAGTACGATCGAGAACCGTAATTTTTTTCACAGTTTTCGGAAATACTTTCATAAAATATTTTTCTGAAAACGGCCTGTACAAATGAACAGTTACTAAACCCGTCTTTTGGCCCTGAGCATTCAGATAATCGATCACTTCTTTTATAGTTTCGGTAACTGATCCCATGGCTACAATTATATTTTCTGCATCGGAAGCTCCGTAGAATGTGAAAGGATGATATTCACGGCCGGTAATTTTAGATACCTCAGCCATATATTCTTCAACAATATCAGGAACCGCATCATAAAAACGATTGGAGGCTTCCCTCGACTGAAAATAAATATCAGGATTTTGAGCTGTTCCCCGGGTAACCGGATGTTCCGGATTTAATGCGCGCATGCGGAATTCCTGCAGTTTATCATAATCCACTAATTTGGCCAGTTCTTCCATGGCCGGTGCTTCAACTTTCTGAATCTCATGAGATGTTCTGAATCCGTCGAAAAAGTGGAGAAAAGGTATGCGGGATTTAATCGCCGCTAAATGTGCAACACCTGCAACGTCCATAATTTCCTGAACACTTCCTGTGGCCAATAAAGCAAAACCGGTATGGCGTGTGCTCATCACATCGCTATGATCGCCAAATATGGAAAGTGCCTGTGCAGCAAGACTGCGGGCAGAAACATGGAAAACCCCGGGTAATAATTCACCAGAGATTTTATACATATTAGGAATCATCAACAAAAGTCCCTGTGATGCTGTGTAAGTAGATGTCAATGCGCCAGCCTGTAACGATCCGTGAACAGCTCCAGATGCGCCGCCTTCTGATTGCATTTCGGTAACTCTTACGACCTCTCCAAAAATATTTTTCTTCCCGTTAGCTGACCATTCATCGATATATTCAGCCATTGTTGATGAAGGGGTAATAGGATAAATTGCAGCTACTTCACTAAACATGTAGGCAATATACGAGGCTGCATAATTACCGTCGCAAGTAATAAAATTCTTCTTATTAACCATTTTAATACGCTTATTATTAATTATTTAGAACCAAATTTTTAAGAAAATACAAAATTAAAATAATTCATCGACATTTTTATACTGTTTTCACAGTTTAAAGGTTATTCATTTTCATTTCAAATAATCAGATAATCCAACGAATTTGGCAGGGTAAACTGGGTGTTTTGTAAATAAAAAATGCGGGAGATTCCCGCACTTTAGTTTTTTCAGACATTATTCCCCATTCATGGAAATAAGGAATTCTTCATTGTTTTGTGTTCTTTCCAGGCGGTCCCGGAGAAACTCCATGGCTTCTACCGAATTCATATCAGTAAGATATTTTCTAAGTATCCAGATTTTGTTTAATATGTTTTTATCAAGCAGCAAATCTTCGCGGCGAGTGCTGGAAGCAGTAATATCAACGGCAGGATATACTCTCCGGTTAGAAAGTTTTCTGTCGAGTTGAAGTTCCATATTTCCCGTACCTTTAAACTCTTCAAAAATCACATCGTCCATCTTAGATCCCGTATCTGTTAAAGCAGTGGCAATAATGGTAAGCGAACCGCCATCTTCTATATTCCTTGCGGCGCCAAAAAAACGTTTGGGTTTATGCAAGGCATTGGCATCCACACCACCCGACAACACTTTACCTGAAGCTGGCGATACTGTATTATAGGCTCTTGCCAACCTTGTAATTGAATCCAGCAGAATTACAACATCATGACCACATTCTACCATTCGTTTTGCTTTTTCAAGTACAATATTCGAAACGCGTACGTGTCGTTCAGCAGGTTCATCAAATGTGGAAGAGATTACTTCACCGTTTACATTCCTGGCCATATCTGTTACTTCTTCCGGACGTTCATCTATGAGCAAGACAATTAAATACACTTCGGGATGATTTGAAGCAATTGCATTGGCAATATCTTTCAGCAAAACAGTTTTACCGGTTTTTGGCTGCGCTACAATCAGTCCCCTTTGTCCTTTACCTATTGGTGAAAACATGTCAACAATCCGGGTAGATAATGAATTTCTCTGGCTTGGATTCAGAAGGGTAAATTTCTCATTTGGAAAAAGCGGAGTTAAATAATCAAATGGAATACGATCGCGAATAAAATCTGGACTACGACCATTAATCTCTTCAACTTTTATCAGCGGAAAATACTTTTCTCCTTCTTTAGGGGGTCGTATTGTACCTTTAAGGGTGTCGCCGGTTTTTAATCCGAATAGCTTTATTTGAGATTGTGATACATAAATATCATCCGGAGAATTAAGATAATTATAATCTGCCGAACGCAAAAAACCATACCCGTCGGGCATAATTTCGAGTACACCTGAATTACTTATTATTCCGTCGAATTCCACAGGTTTTTCCCGTTGATTATCTTCTATCACTTTTATCTGCTTGTCAAGCTCGCGGTTAACATCTTCGTTTTCTTTTCTTACCGGGGGTTCAAAATGAGGCTTAAAAGGTTTTTTCTCAACGCGGATAAAATTATTTTTTTCCTGAATTATTTCCTTTTCATTCGAACTTTCATCTTTTGGCCTTGGGGATCGATGATCATTACTGCCAATTTCTATCTTTTCAATTTTTCTGGGACCTGGTGTTCTCCTTCGGGTTCTCGAAAACCTGCTTTCTGAGGGTTTCTCGGATTTTTCCTCCACCGGGGAAATCCTTTTCTTTGAATCGTCTTTTTTATCTTCCTTCTTTTTTTCAGTAACGGAAATCGCCTGCTGATCTAAAATTTTATAAACTAAATCCTGCTTCCGTAAAGAATCTGCTTTCTTAATTTTTAATTCTTTAGCAATATCTCTTAATTCAGAAACAAGCTTTTTGTTAAGTTCAAGAATGTCGTACATGTTTTTGTTATTGGAAATTATAATAAAATTAGGTATATAACTTAAAAAGCAACTATCAACAATTATGGATTTCCTTAAAAATTATAAAGGATTATGCTCTAAAGAAAAATGATTGGTCAATGTTTAGATGGAATTTCTATGCAATAATAATTATTTAGTTACAATTAGCAAAAAAAAAGATAAATTATTTCTAAAACAATTGATATATAAAAAAAATTTCTATCTTTAATAACTTTTATAAAAAATAAATATTTATCTAAAAACCAGCATCTTATAATGAATTAATCCGGTTAGCCTAAAACGAAAAAATTACTACCATCAACCTAAAGCCCTATCCGCATGAGACAGCTCAAAATCATCAAGCAAGTTACCAACCGGGAAACACCCTCACTTGATAAGTACTTGCATGAAATTGGCAAGGTTGAACTTATTAGTGCTGATGAAGAAGTTTCCCTTGCACGAAGGATAAAGAAAGGAGATGACAAAGCTTTAGATAAATTAATAAAGGCTAATCTCCGATTTGTAGTTTCTGTTTCAAAACAATACCAAAACCAGGGATTAAGTTTACCCGATCTTATTAACGAAGGTAATCTGGGACTTATAAAAGCAGCACAACGTTTTGATGAAACCCGTGGTTTTAAGTTTATCTCCTATGCCGTATGGTGGATCCGGCAATCTATATTGCAAGCTCTTGCTGAACAGGCAAGGATTGTAAGACTCCCGTTAAATAAAATCGGATCAATTAATAAAATTAACAGAACACTTGCAGATCTTGAACAACGTTTCGAAAGGGAACCCTCTGTTCAGGAAGTTGCACAAGCTCTTGAAGTTGCCCCTGAAGACATTAAAGAATCTTTAAAAAGCGCCGGACGGCATGTTTCAATGGATGCACCCCTGGCCCAGGATGAAGAGGGAAACATGTACGACATAATGCTAAACAAGGATACCCCAAGCCCTGATAAAGGTTTGCTAACGGATTCCTTACGCAAAGAAATTGAACGGGCATTATCCACACTTACTTTTCGTGAAGCCAATGTTATTCGGTTATATTTTGGACTCAATGGCAAACATCCCCATACCTTAGAAGAAATAGGGGAAGAATTTAATCTAACACGCGAAAGAGTAAGGCAGATAAAGGAAAAAGCTATAAAACGACTTAAGAATGTTACCCGGTGTAAAAACTTAAAGGCCTACCTGGGTTAACTTTTAATATTTTAAAATATAAAGAGGAAATTGTAAATTTCCTCTTTTTTGTTTTTTAAAAGTTATATTTTTGCAGCAAATTAATATTAAAACACATGAGCCGTCTCATTGCTCCTTCATTACTGGCAGCCGATTTCAACAACCTTACGGGCGCCATCGAAATAATCAACAATAGTGAAGCTGACTGGCTTCACATGGATATAATGGATGGCGTTTTTGTACCTAATATTTCATTTGGTTTCCCTGTAATAGAAAATATCCGTAAAATATGTAAGCGCCCTCTGGATGTACACCTGATGATGGTACAACCCTACAAATATATAGAACGGTTCAGGGACGCCGGGGCATATCTGCTAAATGTGCATTATGAAGCCTGCCACAATTTGCACCGTACAGTAGAAGAAATTAAGGAACTGGGAATGAAAGCCGGGGTAACCCTGAACCCTCATACTCCTGTGTCTGTTTTGGAAGAGATTATCAGCGATGTGGATCTTGTGCTTATTATGTCTGTGAACCCGGGATATGGGGGACAGAAATTTATTCCAAATACATTTGATAAAATCCGCAGATTAAAAGAACTCATTGAAAAAAAGAACGCTTCTGCTCTAATAGAGGTTGATGGCGGAGTGGATTCTAAAAATGCCGGAAAACTTTACAATGCTGGTGTTGATGTATTGGTAACAGGAACAGCCGTTTTCCATGCAAAAAACCCGAAAGAAGCCATAAGGGTTATAAAAAATGCCTGATCTTATTCTTTCCCGTATAAATAATCTTTTAGGTATAAATACTTTTGAGTAAGTTTTCCTTTATTCAATACGGTAGCTCCTTCTATACCGGAAATTTCTTTTTTACCGAGAAGCGCAGGTATAATAAATTCAACTACCTTTTTTCCAAAGTCCTCTGATGCATCCCTTGGTAATTCTCCGGGAAGATTATCCACCGCCATTACAGTAATCGATTGTTCATCGAAAGGTTCCGTTTCTGCTCCACTTATCGGATTATATCCGTATAGAGGTTTTTCTATTGTTGATGACCTGATGGTTGAAGGAATTGGTCCATGAATGTCGCAACTGATATCGGCAATAATCTTTATCTTAAAATTTTCATCCGTCATATCTTCCCGGGTCATAAAAACCGGTGATCTTGGATCCCAGTAATGACAGGCAATAAACATGTCGGTAACCCGAGTATAGGGTAAAAATTTAGAAATATATTCAGCAGGATACTGAATAAAGTGCTGGAAACTAAACGGCTGATTGTCTTTTCTTTTCACATAATGTTGTGGTTCTATTTGCGTAAAAACTGCTTCATTATAATTTTTTGTCAGAAACTCTTCCGGGTTTACCTGCTTAATACCTGCTGTTTTTAATATTTCCATGGCACCGCCGGCTACCCTTCCTCCCCCTGATATCAGGATTTTAACCAGCGGCAACTTTAATTTTCTTATCTCCTCTTTTAATTCGTTCAGGTTATTGCACCCATGCGCAGGTTTAAGATTATATGACCGGTATTTTAGACCCATTGCAATTAATCCATTATATGCTCCAACCAATCCTGCCCAGTAACCAAATGCTATAAGCCGGTTTCCACGATCATCTGTAATATGTTCATAGTCAATAAGTGTAATGTTAAGTTTTGATAAGCGCTGCAATAATTCCTGGTTATAGGGTTGTTTTTTTGTGGTATGTGAAAAAAAAATGTAAGTTTTTTCAGGAAGCAGGGCAAATTTATCTACTTCTTTTACTCCGAGAAAAACATCACAAAAATCTATATTATCAGCCAACCGAATTCCCAATGAGGCATATTCGCTGTCAGCATATCCCCGGGTATCACTTTTTTGAACCACGATTTCAATTTCAGGATACATTTGTTGTATTTGTATTATATGTTGAGGTACAAGAGGAACTCTTTTATCGGCGGGGGTTTTTGTTTCGCAGAGAATGCCAATCTTTAGGTTTTGTGACATTTAGTTTTGAAATTAGATTTATTAAAATAAAAACCACTAAAGTTAACCAAAGATTTTCTAATTTTGTATCACTTTACCGGGGCTGATTTTGGTTTTGACAGCAAGATAAACTGGTAAGTAAGCATGCCGGGCAACGCATGAAATCCCGTTAAACTGTTGTGCACTATTTATAACTGGCGAATCTAATTACGCGCTCGCTGCATAATCGAATAATAGTAGATTAATGCGTAATCCCGGCTCCAGGAGTCGGGACGGGCTGTCTCTCGAAAACCTTTCTCTGCGGTTTTGGATCAAGAGGCACACGTGAGTCGGAGATAGTTTGGCAAACTCCCTTAATGCCATACGAAACTAAAAGGGATAAGCTTAGATTCGGCTGTCTGTTGCCAGGTCTGAGTCGAAAACCAATAACAGAATAAGCATGTAGAAATCTTATGGGTTTCTTGTTTGGACCCGGGTTCGACTCCCGGCAGCTCCACAAAATGGAAATGAAAAGTCTGCTAACAAAGGCTTTTTTTATATAAACAAAACAAGAGGAGAAGTTTATCCCGATTTTTTTCGGAAATTCCCGCAGCCCCTCATTTTAAAATTTTAACATACCATAATTTAAAAAATGTATTGTTATTCTATTGGTTATAGATCTTATATTTCCGGTTTTATGATTTATATACCAAAAGCGCATCAGGTTTTGGGTCAATAAAACATTCGTTGATCAGGAAAAATAGCTAGCTCTCAAAATTTCATTCATTTATATTCTTCAAACCAATAAGCAGTTAAGATTTTATTGACGTAGTTCTTGTCTTTGATGTTGTTGTCAATTTTTTGAAGATTATTTTTGGGATTAAAAGTTGAATTTATCAAGATACTCTTCTCCCCACAACCTTCTTACAACTTCTTGTGCGTATTCTTTAAAAAGTTTTACCTGATTATCATTTCCTGCTAACTTATTTATTTCTATAAGTCCAATTATAACAGGAATATTATCAGGATATTGTTTTAGTGCAATGCCATATTTTTCCAGGGCACGCTCATAATTTTTCTGTTTAACGGATAATTTGGCCGAATTAATTATGGATTCAATTGAGCTTAAATTGCTTTCGAAATAGTTGTCTGTTATATCCTGTGCCTTTGTGGTAATAAAGCTACAAGGCACTTCACGTGTAACTTTTTCGGTAACACTTCCCATTAATAATCTGCTAAGTCCTGTTTTTCCGGTGGTTCCCATTAATAATAGATCGATGTTATTGGATTTGATATAATCTAGTATTTCATAAGAAACTTCACCTTCCTTTATCTCAACTTTATGTTTTATGCCCGCAAGGTTAAATTGTTTTAGGAAATTATGAAAATCTTCCTCCTGTTTTGTTTTCCTCAATGCATTCTCATTGGCATTATCAACTTCGAAACGGGTAGTAAAAATATTGACAGGTGAATAAACATTAAGGATCGTTAATTCAGCATTAAATTTATCAGCCAGTTTTATCGCATTATTTAATGCACGATGTGAAGCATCTGAAAAATCTACAGGGCATAAAATCCTATTAATTTCTTTTATATCATTGTCCTTTACCACCCAAAGTGGTATTTGGTTCTTCCTCATTATTTTTTCGACAGTTGTACCCAGTTTATAGACATCCTCTGTCTTTTTATTTCCTGAACCTGCTATTATTACATTATATTCATTGTTCTGAGCTTCAAGAATAATTTTCTCAAAAGGCTCTCCAATTTCAAGTTTGATATCAGCTACCTCAATACCTTCAGCTCTAATTCTGTCTGCAATATCGTTAAGTTTTAAGGCACAACTGTCTTTAATAATGTTTATGTAAAATGAAGAATAAGCTTCATTTTTAATTACATGCATTAGAGTCACCTGGGAATTAAACCTTTTTGCAATCATTATCGAATTAGCTACAACATGTTCAGTAGATCTGTTAAAATCCAGCGTTATTAATAATTTATGAAGTAGTTTCATAATTGTATTGTTTGTTTAATTATTTAACATAATCACTAAACAAAGACTCTTTACTTTTTGTTTAATGAAAAAAGACATTATGATATTAGCATATATAATTACAAACAACAAAGAGGAAGCCGAAGATATTTCCATAGATTTGCTTGAAAAAAATCTTGTTTACAGCGTAAATATCATTCCTGATATGCCCTCAATGCGATGGGAAAAAAGTAAAATAATTAAGTTCAACCAAACCATTGTATTAGCAAAAACCAAGGCATTGCTTTTTAAACAAATAGAAGATGAAGTTAAAAGAGTTCAAACAACAGGCTCTGCAATAGTCCTTTCTATGCCAGTTACACAAATGTCGCAGGAATTATTTGACAACATTCAGATTAATACATTAAAAGTTTAGTACATGGTCAAAATCATTAAATATTTAGAGCGTGGATTAATAATTGGTATTCTTGGAGTTATTTCAATTACACTTTTATTAGCCTTTATTGATATCGTTTATGAGATAACGCAGAAAATATTATTACCTCCTAAATATATTATTGATGCCGGAGGATTAATGGATTTATTCAGCTTATTGCTTGTTTTGCTTATTGGTCTGGAATTACTGGAAACGGTTAAGGCCTACCTTAAAGAAGATATTATTCATGTTGAATTTATTATTTTGGTCGCTATAATAGCTATTGCCCGAAAGGTTATAGTCTGGGATTTTGCCAAATACGGAACTAATGAATTACTTAGTTTGGCAGCAATGATTGTTGGTTTGGGAGTAACTTATTTTCTTATCAAAAATTCAGATTGGCGGTTACGTATTGGAAAAAATAATAATCGACAAAACAAAAACGAAAGGAGCTAAACTATTCTTTATCCTTTTTATCCTCATACGACTTAGCTATGGAATGTGCCGCCAGTGGAGCTGTAAAATATATTAGATTAATTATTAAGACTACCTTTATCGCAACATTCCAACTATTGAAATAAATAGAAATCCCCAATAAAAGCAATAAAATTCCAAAAGATGTTGCTTTTGTTGTGGCATGCATACGGCTATATAGATCTTTAAACCGGACCAGGCCAATAGAAGCTATTAATATAAAAACAGATCCGAAAAAGAGTAAGATTGAAACTAAAAGTATATTCATCAGCTCAGGGTTTTTGTTTTAAATAAGTCGATATTGCAACGGTTCCTACAAAAGATATTAAGGACATCACTAAAACAATATCTATATACAGGGCATTTTTGATAAGTACACTATACAATAATATAAATCCCATAACGATAGAGGCGATTAAATCTAAAGAGGCGATACGGTCGTGAACACTTGGCCCTTTTGCAAGTCGGAAAAAGGCGAGTACCAAAGCAATTATTAAAAGTAAAAAGCTTGAATAGATTAGTATTTCTGATAATCCTTCCATTATTATTTATTTAAACAGTGCAATTATTTTATTTTGAATTCTTTCTATGTCAGTCAGCACGATATGCTCTTTACTGTCATATAGATAATGTACCAGCAAGGCATTCTTTTTTTCCGAATAATCGATACTTAAGGTACCCGGGGTCATTGAAATCAAATTACTTAAAAAAAGCAATCCAAATTTGGAGTTTATCCTTATTGGTACCCACACATAACCGGGATTCGTGTGCATTTTCGGAGTTAATATATCATAAGCGATATATATATTTGACTGAATTACCTTGAATAAATAATATAGCAGAAAAGTTAGCAGCTTATAGGGAATGCTTAGTATTTTCATGGCAAAAGGTGTAAAACAGTTTTAATATAATGTTCCGGGTTAATTAATTGATTGGCAGCATTTAAAGTAAGTTCAAAGATTTGAGATGCGAACAAACCCAGTAAAATACTTGCCGCACCTAACAGGATAGATGGAAATAAATCCAAAAAACCAAGTTTGGATTGTAACATCATATCGGTCGATTCAGGTTGTTTTTTCAAGAAAGCCTCGTTCCAGATTTTTATCATTGAGTATAGGGTAAGCAGGCTGGTTAAAATGGCAACAGTTGTGATTATATAATGTCCATCTTCAATGCCTGCTTTTATAAGAATAAATTTGGCAAAAAAACCTGATAACGGAGGAATGCCGGCCAACGCGAATGCGGGGATAATAAATAAAATGGCCAGTACAGGATTCTCTTTATATAATCCTCCAATATTTTTCAAATAGTATGTTCCTTTTAATTTGCTAACTAATCCGGCAACTAAAAAGGTGTTTGTTTTTGCGATCATGTTATGCACTGTAAAGAAAATTGACCCGGCAATAGCCAGAGGAGTAAATATTCCTAAGCCCATAATCATATAACCGATCTGACTGATGATGTGATAGGATAATATTCGCCGGGTTTCATAATGGGTAGACGCTGCCATACCGCCAATTACCATAGTAAAACCAGCGAGTATGAGGAGTAAATTATGCCAAAAAACCTGATCCTGAACGAAAAATAAGGTAAAAAACCGGATAAGGGCATAAACACCCACTTTAGTCAATAGGCCCGCAAACAGAGCACTTACAGAAATGTTAGGGGTATGATACGATGAAGGGAGCCAAAAAAACAATGGAAAGATGGCTGCCTTTATTCCAAAGGCTACAAAGAACAGCATGGCTGAAGTATTCATCAACAATGATTGTTGATCGTCCTGTAAAATCTGGGCCAGATGTGCCATATTTAACGTACCTGTATTGCCGTATAATAAGCCCAGGCCGGCAAGAAAAAACAACGATCCAATTAGATTTAAAGCCATGTATTTTATTCCGCCTTCGAGTTGTTCCTTTCTGTTTCCTAGTGTTATAAGTACAAAAGAAGAGAGCAATATCACTTCGAACCATACATAGAGATTAAAAACGTCACCAGTAATAAAAGCCCCATTTAGACCCATGGTAATTGAAAAGAAGAAAACATAAAATCTGGAACCAAAATTTTCATTTTTAATAAACCGGAAGGCATATAAGGAAATAGTAAGAATAATAAAAGCCGAAACCACCAGCATAATAGCACTGAGGTAATCCAACACTAATGAAATGCCATAAGGGGCTTCCCATCCACCCATTTGTATCACAATCACCTCTTGCTTTATAACCAATTGCAGTAAATACAACGAAATTGCCAAAAGAACCAAGCTGGCAAATATGCTTATAAGTCCGGCAATTTTTTTACTCCTTATAAAAATAAGTAATATGATAAGCACTAAGGGGAACAATATGGGCAGGGCAATTACATTCATCTTTTAACTGTCTGTTTTTTTTAACTGGTCTAAATCATCGGTACCTGTGGTATTAAAAAACTTATATTTTAAGGCAAGTGTAAAAACAACAATACCAAAACCAATTACAATGGCTGTTAATACCAATGCCTGCGGGAGCGGGTCAGTTTGCAATACGGTTTCGGTTTCCTGACCGATAAAAACCGGTTTGCCAGGGATAATTCCGGCCGATAAAAATACAAGCAGGTTTGTCGCATTGCTCATGAAAATTATACCAATAATAAACTTCAGGATACTACGTCGCAGCAAAAGATATACTCCTGCAGAATAAAGCAATCCTATCAATATGGCTAATAATATTTCCATTACTCTTTAGTTGATAAAGTGAAAAAAAAATGAGTTACAACCCCGATTACCCCAAAGAAAATTCCAGTATCAAAAAGCAAAGGGCTTCCCAGCTTTATTGTTAAAACTAATGGTAAATAAAGGCTTATCCATTCACCTTCCATTAAGAATTTTTCACCCGATAATCCGGGTAGCACGCTTAATAGCACAAACAATAATCCAAAGGCAATATAATGCTCGGGCTGTATTCTCAAATTGTTTTTTATTTTTTGTGGACTATAGGATAAACTGGTGAATACCACAGACAGGGAAGCTAATAGACCCCCAATAAATCCACCCCCCGGATAGTTGTGCCCTCTTAACAAGGCTAACACCGCAAAGGACCAGAGCAAAACTTTAAGATACCTCGAAGCTATTTGTAGTATTATTGAGTTCATCGGTTTTGTATTTTTGTTTTAATTAGCATACTTACTCCCAGTGCAGCAATGGTTAATACAACTATCTCGCCCAGTGTATCAAAGGCCCTGAAATCGACAAGAATTACATTCACAACATTTTTACCATAGGCTTTAATGTAACTATTGTCGATAAAAAAATCCGAAATGGGATGATTGAACTCTATATGAATTGCTTTTAATGCCAATACAGTCATTACACCTCCAAAACTCAGGGCAATAACCGCATCGCGTAAACGGGTCAGACGATTTGAGAGATTGGTAAATTTTGGCAGTTTTTGTAACACCATAACAAAGATAACTACTGTAAGCGTTTCAACAATAATTTGAGTTATTGCCAAATCAATAGCACTGTAATAAAGATATATAAGGGAAATCCCATAGCCGGTTACTCCCATGGCAATAATTGTACTGATACGCGATTCTGACAAGGCACTATAAAGTGCTGAGAGTATTATAACTCCAACCAGGCCTGATATATATAATGGTTTTAATGTTAATGAAATATCTGTTTGCCATCCCCTTGTAATATAAACCTGAAACCATAATAAAACCG
>JAFGSZ010000103.1 GCA_016934395.1 Bacteroidales bacterium
CTCGCACAGGTACCCTTTGATATATTACGGATTTTTTACCAGCCCACACCCTTTGTTTCCCTAAAGGGAACAGCGCGCTGATCTTCCCCTTCAGGGGATTTGAGGGGTGAGGGAATGGCTGTTAGGCCTTGTTACCGGAAATCACTTTTAAAAAGGGGGTGCGGAAATACCCCGGCAAGGCAGGGGAATTGAATCACTCGCGCGCGAATTTTTTGCTTGTGAGTTTTTAACGTTATTACCACCACGCCCCCCGCTGCCGGCACAACGAAACAAAATTTTCAATGCTCCGGTCATACGTTCGTTCAATATCGTCGGGAAAATAACAGGCCGGCAACTCCCCCATTTTGCGGTGATACTCCAGGCAATCTCAACACACCCCTTTACGGCTGCAGGGATACAAACAATTACAGTTTTTTTTGTTGGTGTCTTTTTTACATTCCATAAGTTATGGTAAATAATGTTTTTTGCTATTTGTCTTTTGCTTTTTAAGCCCACAATCTACTAAAAAACAAAAAAGTGCACTCCTTACAAATTCCGAAAATAATTTAAAAAAGGAGAAAGTTTTAACTAAATTTAGTTTCCGGTAAGTAACTCTTTTAGAGTGCCCGGATTATAAAAATAACAATGGCAGACGAGCAGGTTGATTATACACATAAAAAATTTCTTGAACTGCTGCTTAAAGGTGATCGTGTTAAGTGTTCACTAATGGCAAAGGATTTTATTAATCATAAAATTTCAATACAGGAACTTTATGAAAACATTTTCAAAAAAGCCTTGTATGATGTTGGAGAACTTTGGGAATATAATAAAATCAGCGTGGCCACCGAACATTTGGCATCTGCAATTGTAGAAGCTATTTTAAATGAATTTTATCCGGGAATCATCTCGCAGGACCGGAAAAATAAAACTGTTATTGTAGCCTGTGTGGAAAATGAGTTTCACCAGATAGGAATAAAAATGATTAGTGATGTATTTGAGATGTATGGCTGGAACGCTCATTTTCTTGGCGCGAATACGCCCACCAGCGAGCTTATTGCTTTTGTTAAACTCATTAATCCAAATTTGCTTGCCCTATCGTTAAGTATCTATTTTCATTTGCCGGTACTTGAAAATATGATACAACAGATTCGAAAAGAGTTTCCCGACCTGCCAGTTCTGGTGGGCGGACAGGCTTTCCGGCATGGTGGCCATGAAGTGTTGTTAAAATACAATAATATAATATACCTGCCCGATTTAAAAACTACAGAATCTTTTATTAAAAATATGAATGAACATGGATAAAAACTATCTTTTAGAAACCGCCCGGCAACTGGAACAAGTGAGTGCTGCACATGCCGGGGAGTATGTTCATAAATCCGATGAGCTGATCACAAAAATGAATACCCTGATGTCTGAAAGGCCTGATCTGGTGAGCATGATTGGTGCGGACAATATAAGTATGATGAAAGACAATCATGCCAACCATGTACGGTTTATTGCTTCCATATTAAAAAATTTTAACCCGGATGTATTGGTCGAAACGGTGTTGTGGGTGTTCAGGGCATACCGAAGTCACGGTTTTACCACTAACTATTGGGCAGCCCAGCTAAATACCTGGATTATCATTTTAAAAGAAAAGCTGTCGCCTGCAGCTTTTGCTGAAATATTTCCATACTATGAATGGATGCAAATTAATATTCCGGTATTTGTAAAACTTTCTGACGAAAAGTTTGAGTCTCCAAATTCTTTACATTAAACCATGCCTTCAAAAGCCATATCGTCTATATTATCTGAATGGACAGACGAATTTAACCTAACCCTGTTAAAAAACACTTCTCTGTGTGTTGCCCTGTTCTCTGCCGGTAAAGAGTTACTTTTTATGAACAATTCAATGAAAGCCATAATGAAAGGAGATCCCAGCAAGTCTTTTATTAATCCCGACTTTGACAAAATATTATCTTTAAATAACGATGTGCCCCTGGTTTTTGACGGCGTACTGACCCTGGGTGACTATAATTCAATTAATACATCCATTGTTGCCCAGGTGTACCGGAAAGACGATAGATTACTGGTATTAGGAGGGGTAGATACTTCACAGCTTATTGAACAAAATGTTACCATGCATCATTTAAACCGTGAAATAAGCAATCTGCAGCGTGAATTAATAAAAGAGAAACATATCCTGGAGAATACATTAAGCCAGTTAAACCAGGCGAATAATGCATTAAAAGAACTTAATACAGGTAAGGACCGCTTTATTTCTATTCTTGCTCACGATTTAAAAAGTCCCCTGGGCTCCATGCTCGGTTTTACCGGTTTATTAAAAAATAATATAACAACCTACAGCAAAGAAAAAATCAAAAGCCAGGTGGATATCGTTTATAATGCCACGCAACACACCCTTAATTTGCTGGATGACATTCTGTTGTGGGTAAAGGCAGAATCTGACAGGTTACCCTATGAACCGCAAAAACACAGCCTTGATAAAATTATTGCCCATGTACTGAAAAACCTGAGGCACATCGCGGAAAATAAAAACATTTTAATCCATCATGATGTTGCCGGCGACCTGCATATTTTTGGCGACATAAATATGGTCCAAACGGTTTTGCGCAATCTTGTCTCCAATGCAATTAAGTTCACCAGCCCCGGGGGGAGAATAACGGTTTATGCCATACAGGAAGGATCCAGCGCAAGAATTACCGTATCTGATACGGGGGTTGGAATACGACCGGAAACCCTGAACAAACTTTTTAATATTTCGCATAAAATTACCACCGAAGGAACAAACGGCGAAAAAGGTACCGGTTTGGGGTTGTTGCTGTGTAAAGAATTTGTGGAGAAACACGGCGGAAAAATATGGGTGGAAAGTGAATTGGGCAAAGGATGTGATTTTAAATTTACCCTGCCCCTGTTTTTGTAAGATAACCTGATTGTTGAGGTTAATAAGTAGCCCTAAACGGTTAATAAAGTAAGGTACAGGAAATTGATAGTTCGGGGGATATTTTTTATATTTAGCTTATTGTTAGAGGCTAAAACAAAGTTATATAATAATAAAGATAGCATGAATTACGATAGAGATATATTACTTGTATATATTTAGTTCCAAATAAAGCACTTTGCAATGAAACTTGAGAAGATCCTTGACCAGTTAAATTCCTTTGAGAAAAACTCCTTTTTGAAAGTAATAACAAGTATTATCGATGATGTTCCCAAAAAATCAAAAGAAATTGAAGCGATACTTGTTAACTCCGATAAAGACTTAAAAAACGTTGATACTATAAATATTGTAAGAGTTCTAAGTCAAATAGAGGATGAGTTTGCTAATTATGTAAGGTCAGAATTAGTTGAGGCAACGTCTCAATTTGATATAATTATCGATATTCTAATTCGAGACGGTAACTGTATTATGTCAAGAGAATGGTTTAACAGATTATATGAAAATGAAATTAAATCCTTAGAATTAAAATTAAAAGAATTTGAAAAGGAAATTCTATTAGAAAAATCAGAAATAAGCGATCGAAGAAAAAGAGATTATAGAATTTATAGGGAATGCCTTCAAACTGCATATTATAATGATGAGTTAAAAAATCAAGATTGTAAAATTACATCTGATGAACAATCTATACTACTTATATTGTCAAAAAATTTGGGGTTGTCTCAAGAAGAGATTAAACTTATAAACTATTTAATAATAAAAATTAAAAAAGAGAATATTGATAAAGTAATCAATGAATTAAAAAATCTAGGGATTATTTTTTACTCAAAAAAAACATTAAATGTTTATGTTGCAGATGAGATTGTTAGAATTTTACGAAAGGTTAGAGGCAAAGAGATAGCGGACAAATATTATAGAAGAGTTTTAAAAAATTTAAGAGAAGCTCAAATTAATATGATTGCTAAAAATCATAATATTAATTGGAAGGAAAATATTGATATAAAAATCAAAAAAATAATTAAGGAAGGAATTAATTTTAGTGATGTACTAATAGATGATATATTTAAAGAAGATACAAAAGTTTCGGAGAAAAAATTATTCATAAATGAGTTAATAGAAAAACGTTTAAATATCGACCATCTTAGAGGCGCAACTCTTGAAGAAAAAATAAATAGTTTAGTTGAATTTTTTGATGAAATTGATAAGGATGAAAAAGTTGGTATTTCGATTGATGGTTATGAGAAGTTATTGGCAGATTTAGATAGCGTTATACCAAACATTGAAGCTAATATCCGTGAAGAGTTTGAAATACAAGAAGAAGACATTCTTAAAAATGAATTTTTATTAGATTTTAATATTAAGCCTCGTGATATATTAGATTTGTTATCGGAAAAAGAACTAAAATTATTTTGTGAAAAGATGTGTGTTAAATCAAGAGGAAATTTAGTTACAAATGTCCTTGACAAATATAAAGATGCTGAGAATTTATTTATTGAAAATTATTCTCTTATTGCCTATAGAGATATTAATAAATTAAAAGAAAATGGACTTTTAATAAAGGAGACTGATATTGGTTTTAAATTCGAGGAAATTACAAAAAAAATTTTTCATAAACTTGGCTTTTCTGTTGATGAAAAAACCAGAAAGGAAATAAGTAATGCTAAAAATAAAATTGATATAATAATTAACTTAAACAACAATGAATTAATTCTTATCGAGTGTAAAACTATTAAAGAATCTGGTTATAATAAATTTTCTTCAGTATCAAGACAAATTAAAGCTTATATTGAGTTGGCAAAAGCAAAAAATTATCGTGTAATAAAATCATTATTAATAGCACCAGAATTTAGTGAAGATTTCGAAAAAGAATGTCGGGAAGAATTTGAATTAAATCTTTCATTAATTAAAGCTGAGACGCTAGTTAATATTTTAAACGGCTTTAAGAACTCAAAGCATAAAAGCTTACCATATCAATTATTAATGAAAGATGTACTGATTAAAGAAGATTGGATATTGAAAGCTATTAATAAATAATTAATTCTAATTCACCCACCAACTTATGCAAATTTAACTACAGCGTAACTCTATGGTTATTGATTCGGTAAGTTTTCTTAACTTGTTTTACATATTTGAAAGGTATTAATTTCTCAATAAAAAACAGAATTATAGCAGATAAGGGGAAGAAGGAAAGTTGGTAATATTATAGTCATTTTTAAACGTTTAATCTAGAATATATGACATATTAAAAAAACAGACTTTTTATGCTAATTAAATATTATAATAGGTGTAAAAAAAAATATTCTGTTATAAGTTAGTTGACGTAATGTTGACGCCATCCTAATAAAAGCATAATTATGACTACATTAAAATTGACAATCGAGAAATTAAGAAGTATAAAAAAATTGGAATTAGAATTACCAATGTCCCCAGGATTATATGCAATCACGGGAAAAAATGGTTCGGGAAAAAGTACTTCGATGGCTGCAATTGCAAATTTATTCTATAATGAAATTCTTAAGAACTATTTTTCAAATAGTACTGAAAATGGCAGTTTAATTTCCTATAAATTCAAAGACATTGAATTCACATATAATTTTGATGGAAGAAGATGGATAGAAAGTGGACGCAAGATATATTTACATGGATTCTATGAAGGTAGTCTAATACATGGAAATAGATTTAGAGATTCCCATTTTAAGGCACTTATGAATGCTGCCAAAGTTAAGAAAACAGAACTTATAAGGGCTAATCCAGAAATAAAGAAAAATTTGGGTTTAATACTTCATGATGATGAAAGTAAATATGAAAACCTTGAAAAACTTTCAAGTGATAGGGCTAAAGAGATTTTTAAATTTAGGAGTAGTCCGTATTTTTTAGTAAACGAAGATAGATTAATTAGTCAATTGAGTTTAAGTACTGGTGAAAACTTACTTTTATCTCTTTTACATTCAATCTATACACAATTAAATAAGAGAAGAGATAGAGAAGATGAGTATTTTATACTTCTTGATGAGGTTGAATTAGCCTTACATCCTTCTGCATTGTTGAGACTTCTTGATTTTTTAGAAACGATTTCCAAACAACATAACATGGCAATCTATTTCTCAACGCATTCAACAGATTTGATTAGAAAAATTAATCCCAATAACATTTTTTTCTTAAATAAATTTCATGATAACTCTGTAGAAGTTATTAATCCTTGTTTTCCCGCATATGCAACAAGAAATATTTATATGCATGATGGATATGACTATTTAATACTTGTAGAAGATATTTTAACAAAAAAAATAGTTAACTGGCTTTTAAAAAAAGAAAATCTATTGAGCTCCAAGCTTATTCATATTTTGCCTTGTGGAGGCTGGGAAGATGTGATTTCTCTTCATCAAGAGATTATGAAATCGAATTTTCTAGGTGCAGGTAAAAAGGCTTTTACAATCTTGGATGGTGATGTCGAGGAATTATTTAATAAAAAATATAAAAATATTGGCCTTCACAGTAATCTCAATATTGCATTTCTTCCAATACAAAGTGCTGAGAAGTTTTTAAGAACTAAGTTATTTGATGAAATTGACCATAAATTCTTTAGGCATTTTAATGACTGTTTTTTCCATAAAGATCCTTTAGACACATTAATGGATAAGTATGGGAAAAAATATGGAGAAACAGATAAGAAAGGAAAAGTTTTACTAAAATGGATTGAATGGGAATTACAAAAAAACAAAACTACGATTGAAGATTTTACAAGTGATATTGTAGAATACATTGTTGAGAATGAGAAAATGGAAATAATAGCTGAAAGAATTAACAAAACATTTAAATAAAACATAAGCTCCCTCTATCTGTCGTAGGTTTATAACCCCCTCACACGCAAATATTTCCCATGTGTGTTTTTAAACCAGATTCAGGACGAATAAAAAAAACATTAAACTCTTAAAAACCGTCATCATTAAATAAACGGAAAAAATGGACTACAAAAAATTGTTAACACCTGCCCTGCTCTGTTTAAGTATTGGGCTTTTTTTAATTGTTACCCCCGGATGTAAAAAAGACAAAACAAATGTACCTGAACTTTCCACCGCAGGTGTAAATAACATAGATGTAATTACAGCCGGCGGCGGCGGTACTGTTATTTCTGATGAAGGGGCGCCGGTAACGGCCAGAGGGGTATGCTGGAGTACCGGTCCGTATCCGACTATTGATAATAATAAAACTTCCGATGGCAATGGCACGGGGAGTTTTACCAGCTTTATTACCGGCCTGGAGCCAAATACCCTGTATTACGTAAGGGCATATGCCACCAATAAGGAGGGTACAAATTACGGCGAACCGGTATCGTTTACCACCCTGGATGGTATGGTAGATATCGATGGCAATGTGTATCATGTGGTAACCATCGGCACACAAACCTGGACGGTGGAAAACCTGAGAGTATTACATTATACTGACGGAACACCCATAGAGAATCGTTCAAATTTAAACACGGCAATTCCTGCACACTGCTTTTACATGGACAATGACAGCATTGGCGCTATTTACGGCCCCTTGTACAACTGGTACGCCGTAAACACAGGTAAACTTGTTCCGGAAGGCTGGCATATACCTGCCCGCATAGAACGGTTCGCACCTGAAAACGGCGGTGATTATAAAGAAACAGGAACAGTACACTGGGAGGCACCTAATAGTGAAGCCACCAACATTACCGGTTTTACGGCCCTTCCGGGCGGGTATTGGTGGGAGGCAACCCAATACCGTTATCTTGGTCAAAGAGGGTACTGGTGGATGACAACGGAGTATGATGATTATAATGCCTTTTGTATTTATATGGATTATGCCGGCGGAAGTGTAACAACTCCACTTCTGGATAAAGGAATGTGTATTTCAGTGCGTTGCCTGAAGGATTAATGCTTAAACATACCCGGCCCCTTCGTGTGCGAACCGACTGACAGGAGTTCAGCGAAGCTAATATTTTTCGCGTGCTATATATGTGCTTTGAATTCAATTCCCCTGCCTTGCCGGAGCTTTTCCGCACCCCCTTTTTCTAAAGGGGATTTGATACTGCCTTTTGTTTCGTTCACCCACCGTAAGATTAAAACTGATATTTTTTTGAAAAGACAATTTGTCACCATATATTTATTGTAGAAAAAAATTGCGTGAGCGGGTCAACCACTTTTGTTATACACAGTACTTATTTGATCTGATTACTTAAATTCTTATATTTGAATGAGATACTTATTGTAAAACTGTATATAAGAATCTTCTAAGTTGTGTGTGATGACTTTATGTAAAAAAATTAAATTTATAACCGATATACACATTAATTAGTATTAAAATTGACAACATGACTCTAACCGAAGAATTTAATAAAGTAAATATCGGAAAACAAATATGGATGGCTGAAAACCTAAAAATAAATCACTTCCGAAATGGGGATCCAATCCCATTAATAAGATCTGAAAACGTCTGGGAAAAATCAGGTGACAATGCCAAGCCAGCCTATTGCCATTATGGTAATGATCCTAAAATCAGTGCAGTATTTGGATATTTATATAACGGAATAGCAGTGTCTGACAGTCGAAACATTGCTCCAAAGGGTTGGCATGTTCCTTCAGATGAGGACTGGAAACAGCTTGAGATATTCCTTGGAATGAAACCCTCTAAAAGTGAGAAAACTAAATTCAGGGGCAGAAATGAGGGTGGTAAACTTAAAGAATTCATCACTTCTTACTGGGAAAAACCAAACAAAGGTGCCACAAATGAAAGTGGTTTTTCAGCTTTGCCAGCTGGTGTTCGTGGTTACCTTGGAGATTTTTATAATTTAGGCTTTAACGCTTGCTTTTGGTCATCTACCGAATGTAAACCTCAGTTTCTCTGGATGCGAAACCTGGATTATAAAAAATCAAAGATTTACCGCGATAGATTTTTAATACACCACGGACTTTCTGTACGTTTGATCAAAGATTAAAATTTAACTATTAATATAAATTACCACCCCTCGAGCACGAATATTTAGCGTTTGAGTTTGTAAACCGGTTTCAGGATTTGGATTTGCATCAAAATAATAATAAAGACATTAATGACATATTAAATCAATATACCTAATGAAACTTTACGATTTAATATTACAATAATTAATACCATTATAAATACAAATTATTTTCTTACCAATATATGAAAGAAAAAAAAGTTGACTTTTATAAAGAGAAAGATGTTCTGGGACAAGAGAAACCCATTGTTTTTGGTAAATCTGATGTTAATACTCATGAAGAAAAACAGATTAGGTCCAAAATAGATCATTCTGCTAAGTTTGAGTTACCATCAATTAAGACTCGTTATTTTTCGATGTTAATTGATGTAATAGTAATTTTGGTTGTATCACTTGGAATTTCCACACTTTTTGAAAAAATTGGAACAGTGCCTGATTATATTCGAGGACTAACATTTTTAATAGTAGTTATTCTCTATGAACCCATATTAGTTTCTACATGGTGTACCATTGGTCAGTTAGTCACAAATATTCGAGTCAGAAAATTCCAGAGTCCTGATCATAGGATATGGTTTTTCAGCGCAATCATGAGATTATTTATCAAAATATTACTTGGTTGGATTTCTTTTATTACCATAACTTTTAATGATAATAGACGTGCAATTCATGACTTTGTAGCTGGATCAATAGTAATAGTACCAAAATAAAATGCAGCCAGCAATTTATATCCTTATTTTTATGCCCTAATTAAATATAACCTGCGGTTACAGAAAATTAAGTATTAAAACCAAATCAATTTGTAAAAGAAATTTTTTAGCATATGCCCATAATCAGGAAAAAGCCGAAATTACTGCTCATTCTCACGGGAATATCATTTCTGGCAAGCGGTATTGATTGTATGGAAAATAATCTGATGATAATCGGAATCCTCAGTTTTTTGGTTGCATTTTTAAATATAAGCGCCGTTTTTTATGTGAAAAAATATCCGTTTACTATTAAAATCGCTTTGCTTATTGTAAATGCAATTTTTGCTGCATTATCTACATATTTATATTTTCTGGCCGGCAGGGAAAAAATACAGTACGGATGGGCAGCAGTTTTTATTGCTCATGTAATTGCTATTGTTATCGCTTACAGAAAGAGAAAAAAAAGCAACATAATAAAAACGGGATTGTTAATTGATTGAATAACTTTATGGTAATTATTCATAGTGCAAAAGATGAACATCTGACTGAAGTACAAAGAAAAAAAAGTGTTTAAATATTGCACCTGTATCCTGATTTTAAACCGGATGGCAAGCATTGAAGAATGAATAGTTCAAATAATCTCTGCTCAAACTCTGTTACAACAACTCACATCAAAAACACTTAAATCGACATACTATTCGAAAAAGTCAAAAAAATTGAGCAATTTTAAATAATGATTATGTTTATAGTTACTTAAACTCAAAAACCTGTGTACAAAAAAATATTCAAAAGTATTGCATTATTAGCGGTTGTGCTGACTGTTCTATCCTGTGTCTCCGGTGTTTCGAAAAAAAACGAAACTACTGCCAACGACTGGCAAATATTGTTTAACGGTAAAAACCTGGACGGCTGGACTGTTAAGATCCACCATCACGATGTGGGCGATAATTATGCCAATACATTCAGGGTAGCAGACGGAAAAATCCAGGTGAACTATGACGATTATACCAACTTTAATGAGCGTTTTGGTCATTTATTTTATAACAAACCGTTCTCCTCATATCACCTTAAATTTGAATACCGGTTTACAGACCAGTGGCTCAACGATGCCCCGGAATATACATACAGAAACAGCGGTGTGATGTTTCATTCACAGGGCCCGGCAACCATTCTGAAAGACCAGGACTGGCCGATTTCAATTGAATACCAGATTCTGGCCGATGAAGAAAATGGAAATCCCCGTCCCACGGGCAATGTTTGTACACCCGGCACGGAAGTATTTTACCAGGGTGAAATGGATCCCCGGCATTGTATTAATTCTGCATCTTTAACTTACCCATGGGAACAGTGGATGAGCGGAGAGCTTATTGTGTACAAAGATTCGCTCATTATTCACGTGGTAAACGGAGATACGGTATTACAATATAACAAAACACAAATTGGGGGTGGTGTGGTTAACGGTTTCGATCCTGCCATTAAAATTGACGGAAAACCGCTAACGGAGGGGTATATCGCACTCCAGTCAGAAGGCCAGGGAATTGAATTCAGGGAGATAAAAATTAAAACACTGGACTGAGAAGCTGATTTGTTTTTAAATTTGAATAACATTTTATTCTGGTCAGGATATAAAAACATAAAACCAAAAAATATGGACCTAAAGGTCATCATCACCGGGGCAACCGGATTTGTGGGCGAAGGAGTGCTGTTTGAATGTCTTAAACACCCGGATATAAAAGAGGTGCTGATGGTAAACCGCAGACATTATGAGTTAAAACATCCTAAATTAAAAGAGTGTATTGTACCCGATTTTTTAAAACTTGAGGAATGTACCAAACAATTAACCGGTTATAATGCCTGTTTTTATTGTGCCGGCATCAGTTCAAGGGGAATGAATGAAGCTGAATACAGTTTTATTACCCGCGACATTACGTTGCATTTTGCCAACACCCTGGTAAAGCTGAACCCGGATATGGTGTTTAGTTTTGTTTCGGGCAGCCTTACCGACAGTTCTGAAAAAGGAAAGATGATGTGGGCCCGTGTAAAGGGTAAAACCGAAAATGCCCTTAAAAAATTACCCTTTAAGCAGGAATATAATTTCAGGCCCGGGTTTATGAAACCAACGGAGGGACAAAAAAATGTTAAAAGTTTTTACAAATTTATTGGCAGTATATATCCGGTACTAAAAGTTCTATTTCCTAATCAGGTAAGCACAATGCGCGAAGTGGGCCTAGCCATGATCAATTCTGTTCTTAAGGGCTACCCAAAACAAATACTGGAAATAAAAGATATTAAAATATTGGCTAAAGTTTAAAAACATGAAAAACAAACGTTTTATTATCATTCTTGTTATAGGAATTCTGTTAATCATCCAGCTATTTAGAATAAATACCACAAACCCTGAAATTATTCAGAATAAAGATTATTTAACGGTATCCGGAGCGCCTCAGGAAATACGAACTAATTTAAAAAACTCATGTTATGACTGCCATTCTTATGAAACCAACTATCCCTGGTATTCAAAAGTAGCCCCGGTATCATGGCTGTTGAAAAATCATATTCAGGAAGGCCGGGAGCATATAAATTTTTCTGCCTGGGGAGATTATACTCCTGAAAAACAGGTTGCCCTTCAGGAAGAATGTGCCGGGGAAATAGAAAAAAATAATATGCCCTTAAAATCTTATACAATTATTCATACAAAAGCAAAACTTACTCCCGGTTCTAAAAAAAGCCTGGTGGTTTGGTTTGGTCAAATTAAAAATTCCTCTAATCGGTAAGCTTTTTATAAACTAACAAGTTCTTATTTTTTCATTCCCCCACCTTTCTTCCTGTGAAGATTAAAATGCTGAGTTTATTTATTTCTTTTTTATACACCCCTGCATGTTTTTACAGGCTTTAAAATCAATTCTTTAAGTTCGTTCAACTTACTCCCGATATCTTCGGGATTTATGCTTTTCACTTTTAAAATGTTACGTCTTACGAATTAATTTAATTCTAAATTATAGTCTTCATTTTTAAAATTATGATTATAAATACACTGGAATAAATCATTTCAGTAAAAGACTTCAAACAAACATACAGATATTTAGATTGTGCTTGGAACTCAAAAGTTATCTGTACGTATAGTAAAACTTTATACTGTATAAATTAAAATTGCAATACTGATTGTTAATAACCCGCAGTTTATCTTATGGCTGTAATTGATATATTTATTGCGATAATATCTTGAAACATGAAAACTTTATATTCTTTTTTCATTTCGATTTTCCTTTTTGTATTTATAAGCAGTTATTCTCAAAGTTCCCTGTTCCGGTTCGATCATCTGAATGCAGAAAACGGGTTGCCGGATAATACTGTGAATTGTGTATTCCAGGACACTCACGGATTTGTCTGGATGGGCACAAACGACGGGCTTTGCCGATACGATGGGAATTCATTTAAAGTTTTCAGGAACGATCCGTATAATCCTGCTTCTATAAGCGATAACGTTATTATGGCCATTACTGAAAATAGTGATTCTGACCTGTTGATTGGAACAAGAAACAATGGTTTTACAGTTTTTAAGCGGAATACGGAATCATTTACCAGTTATACCCACAATCCGGGGAATTCGTCATCCATTAGCTGTAATTATGTGCGCTCTATTTTTATCGACAGCAATCAGAAAGTCTGGATCGGCACGCTCGGTGGCGGTTTAAACCTTTTTAATCCGGAAGACGGGACCTTTATTTCTTACAAGTATGATATAAATAACAAAAATTCCATAAGCGATGATTATGTATACTCCATAATTGAACATTCCCCCGGAAAATTATGGATCGGCGCTGAAGGAGGCGGTATTGAATTGTTCGATTTTGAAAAAAATAGTTTTTCATTTTATGAATTTGAAAAAGATTATATAAAAGGCAGACAGATTTTTGGTAAAGTGTTGTATAAAGACCGTTCGAATAAATTATGGATCGGCACAAATGGTTACGGGGCATATTCTTTCGATCCGGATTCAAAACAATTTACCCGGTTTAAATATACCGCTTCCGGTAATGCACTAAAAAGTAATATTGTATCCTCCTTTTTCGAGGAAAAAAACGGGAATATCTGGATTGGAACCGACGGTGGTGGAATTAATGTGTATAACCCGGTAACCGGAAACTTCTCTTACCTGTTGAATGATCAGAACAACAAAAACAGCTTAAGTAATAATGCGGTATACTGCATTTTTGAAAATGATAAGGAAACCATTTGGGTGGGCACTTTTCGTGCAGGGGTAAATGTGTATAATAAATACAAATACAAATTTAATCATTATACCCATATCCCCGGAATTGAAAATAGCCTGGGTTTTAAATCGGTGCTTGCCATTTGTGAAGATTCAAATAAAAAAATATGGATCGGTACCGATGGCGGAGGATTGGATTATTTTGATCCTGTTACGGAAAATTTCAGACATTATAAAAATAATCCGCTGCTACAAAGCAGTATCAGCAGCAATGTTATTAAATCGATACTTGAAGACAGCCGGGGTAATTTATGGCTGGGCACTTATGCCAAGGGCCTGATACGTTTTGACAGGGCATCCAGCAGATTTATTAATTACCTGCACAATCCCGATAACAATTTCAGTATAGGTCATGCCAATGTATGGGTGATTTTTGAAGACAGCAGAAAAAATTTATGGATTGGCCTTATGGGCGGCGGATTGGATTTATTCGACAGGGACAAAAACCAGTTTTATCACTTTACTTCCAGCGAAAACAATCCACAAAGCCTGAGTAATAATGGTGTGAAAACTATTTATGAAGACGGGGCGGGAAATTTCTGGGTAGGTACCGAAGGAGGAGGATTAAACCTCTTTAACAGGGATAAAGGAACATTTCAGCGGTTTCAGCATGAGGCAGGAAATAAAAATTCTATTAATAATGATGATATCCGGGGAATTTTTGAAGACAGTAAAAATAATTTGTGGGTGGCAACGGCCGACGGATTATGTAAATTAGACAGAAAATCTATGAATTTCCTTACCTATACACAAAAAGATGGATTACCCAATAATGTAATTAACGGGATACTTGAGGACGAAGCCGGAAATCTCTGGATTAGCACGAACAAAGGATTATCAAAATTTGACACTGATCAGGGTACTTTTCGGAATTATAACCTGTGCGATGGTTTGCAGGCCAATGATTTTAACTACACCTCATTGTTAAAAAGCAGTACCGGAATGATGTATTTTGGCGGAAGTAACGGTTTTAATACGTTTTTCCCTTCAAATATTACCGATAATCCATATCCTCCCGAAGTGGCCATTACCAATTTTCTTCTTTTTGATGAGCCTGTTTCCGTTGGAGATACAGTGAACGGAAGAATACTTTTTAACCAATCGGTGAGTGAAATTGAAACCATTAAACTGGGATATAAAGAGAATGTTTTCACAATTGAGTTTTCAGCGCTGCATTACAGTTCTCCAGAACAGAATATGTACAAGTATAAACTTGAAGGGTTTGATGAAGACTGGAATTTAACAGATGCAAAAGATCGGAAAGCCACCTATATGAATCTTGACGCCGATAAATATACATTTCGGGTAAAAGCTGCCAACAGTGACGGATTATGGTCTGATTCAGAAAAAACCTTAACGATACTTATTTCGCCTCCCTGGTGGAAAACATTTTGGTTCAGGTTTTTATTTATAAGCTCGGTACTTGCTATTTTCGCTTCAGGTTTCATTTGGAGGGTAAGAAATTTGCGAAGACAGAAAGATCTTCTGGAGACTACGGTAGAAAGCCGTACTTCTGATTTAAAACAAATGATAGATCTCATCCGGGAACAAAGTAATATGATTGCCGAATCAGGAGATCTTTTGCTTGAAAAATCGGGAATGCTTTCCACCGGGGCCAATAACCAGGTACAGACTGCCAAATTAATCGAGGCAGAACTCGAAGAGGTTACATTGCATGCAAATAAAAACACTGAGAATGCAATACGCACCGACAGCATTACTGAAAACACTGCCCGAGAACTTGATAAAATAAAACAGGCAGCTGAAAATAATATTAAAGAAATTGACTTAATTTCAAGTAAAACCGAAAAACTTGAAGAATTGTTTAGCCAGACTAATATTCTCGCAATAAATGCTTCTGTGGAAGCTGCCCGCGCCGGTGAACATGGTAAAGGATTTTCTATTATTGCGGTTGAAGTCCGCGAGCTTGCTGAAAGAAGCAGGGCAACCTCGCAGGAAATTATGAACTCTGCTAAAAAAGGTGCTGATTTAACAAAAGAATCCGGTGTACGATTAATAAATTTTATTCCGGAAATTGAAGAAGTAACACGGCTGGTAAAAGAAATTTCTGCCGCCAGTAAAGAACAGAATGCAGCAATACTAAACATAAACGACTCGCTGAAAAATTTCTTCCAGACTTCAAATATATTGTCTGACATTTCAAAAGAAATTTCTTCGGTGTCTCAGAACCTGGATGAACTTGCTAAATATTTAAAAGAACAGGTAATGAAATTAAAGGTGTAGATTTGTTCAACACAAATTATTGGTTTTTTTATGCAACGTTATTATAAAAGGAACTTTACATTATGCGTAAATATCAAAGTAATAAAAGTTAAATTTTAATATTTGAGGTAAAAGTAAGTGTATTAACATGTTAAATAAATATTTTTTCCCTGTCAGTTTTTGTCATCTTAAAGAATACATTTTAGTATATTCAGATTAAAATGTTGATATTAAGAATTGTTCAGGGAAATGTTTTTTAATAATTTCAGAATTAATAAAAAATAACGAATATGAAAGAAATTTTAATCTTTTCCATTTCTGCTCTTTTTGGCGGCAGTGCAGTTCTGATACTACTATCATTTTTAGCTTTTCGAAAGTCAATTATTTTTCCAATAGCATCTGCAATAGCTATTTGTGGCGGAATAACAGCAATAATGGGATACGCTATTGCCCTTAAGGGAATGTCATTATTTATTTGGTTAATTTCAGCGTGTGTACCCATACTTTATATCGTATTACTCTTTTTAAGAAAAAAATTAATAAATCCGGTGGGCAGTCTCACAAAGGATATCACAGAGAAATTATCTGAAGGGGACCTGAGCTTTTCATTTGAAAAAAATATATTAGTGCGGAACGATGAGCTGGGTTCCATTGCAACTGCCCTTGAACGAATGAAAGCAAATCTTAAAAAAAGTATAGACGACATTCAAAGCATCTCAATGAAAGTTGCTTCCTCGGCAAATCAGCAAAGTTCAGTTGCCAACCAGGTATCAATGGGAGCCAATGAGCAGGCAGCTTCTACCGAAGAAGTATCTTCCTCTATGGAAGAAATGGCCAGTAGTATTCAGCATAATATGGAGAATGCACATCAAACGGAAATCATTTCAAAAAAGGCATATGAAAGTATTGTTGAAGTGAATTCTATCGGTGAGAAAAGCTTTAATTCAATAGAAACAATTGCAGATAAAATAACTATAATCAATGATATTGCCTTTCAGACTAATCTTCTGGCTCTAAATGCAGCTGTTGAAGCAGCCCGGGCCGGAGAACATGGGAAAGGTTTTGCTGTTGTAGCAGCTGAAGTAAGAAAACTGGCGGAAAGAAGTAAAGCGGCCGCTGAGGAAATTTCACAGCTCTCCAGAAACAGTCTGGAAGTTACTGAAAAAACCAGGCAGCTGCTAGGTTCTGTTATTCCTGAAATTCAAAAAACAGCCCAACTGGTTTTAGAGATATCTGCTGCCAGCAGCGAACAAAATAGCGGTTCGGAACAAATAAATAATGCTATTCAGCAATTGAATACAGTAACCCAGCAAAATGCCAGCGCTTCGGAAGAAATGGCCGCCAGTTCAGATGAATTAATCAGACAGTCAGAAAACCTGCTTGAAATTATAACCTATTTTAAAACTTCCAATAATTCACTAAAGTCAAAACAGCAGCAAAGCCACAAGTCCCGGAAATCCGAAAATGATTATTCAAAGCAAACTGCAAATTTGAATTCTGTTTCTAAGGATCTGGCATTGCATGATTCAGATATTGAAACTTTTTAGTCTCCGGGATTATTTGTTTCAGATCAGGTAAAAAAATACAAACATAGTTATACCTTTATATTTTGGCTTTCAGCAGTATTAATCCTTGTTTCTTAATTTTTTTTGAAGAAAAATGGACATTCAGGATTACCTAAAAGAAATAAACACTCATACTATTAAAATTTATGAGAACGAAATAAGCCAGGTTAAAGAAAACAATGCCATCTCAAACTGGCTGGTCGGTCTGTCTGGCGGAGGATTACTGTTTAGTTTTAATAGTTACAGTAAAATTAATGATGAAGATTTAACAATTATTATTATCCAGGGAGGAGTGTTTCTGTTAATTATTTTATTCGGACTCCTTCACCGGATGTATACAAAATCCTTTTGCAATTATACCACGTCAATTATAAGGATGTTTGATTTTTTACATATTGAATTAAAACACCAGCCCGATGAATTTACCCAGGAGACAGAATCTGAAAAGTTGCTTACGGTTTATGACAAGTATATTAATGGGGACTATTTTTATGATGAAGACTTAGCAACTTTTGATACACTTTGCATAAAACAAATAAAGCGTTATAAGATAACAATAGTATTATCCATATGTATATTGCTGCTGTTGCTGGTAGAATTTGGATTTTTCTTTGTGTTGGTGGTCACATGAATTACTTTTCTATTGATTAATTCCAGTATAAAAATAAGAGCTTTCTGGCGGTAACTGATTGAATTATATTATTGACTATTAATATTTAACTCTTTTTTTTATTTTTATTGATAATCTCCTATAAAACAGATTATAATGAAAATACTATTCTTCACCTTAGCTTATCTTTTACTGGTGGCAGAATATACTTACTCCCAGGATAATAATTCCATTTTCCAAAAACTGCCCTCCGGAATATCCATTCAATATGGATTGGGCAAAATAGCCATAAAGGATTACTATATTTCGGAAGAAAAATATTCAGGCTATACAACCAATTTATATTTAAGTTTTAATAAGTTTCATTACAAATACCACAGCAGAATAGAAATGGATTACCGATATGGTGAAAAAGTAAAAAACAATAACGTTCATGCAAATATTCACCAGTTTTCCTTTAACAGGATAAATTTATATCCTGTTGCTAATTTTAACCTGCTATCAAAACACGCATCCCTCTATTTAGGACCATCAACAGATCTATTCTTCCATTACCGACAGCAAAATATTGCCGGTGGCGGAAATGCACAGGCAAATGCGATATCATTAACTGCTTTGTTATCTGCAGGATTTAATACAGAGGTCCTATATCTTGTTTCTGAAAACTTCAATATATCTTTAAGTAATAATTTAAGTGTACTTTCGCTTGGTTTTAAAATTTTTGATTTTACAGATAGTGAAGTACAGCCTGTGAAATTTTTAACTCCATTTACAGGATTAAATCTAAAAAACTCTATTTCTGTACAATATCAAATAGTTCAACCTTTGTCCGTTTATTTAGGCTATCAGTTTAATTTGTGCAGAATAACTGCCTGGGATAAATTTATCTTTGCCAGCGATAACGTGTTTATTACTATTTCATTTAACTTTTAAGGGTTATTATGAAGCGTTTTTTTGCATTATTTATTTTAACAATTTTTGTTATTGCCTGTGAGAATCTTTTCATTGAAGAAAATATTCAAAATACTAATGTTGAAGATTTTGAATATGCCTGGTCAACAATTGATGAAATCTATCCTTTATTTGAATTTAAAAAAATAAACTGGGACAGTATTTACAACATATACAAAACAGAAACAGAAGAATCACAAGGTGACGAAATATATACAGTATTGTTTCACATGCTAAAAGAATTAAAAGATGGGCATGCCATAATTTATACCAGGGGCGGATGGCCGGTAACTACCTATAAATCGACACGTTCTGAAAAGGATAAAAATTCATACAATCCCCTTGTCGTGAGAAATTATTTCGATAAAGAACTAAAAGTTGCATGTGGAAATAATTTAGAATACGAATATTTAACTCCGGAAATCGGATACATTTATATTTCCACTTTTGGTGAAGGTTCCTGGAAATCGGGATTCGATGATGTTCTTAATTATTTTTCAGATTCGAAAGGATTAATTATCGATGTCAGAAACAATCCGGGTGGTTATAATTCAACCTATCATTATATTTTGGCAAGATTTATTAAAAATCAGATTGTCGATACAATGTTCTATAAAGAAGAAAAACAGGTCTACACAATTAATCCTTATTATTCAAATTTATATCTTAAACCTATCGTTGTTCTTATAAATGGAACAAGTTCCAGTGCGGCTGAAAAATTTCCCAGTCTGATGAAATTTGAATCGAATGTAACATTAATTGGAGACACAACAGCCGGCCTGGGAGGTGGAACCTATCAATTTGACCTGCCTTCGGGAAAGAAGATCAAGATTATATCTTTATATTATAAAAATTTTAACAACAAAATGATAGAATGGAATGGTGTAGCGCCAGATATCAGAGTAGAACAAACCGAAATGGATATTAAAAACGGAATTGATCACCAGCTCGAATTTGCCAGAAATTATCTGGAAAACATTATTGAAATGTAACAACTTATAGCAGAAAAAAAAAGGGTATTGTACCTAACCCGGTACATTACCCTTTTTTCTGTTAACAATTGTTTGTCGGTTATTTTTTTAAAATAACTTTTTCAATTACCGTATTTCCTGAATACGTTATCTTAATTAAATATGAGCCACCTGATAAATCTTTTAGATTTAATTCAATTTGATTATTGGGCAGCTCTACTTTATCTATATTCAGAGTCTGACCTAGTATATCCATAACCACAACATCAATTTTGTGAGTTTCCTGGGCTGCAATACTTAATCTTACCTTACCGTCTGTAGGATTGGGATATAACTTTATCAATTTGCTTAAGGCTGGTTGTGAAATTCCTAAAATAACAACATGCAGCGTATCTGAAGGTTCTGAACTACAGCCTTCATCATTGGTTACGATTGTGAAGTAATCTCCTGTTACCAATACCGTGTAATCCTGATCTGTGGCGCCATCTATAATGCCGGTAACTTCCTCATACCACTGATTTCCTGCCATGGCATCTGATCGTAGTAAATTATCATTCAGAAGCTCAATATCCGGTTTTGGTGGTGTTGTCGGTTGGGCATCAATTACCACATCTGCAGACACTGTTGAAATACATCCATCTTCATTGGTTACAGTAAAATTATATGTTCCTGTGGCTAAATCTGAAATGGTTGTACCTGCACCTGATCCACTAATGGTTCCCGGATTAATAGTCCAGTCCCCTGAAGGTAAATCTCCCAATTCCACACTTCCTGTTGCTTCTAAACAAGTAGGTTGCGTTATTGTGCCAACTGTTGGAGCGGAGGGCATGGCTGGCTGGACATCAATAACCACATCAGCGGATGCTGCTGAAGTACATCCATCTTCATTGGTTACAGTATAGTTATATGTTCCTGTAACTAAGTCCGAAATGGTTGTACTTGAACCTGATCCATCTAAATCTCCTGGATTAATAGTCCAGTCTCCGAAGGGTAAATCAACCAATTCAACACTTCCTGTTGCTTCTTCACATGTAGGTTGTATTACTGTTCCAACTGTCGGTGCTGTGGGTGTGGCGGGTTGCGCATTGATAACCACATCTGCTGAAATCGTTGAAATACATCCTGCATCATTAGTAACGGTAAAATTGTATGTTCCTGCTACTAAGTCTGTGATCGTTGTGCTTGCCCCCGATCCGTCAATATCTCCAGGGTTAATGATCCAATCTCCTGAAGGTAATCCACTTAATTCCACACTTCCGGTAGCTTCATCACAGGTAGGCTGTATAATTGTGCCTACTGTTGGGGCAGATGGTGTTGCTGGATTAGCATCAACCACCACATTAGCTGATGATCCAGAAGTACATCCTGACTCATTAGTAACAATGAAAGTATATGTTCCGGCCACAAGCTCAGAAACTGTATAACTTGTCCCGCTTGAGGAATACGTTGTACCGCCGGGAGTCTGAGTTAATGTCCATGTTCCTGATGACGGTAATCCGCTTATCAGCACACTTCCGGTTGCTACTGCACATGTTGGTTGTGTAATTGTTCCAACAACCGGTGCTGATGGTGTTTCCGGCTGATTATGGATAACAACAATTTCTGAAGAAGAGGAAGTACAGGCTGATGGACCACCGGTTACATCAAAAGTATAGGTAGTTCCGGCTGCAAGCCCGGTAACTGTATAACTTGTTCCGGTTGAAGAATAGGTGGTTCCGCCGGGTGACCTTGTCAGTGTCCATGTACCTGAAGATGGTAATCCGTTTAAGGTTACACTTCCTGTAGGTTCGGTACAAGTAGGCTGAATAATTGTTCCTACTATTGGCGCGGATGTATACGGTTGTGTTTCAATTACCGCATTAGCTGACGATAATGAAGTACATCCGGATGCATTGCTTACAACAAAAGTATACGTTCCGGCTTCGAGTCCTGATATGGTATAACTTGTTCCGGTGGAGGAATAGGTATTTCCACCGGGACTTCTTGTTATTATCCAGGTGCCGGTTGAAGGTAGCCCGTTCAACATCACACTACCCGTGGCCTCAATACAGGTTGGTTGGGTTATTGTACCGACTAAAGGTGCAGAAGGTGTAGCAGGCTGTGAATTTACCACAACATTTGCCGAAGCACCTGATGTACATCCTGATGCATTGGTTACAACAAATGTAAAAGTCGTTGCTGCTGCCAGGCCTGTTACCGTATAACTTGTTCCTGTGGAGGAATAAGTATTTCCTCCTGGGGTCCTGGTTAAGGTCCAGGTACCGCTTGAAGGTAAACCTCCTAATAATACACTTGCCGTTGATTCTGTACAGGTAGGCTGGGTTATTGTTCCAACCGTCGGGGCTGTGGGTGTTGATGGTTGTGGATTAATTACCACATTCGCTGAGGGCTCGGAAGTACAGCCTGATGCACCGCCTGTTATTGTAAATGAATAGGTTGTACCTGCTGTAAGACCTGTAACAGTATAACTTGTCCCGGTTGAGGAATACGTATTTCCACCTGGTGATCGGGTTAAGGTCCAGCTTCCTGTGGAGGGCAAACCGCCCAATACCACACTTGCAGTTGCCTCTGTACATGTTGGTTGTGTAATCGTACCTACCGTGGGGGCTGAGGGTGCCGTTGGATTGGCGTTGATAACCACATTTGCAGAAGAACCCGACATACATCCTGCTGCATTGGTTACAATGAAAGTATAGGTTCCGGGAGGAATTCCGGATGCCGTATAACTTGTCCCGGTTGAGGAATAGGTTGTGCCTCCAGGTGTCCTGGTTAAGGTCCAGGTTCCTGATGATGGCAAACCACTTAATACAACACTGCCTGTCGCTACTGAACAGTCTGGTTGTGTAATTGCACCTACAAGAGGTGCTGATGGAGTTGTTGGCTGAGCATTGACTGTTACCGTTGTCGGTGATGATATACAGGTATTATCAGTTGTCCTTCTCACTAAAATAGTATGTAAACCGGAGGATATTCCTGTAAAGGTTACCGATGACTGGTAGGTTCCACCGTCTATGTTGTATTCGTATGCTCCTGTTGGTGCCGATACTACAACAGTACCTGTTGACACTGCACAGGTAGGCTGAACAGTTACACTGGCCGTTGCTGCTGAAGGTGCAGACGGAGTACTTACGTTTACTATTGTCGGTGAGGATATACAGGTATTGTCGCTTGTACTTCTCACTAATATTGTATGAGAACCGGGCGATACTCCTGCAAAAGTTGTCGATGACTGATAGGTACCTCCATCAATATTATATTGGTAGGAACCCGTTGGATTCGAAACAACAATGGTTGCTGTCGGCGTTGCACAGGTAGGCTGTACAGTTACACTTGCAGATGCTGCTTGTGGTGCAGACGGAGTACTTACGGTTACTGTTGTTGGATCTGAGATACAGGTATTATCGCTTGTTCTTCTCACTAATATTGTATGAGAACCGGGCGATACTCCTGTAAATGTTGTCGATGACTGATAGGTACCTCCATCAATATTATACTGGTAGGAACCCGTTGGATTTGAAACAACAATGGTTGCTGTCGGCGCTGCACAGGTAGGTTGTACAGTTATACCGGCTGTTGCTGCCTGAGGTGCCGAAGGCTGAGCATTCACTGTTACTGTTGTCGGTAATGATATACAGGAAATGTCATTTGACCTTCTTACTAATATAGTATGTGAGCCGGGATTTACTCCTGTAAAGGTTACCGATGACTGGTAGGTTCCACCATCAATTTTGTATTCATATGCTCCAGTCGGAGCCGATACTACAACAGTACCGGTAGCCACTGCACAGGTAGGCTGAACAGTTACACTGGCTGTTGCTGCTGTAGGTGCAGACGGAGTACTTACTGTTACTATCGTCGGTGATGATATACAGGTATTGTCGCTCGTCCTTCTTACTAATATTGTATGGGAACCGGGCGATACTCCTGCAAAAGTTGTCGATGACTGATAGGTACCTCCATCAATATTATACTGGTAGGAACCCGTTGGATTTGAAACAACA
>JAFGSZ010000104.1 GCA_016934395.1 Bacteroidales bacterium
GCAAAATAAATATCCTTCCGGCCGTGGCTTCTGTAAATTTCATAATTAACAAAGATTTTCAATAGGATATTAAAATAATAAAATTAGGGTTTTCTTACTAAATCACCGGCTGAATTAAGGAGAAATTATTAATTTGTTTGGAATATTTAAAACCACCGGTTTTTTTATTTTCTGAAAATGGGTAATGGTTATTTCCGTGAATTTTATTTTCTTTGTCACCTGGCTAAAACAATCTGCGATTCATGTTTAAATTTTTGAAAGATTTTAAAATATTTTTATTGCCGTATACAGTATTTCTTATTTTAGCAACTCCGGTAATAGTGTTGTTTTCAAAAGAAGAAGTCCATATTTTCCTGAACCGTCATTTTTCTCCTTTTTTCGATGAATTTTTTAAAACCCTCACTTTTTTGGGAAGCGGGATTTTTGTATTGGGAATAGGGATCATCGCCATGCTGTTCTCTTTTCGGAAATCATTGTTTATTATTTTCACCTATCTGGGAACCGGATTGTTTGTTCAGGTTCTAAAACGACTGGTTTTTACTGATGTCGTAAGACCAACAAAATTTTTTGAAGGGATATATCCATTGCACCTTGTTGATGGCGTAAAACTATATGCACAGCACAGTTTCCCTTCAGGACATGCTGCCAGCGCTTTCGGATTGTTTCTGTGTCTGGCAATGATGACCCGTAACCGGAGCATCCAGTTTTTATTTTTTATATTTTCACTGCTGGTAGCCTATTCAAGAATTTATCTCTCACAACATTTCCTTATCGACATTTATTTTGGTTCGATAATCGGAGTGGCCGGTGCTGTTTTATTTTACTATACTGTATTTATGTGGAATAAAACCTGGTTGAATTTTTCCTTATTAACCCTTATTCGAAAGAAAAAATGAGGACTAAAAGTTTTTATATTCAACTTGCTATTGTTGCAGTAGCAGCGCTGTTATTTATTCCCTTTCTGGGCGGTGTACACTTATTTGACTGGGATGAGATTAATTTCGCCGAATCGGCCCGGGAAATGCTGGTCACTAAAGATTACCTTACGGTACAGATTAATTTTGTGCCCTTCTGGGAAAAACCGCCTTTGTTTATATGGATGCAGGCGCTGTCTATGCACGTATTTGGAATTAATGAATTTGCAGCACGCTTCCCCAACGCAATTTGTGGCATCGTAACCCTGCTGGTATTGTTTAATATAGGAAAAAAACTTTATGACGTCCGGTTTGGGTTAATTTGGGTTATAACCTACCTTGGAGCTTTACTGCCTTTCTTCTATTTTAAATCGGGAATAATCGATCCCTGGTTTAACCTGTTTATTTTTCTGGGGGTATATTATTTTTATCTTACCCTGCATGGAAAATCAGATAAAAAAAAGTATACCACAGTTTTACTTTCGGGGCTGTTTATGGGTTTGGCGGTGCTCACCAAAGGACCTGTAGGTTTTCTTGTCTTTATGATCACTGCAGGGATCTATTGGATAATGAACCGCTTTCGCTTATCTGTATCATTACTGCAGATAGTATCATTCACCCTGATATTTGTTCTTGTGGGAGGTTTCTGGTTCCTGCTGCAGATATTTAACGGTAATTTTAATGTGATTGTAGATTTTATTCAATACCAGATCAGGCTCTTTCAAACTAAAGATGCCGGGCATGGGGGATTTTTACTTTATCATTTTGTGGTATTGCTGGTAGGTGTTTTTCCCACATCGATTTTTGCCATCCGCGGATTTAGCCGGTCAAAAACAGATTTACCCAAGCAGACAGATTTTAAAAAATGGATGCTCATTTTATTCTGGGTTGTCTTAGTTTTGTTTACCATAGTAAAAACCAAAATTGTTCACTATTCATCACTTTGTTATTTTCCCATGTCATTCCTGGCGGCTTTTGCCATTTATAAAATGGTAGAGGGTGAATTTCGATACCGATCGTGGCAAACGGTTTTGCTTGCAACTATTGCTGCCTTATATGCCTTGCTGGGAGTGGTTCTCCCCCAAATCGACAGCTTAAAAAACGTACTGATAAACAAGGGATATATTACGGATACATTTGTTATTGGAAACTTACAGGCCCAGGCACACTGGCGGGGTTTCGAATCTTTCCTTGGTTTTCTGTTTCTTGCAGGTATTATACTTTTTTTGATTTATATCCGCAAAAATATAAAAACAGGAATTCTGGTATTATATTCAACATCTTTATTTTTTATTTTTTTCACCATACTTTTTCTTACACCAAGGGTTGAAGAATATTCACAACATTCATTAATAGAATTTTTTAAAAAATATGGTAAGAAGGATGCCTATGTGTATTCATTTTTTAAGAGTTATGCCCAGTATTTTTATACCGATAAAGCTCCGGAAGGAAATACCCTGCGTGATGATAAAATCTGGCTGGCAGAAGGTGACATCGACAAACCGGTTTATTTTAGTGTGCGTGCAAATAAAAAAGAATTGTATCTTTCTACCTATAAAAAGCTGGAGTTTTTATATGAAAAAAATGGTTTTGTATTTTTAGTGAGATATCCGGAAGAGAATAAACAGAAGAAAAAATAATTATGATCAGTAAAAAAAAAATAACCGTTGTATTACCGGCGTATAATGCAGAAAAAACACTTGAACAAACATTCAATGAGATCCCCTTTGATATTGTGGATGAGGTAATTCTTGTTGATGATAAAAGCAGTGATAAAACCATAGAAATAGCAAAAAAGCTCGGGATACAACATATTGTCACCCATGAAGTAAATACAGGATATGGCGGAAACCAGAAATCGTGCTATAACAAAGCAATTGAGCTGAATTCGGATATTGTGGTAATGCTCCATCCCGATTATCAGTACACGCCAAAGTTAATCCATTCCATGTGTTACCTCATAGCGAATGAGGTATATGATGTGGTGCTGGGTTCCAGAATTTTAGGCAAAGGCGCTTTAAAGGGCGGAATGCCGATGTATAAATATATTGCCAACCGCCTGCTTACACTTATTCAGAATATCCTGATGAACCAGAAGCTTTCAGAATATCATACCGGTTACCGGGCATTTTCAGGCAGGGTGTTAAAGGCCATCAACTATAATATCAATTCAGACGATTTTATTTTTGATAATCAAATGCTGGCGCAAATATTTTTTGCCGGTTTTGAGATTGCAGAGATTACCTGCCCGACAAAATATTTCGATGAAGCTTCCTCGATTAATATTCCCAGAAGTACAAAATATGGTTTTGGGGTACTCGGCGTATCGTTTATGTACTTTTTACAAAAATTAAAAATTGCCAGATTTAAAATTTTCAGTTAACACTTTACAGACTAATCCAAACTTTATATCATGGAAGAATCCAGAAGGAATTTTTTAAAAAAGGTTGCTGTAAGCTCAGCCGGTATTACACTGGGTGGCCTGGGTATGAGCGCTAAAAGTTATGCCCGGATTATTGGCGCTAACGAAAGGATAAACATGGCTGTTATTGGCACCAATTCGCGCGGTAAGGCGCACATTATGGCCCTTGTAAATTCACCCCATACCTTAATAAGTCATATCTGTGATGTAGACAGCAGGGTGATGAGTGAAACCGTTAAAATATCAGGTGAACTTTCAGGTTACACACCGGTGGGTGAAAAGGATATTCGAAAATTACTCGAAATACGGGATATTGATGCGATTTCCATTGCAACACCCGATCACTGGCATGCTCCCATGACACTGATGGGTTTACAGGCCGGAAAACATGTATACGTTGAAAAACCCTGCAGTCATAATCCTCAGGAAGGTGAAATGCTGATTGAAGCTGAAAAAAAATACGGTAAAGTGATCCAGATGGGCACCCAGCAGCGTTCGGCGCCTACTTCACAACTTGCCATTAAAGAAATTAGGGAAGGAATTATTGGCGATGCCTACATGGTAAAAACATGGTATGCCAATACCCGGGGATCGATCGGTTATGGAAAAGAAGCGCCTGTACCGGAATGGCTGGATTATGATTTGTGGCAGGGTCCTGCTCCCCGAAGAGCTTATAAAGACAATATTATTCATTATAACTGGCACTGGTTCTGGAACTGGGGCACCGGCGAAATTAACAATAATGCCACGCACGAACTTGATGTGGCCCGATGGGCTCTGGGTGTGGACTTTCCTGTTAAAATAAATTCCGCAGGCGGAAGGTTTCATTTTAAAGACGACTGGGAATTTTATGATACCCAGGATGTAAGTTATGTATATGAGGATGGCAAAATAATCACCTGGGAAGGTAGGAGCTGTAATGGTTTTGGCTATTTTAACAGGGGCCGTGGTTCATTGATCTACGGTACAAAAGGTACTATTTTCCTGGACAGAAATGCTTACGAGCTATTCGATTTAGGAGGAAATCTTATAAAACGGGTTGAAGAAGAAGCGGAAAGCGCTACCACGGATACTATGGGCGCCGGAAATCTCGATATTTTTCATATGCAGAACTTTTTGGATGCTATCCGAAAAGGGACAAAGGTAAATTCACCGATTGCAGAGGGTCATGTTACCAATACCCTGTGCCATTTGGGAAATATCTCACAGAAACTGGGAAGGTCGTTGAATATCGATCCTTGTAATGGAAATGTGTCAGAAGATCCTGAGGCCATGACTTTCTGGAGCCGTGAGTATGAAAAAGGATGGGAACCTAAAGTCTAATCCGTCATTGTGTTGGCCCGGATTGTAAGCGTGAATGCCGAATCAATAGAATATATGGAATTGAGGCTTGCCCGCCATTCGGATAAATTCATTGATTTGGCAGAGCGGGAAGAAGCTTTATCCATCCATGATTTTTTGATTACTTTTTCATCAGGGA
>JAFGSZ010000105.1 GCA_016934395.1 Bacteroidales bacterium
ATCGCTTCCATTGAGAAATCATCTTAGTTTTAAAATTTCGAATCATAATGCTAATAGTTTAGTTTGGTTTAAATCATAATAATTAGTTTATATTGGAATTAGAATCATAGGCATTGATTAGTAGTAGTATGAATATTTCGCTGTCTATAATTTTTTTAGTAAATAAAATTGCGCAAGATAAATTTTTTGATGAAAAATTACTCATAATAGGCATTTATTTAATTAATATATTCTGATTATAAATTGCGGCAATATATTAAATTCATTTTTGAATATACTATAGAATTCTTTACACTTATAATACTAATTTTTCAATTAATTAATATTAATAAATCGATAATCTAAACTTAATAATTATTAGGAATTCTTTTCCTGGTGCATCTTGTAATTAAATACTGAAATTTTTTTTAATGCTACGTATTAAAAAGATGTGTATTTATTAATAGTCGTCTTACAAAATTTTGCACTAATATACAAAAAAACATGAATATTCATACTCTGGTAATATTTTATTTGAAATTATTTAAAAGTCTGTAAATTTAATTCTACACAACAAGCAGTGTTAATATTTTTATTCCAAAACATGGTATAATATTATATTACAGCTATATCCCTCCGGTTTATATATGTCAAATTTTCAAGGGATTAAATTTACAAATCCTAAAAAATAATTTGTGCAATTTTAAATTAAAATTCAATATTTCCAAATTAATTCTAAATTTTAAGCTATAACTAATAAATGAGTATGTAATATTCAATTACAATTAAATCTTAATATTGATTATATTTATCGGCACAAATTAATAATTTTTTATTTTAAAAACATTCTACATGACAACAATGAATAAAAATTCATCAGAAAAATACGTATTGAAATATGGCGGGAAAATTGCCCTGATCTGTATTACAGCGCTACTTTTAATAACAAGTGCATGTAAACAAAGTGGAAACCGGAATTTATCCGATATGAGTGCAGACTCAACAGGTGCGAAGTTTATTCCAAATCCGCAAATTGTTGAAAAACAAGATGTAAAAACACTTGAAATTGGTGCTCAGGCTCCTGAATTCAGCCTTCCTGATGTAAATGGAGATTTTATTAGTCTTGACGATTTTTCTGATGCAGAAGTTTTAGTAATCCTTTTTATTTGTAATCATTGCCCTACTGCTCAGGCATACGAAGACCGGATTATTAGTTTTACAGATGACTATAAAAATAAGAACGTTTCTGTTGTTGCAATTATGCCAAATAGTAATGCCGGTTTGTTATTGGAAGAATGTGGTTATTCGGATCTCGACGATTCTTATGAAGCCATGGGTATACGATATAAATATAAAGGTTATAATTTCCCTTATTTATATGACGGTGATAATGAGGCTGTATCAATACAATATGGACCTGTAGCTACCCCACATGCTTTTGTTTTTGATAAAGATAGGAAATTGCAATACGTGGGAAGATTAGATGCTTCTGAAAAACCAGGTACAGCCAATGCCGAAGATTTAAGGAATGCCGTGGATGAAATACTGAGTGGAAAACCTGTTACTACACCTGTTAATAAAGCATTTGGCTGCTCTGTAAAATGGTCGTGGAAATCGGAATGGACGGATAAGGTAAACAGCGACTGGAATGCACAGGAAGTTACGCTTCAGGATGCTGATATCAATAAAGTAAAAGATATTCTGGCAAACAATACAGAAAAACTCAGGCTTGTAAATATCTGGGCCACCTGGTGTGCTCCTTGTGTAATCGAATATCCTGAATTTGTAAATATTCACAGGATGTATTACAACCGTGATTTCGAATTTGTTTCAATTTCTGCCGATAAACCTGAGCAGAAGGAAAAAACACTAAAATTCCTTCAGGAAAAACATTCGGCATTACAGAATTATATATATAGTAAAGAAGATAAATACGAACTGATTGAAGCTGTTGATCCTGAATGGGGCGGTGCTCTTCCATATACCCTTCTTATTGAACCCGGTGGAAATATTATTTATAAAAATCAGGGAATAGTAGATCTTCTTGAACTCAAACGCAAAATTGTTGAACACAAATTAATTGGAAGAGTTTATTAATTTTATAATTAACGATTATGAATAAATGTATAACCTTTATTTTTATCTTTTTACTTTCTGTTATGAGTATTAATGCAAAGGACAATAACAAAAACATTAATGTCCTGGTATATTATAATACGGCCGGTTATTGGCATGAGTCCACACCCGAAGGTGTAAAAACTTTTGTTTTACTTGGCAATCAGAATCAATGGAATGTTACATCAACTGAAGATTCTACCTTATTTACTGATGCATTTCTGAACCGGTTTGATGTCATTGTTTTTTTAGAAACCGGTTTAACCATCTTTGATGATATGCAGAAAGCTGCAGTTCAACGCTTTGTCAGAGGAGGAAAAGGACTGATTACGGTGCATACCGGTACATATACTGAAATGGAATGGCCCTGGTGGGTTAATGCTGTTGGTGGAAAATTTCTCGGACACCCGCCTGAACAGAAGGGAAAATTGATTATTGAAGATAATACACACATTTCAACTCTTCATCTTACAGAACCAACTTGGGAAACAACTGATGAATGGTACAGTTTTGACCGGAACCCACGTGATAGCGCACATGTACTGATCTCCATAGATGAAAATTCGTACAATGTGGACGATGATAAATGGTTTCCCGGCGTAAACCAACGTATGGGTGATCATCCCATTGTCTGGTACCGTGAATATGAAAATGGAAGAATTTACCAGACGGCTTTGGGGCATTCTGAAAAAATGTTTCAGGATCCTAATTATCAAAAATTGTTAACCGGTGCTATCCTCTGGGCTGCCGGAAAAGAATAAAAAATAACTTTTCAGAGCTAACAGGTTTTTGCAACCTGTTAGCTCTGAAACTTCTTTACATAAATGAAAAAATTTATACTCCAAACCAGCATCTGCCTTTGTATTGCTGTTTTTAGTGTTGCAGCTATATATTCCCAGGGAATAAAAACTTCCAATAGGAATAAAACAGACTGGTGGAATGAAAATTCCATACCTTCTTATTCAATAAAAGAAAATGTCAGTACCTTAAGTTTTATTAAAGTAGATGGAAATAAATTTATTAACTAGAAGGGCGAAGTGGTTGTATTTAGGGGCCTTTCGATTTCCGATCCTGATAAAATAGATAAAAACGGCCAATGGGGACGTAAACATTTCGAAGCTATAAAAAGCTGGGGGGTTAATCTTGTACGTATCCCTGTTTATCCGGTATCCATTCATCAGAGAGGATTAGATGAATACATAAAACTACTCGATCAGGCTGCAGACTGGTGTTCTGAATTAGGTATGTATATTATTATCGACTGGCACAGCATTGGCAACCTTCGTATGGAGGTTTTTCAAAACGATATGTATAATACTACTAAAAAAGTAACTTTTTATTTCTGGAAAACAATTGCCAATCATTACAGGAATGTACCCACTGTTGCCTTTTATGAATTATATAATGAACCTACTGTATTTAACGGAATGTTTGGCACATGCTCTTGGGAACAATGGAAAGAAATATATGAAGAAATAATAGATATTATATATGCTTATGATAAAAAAGTAATTCCCCTGGTAGCCGGTTTTAACTGGGCCTATGATTTACGCCCGGTTAAGGAAAATCCGATTAACCGTGAAGGAATTGCATATGTATCTCATCCATATCCCGGAAAAATACAAACCTCCAAGAGAACCACAGTGGAAAGCAACATTTGGATTTGTTGCTGATACATACCCGGTAATTGCCACAGAAATAGGATTTATGGAAGAAGGAGAAGACCGTAATCTTATTGATGATGGAAAATACAGTTTTTCGATTATAAATTATTTTAACCGTAAAGGGATATCCTGGACTGCCTGGGAATTTGATCCTGACTGGGTGCCACAGCTAATAAAAAACTGGGAATATGATCCAACTTCTCAGGGTATTATTTTCAGGGACGTGATGCTGGGGAAATTCAAATACGAAGAATAATTGCATCATTTAAAAAATTATATTCAAAAATTAAACAGGCCACAATACAATGGTGGCTTGTTTAATTCAGGCCAAATAAGTATCCGATTGAAACATTAAAATAAGATGATCCCCTGATGTCAGGATTATCGCCCAAAGCTCGAGGAAAATTAATATTATATCCAAACTCTAAATCAAGATCTTTAAATGAAACCTCCAAAGGCAATTGGATTTCCATATTCATTAGGCCAAATGTATCTTCATAATAATAGTTAGATGTTGAGGATTGAGGCAAAGTTCGGCCGCTTTCATAATATATTGCCGTTTCGTCGCCAAGGAAAAAAGACAGCTCCGGCTCGATTTTAACTTTATAGTCGCCGGATTTTAATATATTAATTGATGCAAATACATCGAATGATATATTTGCAGATAATCCCTCATCGATAAGAAAAGACATGTCAAGCCTTGTTCCAAGAACTTTCTTTTTTAATGTTAAACCAGTATTTATACTGCTGTAAAGTGCTGTTTCTGTGGTATCGCTTGCAGAAAAAACGTTTGTATTTACTGATGCACCAAATCTGAAAATTTTACCTTTACCCAGACTATTATTATATCCGGCAGTGAAAACAGTGGTGTTCCACATAGGTTCAAATTTTTCATATAACACTCCTGCTATACCAAATAGAAAACCTTTTGAATTTAAATAATACAAATACTGGGTACTGGAAAATTGATCTATTCCTAAATCACGGCCGGCAAAATATGCTTTTTCATTAAAATTAAAACCGGCATATATAAAATGATAATTTTTTGTGATTCCCAATAAATCGAAAAGATCTTCATCACTAGTACCAAGCAAATCATCAATAATAACTTCTTTATCCTGGGCCAGTGAAACAAAATGTAAACTCAGGTAACCTAAAATCAGCAAGGTGAGTACTATTTTTTTCATATGGAAAATAAAAAAAGCAGCCGGCTTTTGGGCCGGTTGCTTATATTGATTATTAAAATTACTTTTTACCGGCAGCCTTTTCATTTCCTGACTGGCGGATTCTTTTGGCACTTTCAGAGCCGCTTTTTCTGGCCATTTTTCTCATAGCAACTTGTTGCTCTTCTGTTAATGTTGCTCTGAACATATCCCGCTGTTGTACCCTTAATGTCTGTTGCTCTTGCAACATAGTCTTTTGTTCTGTAGTTAAAGTAGCCCTAAGGGTTTCTCTCTTTTGTTCGCGTGTTAATTCCGGATTATCCAGAATGGCCTCCTGTTCAGGAGATAATGTTGCACTGAAAGCTTCTCTATGCCTGGCATTTACCATTTTCTGTTCCTGAAGCATGTTGCGCTGCTGTTCTGTGAGGTTTTTTGGAAGATTTTCATCTACAGGTTCATCTGTTACCAAATCTGTTCCATCCTGTGCAAGTGACACACTAAAACTTAATAAAACCCCAAATAATAGAACTGTAAGTTTCTGAAATAATGTTTTCATCTTTTTAAGTATTAAATTATACATTGCTTTTTTAACATTTTACCCTTTTGACTAAAAAGAAATGAAAAGGTTTATTCATGGTCCAATAATATAAAACAATAAGTTTATCGGCGGATCACTAACATTACCGGAATAAAGGAAAAACACTTATAAAATGGACGGAATACCTAAAAAGCCTAAATAGAAGGAAGAGAAATAAATGCAGGCAAAAAAACATAAAAGAAGGCCTTTTCTGCGTAATCAATCCGCTTACAAGAAAAGGCCATATTCTAACAAACAAAAGAATAGTATTTCACCTATTCCGTTAAAAAGCTCTCTGAAACTTATTTTTCCAGATTATTAATCCTTATTGCCACAAATAGCGCAATTGCTAAAAGGAGAAGACTATTTGCAACATGAAAATAATTCACTACATGAACAAAACCAAAAAGGCCTCTGCCCATTATCAGGGAAATAATTCCCAGGATTATAATTATTACCGCTGCAACTATTAAAATCCAGGCAATCCATTTTAGTGCTTTCATAAGTTTTTGAATTTTGATTAGAATGCTTAGGAAATCAATACAATGAAAGTTATGAATTTTTAATACACTTGTCAAGCAATACCCGGCATGTTTATAAACCTAATATTATATTCAAAAAATAAATTTTATTGAAAACCGGGTTAAATATCGCATAACAATGTTTTACAGCTTCGACTGCCTGTTCTATTTTATACAAATATTAATACTGATGAAATGCATCGGAAATAAAACTTAATACATTAGGCAGTGATGCCCGCCAGTAAGTCCAGGTATGACCGCCATCACGAATCCTAAACTCATGAGGGATTTCTCTTTTTTTCATGGCAATATGAACCAGCGAATTTCCTTCATACAAAAAATCATCATCGCCACAATCGATATACCATCTAACGTCTTTTTTATGATCTTCGGCAATATTATTCACCATATCTAAAACACTATAATGTTTAAAGTAAGCTTCCGTTTCGCTTTTATTATCATACGGAATTCCCCTGCGATTTAAATAATCCCCGGTAGTTTCCATTGTAAGGGGACCTGTACCGGCACTTAGCGGGCATGCAGATGAAAACATTTCCGGATGGTGCAAGGCATATACAAATGTGCCTTCACCTCCCATAGATAAACCTGCAATAGCACGGTAGCGTTTTTCACCTTTAATGCGGTAAGTTTTTTCTATGTATGGGATAAATTCCTGGAAAAAAAAGTCTTCGTATAACCAGTCTCCTTTAATATCATTAAAGTATCCTCTTCGACCTGTATTGGCATCAGGCATAACAATAATCATTGAAGTAGCCGATCCTTCAAGAATTGATTTATCGGCAATATGAAGCACTTCACCAAACTGCACCCATCCGGTCTGGTCATCGCCACTGCCATGCAAAAGGTACAATACCGGGTATTTTCTCTGAGAGGTTTGATAATCGGGAGGTAGATATAATGCATATTTGCGTTCGCTTTTTAATATTTTACTGGGCAGCGATAAATCATCGTTTACCATTCCTGTTTGTGAATACAAATTTCCGGAGACCCACAAAATCACTAATAAAGAAAAATATTTTTTCATTTTAAAATCTGTTAAAATTGAAATTAAATTAAGTAGTGGTTTAATTAAATAAACCCGAATTTAAAATAAAATAATAATATCTGAAAAGTTAATTTTATTCGGTTTAAAAAAACCGGTCCGATTCAATGGTCAATTGTAACACAAATAAAGTTTAATTAAGTAAAATGTTTTATTTACTATTATTAAATTTTGCATACCATTTTTCTGCTGAATCCATGTCACCCAGAGCTTCGTAAACAACTCCAAGATTTTTAGCTGCCCGCTTAGCCTCTTTTTTATTACCCGAACCTGCAAGCGGCAGCAACATTTCAATGGCTTTATTCCAATTGCCATCTTGAATATAGGGGACAATAGGAGCAAAATTTTTGTTGGTGAAATAACTTCTTGTTTCAAGATAATCAGTGGGGTAAAATTTATTGATATACTGAAAGCCCAAATCAAAAGCCATCCGGTCAATCTCTTCCTGCCTTTTTGCATACGACGGGCGGATGGCGATGTCAAGCAAAATCACTGCCCTTGAATCGATAAACTCTTCAGCATAAAATAATGAACTGTTAATTATATTTCCTGTTTTATCATAAAGTGTAAGCCCGGGTTTTACGATCAGATAATAATTTGCTGTTTTTGATTTATTCCCGTTTTCATCTTCGCTAACGCTGATATCCTTATCATAATATATTTCAAATGCCTCAAGCGCCAATAACATATCGGCATTGCTCATCAGGCAGTAATATTTTACCGAATCCGGATTTAATGTATAATTTAAAGTAGTTGCTGCCCTGCCTTTCACTAACGAATCGAGAATATTTATTGAAAATTCAGGATTTTCCGCAAAAGATCTTTCTAATCCATCGATTAACCTGTTAACTCCTGAGATATATACCTTAGTTCTTTCTTCGTTGTCAAAATTAAGGGTAGTATAATCATAAAAATTTACAAATTGAATAGTCTGTTCATCTTCATTTAGAATTATTTCCGGTGGCTGGGTTTTTTGTATTTGAAGGTAAGATATACAACCGGATTGAATAAACATAAAAAAAATACACAATACAGATAAGAGTCTGGTTTTCATATTTAATTCGTTTTAAACAAATCTACAATTAAAAAAATATAAATTCATAAACTTATGTTTCTAAATTCGTTACTGATAAATCGCATGTGGAATTGAATGAAATTCTATAGAGAATACCATTTAATTAAAATAATATTATTGTTATAAAATAAATTGAAAATGAAAAAGGATATATTTAGCAATAAAAATTTTAAGATCCTAAAATCTTAGTTAACCAGGAATATTCTATTTCTTTTTACCTGCTGAGCTCCTGTAGAATTCTATTTCTTCTCTAAGTGCCTGAAGTTCTTCGAGGTGGACCCTCATTTCTTCTTCACTCTGTACAAGCTCGCTTTCTTTTTCGCGAAATACCTTAAGAAGCTGTATGTTCTTTTCGCTCATTTGCATAAAATGAACCGTTGAGGAAAGGCTTTCAGTTATTTTTTCAAGAAGCTCAAGTTGAATTGCCGACATGGGCTTAATTGAAGCCAGTTCAAGCACACCAATTGGTATATCATTTGCAATGAGCGGCATAAGAACAAGATTTTTTAAAGGTGTTTCGCCCAACCCGGAAGATAATTTTATAAATGTATCGGAAACATCAGATAAAATAGCAGCTTTTTTATCTTTAAAACAGGCGCCTACTAATCCTTCACCGGGTGCAATATCAGGAGTGTTGATCATTTCTTTACTGGCACTCCATGAACCTGACATTTCAAGCCGAGGATTTTCCTTATCGTCGTTTATCAGATATATTGCTCCAATTTTAGCATCTGAGATTGTAACGATTTCCGAAATTAATTTTTGTGAAAGGGTTTTTAAATCGTCTTTATTATTATTTAATACAGAATTTATCTTAGCCAGACCTTCATTAAACCATCCCTGGGTCTGTAATTCTTCTTTATGTTTTAAATTTTCGCTGTTTTGTTTTCTTAGCTCCCGGGTCCTTTCTTCTACCCTTTCTTCCAAAAATTGTTTTTCATTCTGCAGTTCCAGGCTTAAGCGCTCATTATCTGAAATAGCACTGGCAGAACTCCGGGATAAAATATACGATTGAACAAGCATGTAAAAACCAAGGCCATAGGGAGCAACTTCAGAAGTATGAATTAAGCTCATACTTATAAGTACATCATTAATAGCAGTTGCATAAAGCACAAAAAAACCTATAAAAGTCAACAAGGCACCTTCTCTGTGATGCAAAGATGCCCTGAGAAGTACATAAAATGTAAGATATAAACCCCCAAATAAAATATATAGCTCAAAAAACATCCGGTAACGTCCATAAATAAGTTGCGGTGTAATAAAAACAAACAATGTAATTAAAACACCTATTGATACAATTATTTGCAGCATACGTTTTGGAAATTCATCTTTAAACAGAATATACAGAAAAACAGCAAATAAGGGTATCGTGCCAAAACCGGAAAAATTATCGAGCTTAAAAATAAGACTCCAGGGTATATTGGGAAATAAAAAGGTTATTATGCGTTCACCGGTGGAAATATTTCGTAATATCATTACCAGACACAATAAACTAAAAAACAGATTCGATCTGTCGTTTTTATGCAGGAAAAAGTACATAAAATGATTAAAACTTATGATTAGTATTATACCAACAATAAGCAGATTCAAAATCAATAATTCTTTTGTTTGATTGGTCAACTGGTTAAACCTGCCAAAAAATACGGGCTTAATAATCCCTGCCCTTGTATGATGATAATTTGAAACCTGTATGACCAGTTCATGCTTTTCTTTTGCCTTATCAAGTATCAGTGGAATATTTTCATAAGCAAATTTAGGTATTGATGTCTTGACTGAGTTACCCGGTGTGCCTGCAGAAAAAATAAGTCTCCCGTCCAGCCAGGCCTGTGAGGCTGTAAATATATCATAGAGTCTGATACCGTATACGCCTTCCAATTCACCGGTTTCAATAATTAACCGGTAAGTGGCTTTACCTTTGGTATTGTGAAGCCCTCCTTTTTTTGATGTCCATGATGCCGGAATATTAATCAGGGTTCCGAATATCGAACTATTTTTAAGGTCATCCGGATTTAAAAGAGTGTCCCAGTAAAATTCCCATTCTCCATGTAATTTAACAAGACCATTTTTTTCAAAATCCCAGGTACTTAGATTAATACTGCCACCTTCTGCCTGGGGTGCAATATTTGTTGCTCCGATAAGACTGTAATTGCAAGTAATTAGAATTGAGAATAATAAATATAAATTTCGCATGAATCGGGTTTTCAACAACTTTTCCTAATTTATTTTTGGGTGGATATAAATATATAAACTTTCTGTTAATTTGAGCAGGATTCGATATTTATTTATTTATTATTTTTTGTGTTTTTTAAAAAAATTAATCTACAATGACCTCTCTACCTAAATTAATATTGACCTTCACATTAATATTTTATTATACTATCAATACAAGTAACTGATTCATGTAAAAGGAAAAACTAATTTTATAGCATCACGTAAATTCGTCATACAAAACACCTCCAAACAGATCTGAACCAGATCAATAATCAATTGAATTTTAATTTTTTTATACTAACAATACTCAAATTTGAAAATTATGAAGGATTTAACAAAGGATCACGCAGAAATCGTGTATGATGAAAATTTGAAAACGCTGAAACTTATTTACAAATCCCAGATCTCAGCAGATGAATTTATTCAGGTTAACCAACAGTTTATTGATGTTTTTAAAAGTTTGGATACTAATAAGATCTTCGTTGATGCAAGAGTCATTAAAGTAGTTCCTGTTAAAAGTCAGCAATGGATTGTGCAGCATATGATGCCTGAACTTATAAAACATGTTAACGGGAATAAATTATATCACGTACAAATTCTAAATAAAGATGCATTCGTTCAATATGCTGCAAAAAGCATTAAAAGTCAGACTGAAAAAAATAATCAGGAAAGCCCAATGGAAATTGCTGCTTTTACGGATGAGCAAGAAGGTATTGACTGGTTAGTATCGCAGAATTAAGTTATCACTACCTCTATATTTTGAGTGCATAAAATAAATCCCTGTAGAAAAATCAGACATTTTCTGCAGGGATTATATATTATTTAAAGACATTACCCTAAGCTGTTTTTTCAAATCCACATCTTTATTCTCTGTTATAAACAGGATTGTTTTTTCTTCTCCGGGCAACATATCAAAAAAGTTATCGGAAAATAAACCATCTGCTTCCAATGTAGAAAGAAACACATTTTTTGACAGGTTATCAGTAGCTAATGTAATAGCAAATCCACTCTCATTTTTTGCCACTTCAACTTTTATATCGGAATGTGGAAAACTTAAATTTTTAAGCGGTTTGAAATACACATTGGTTGAAGCCAGCATTTTTTCATCTTCATTTAACGTTATATTGAGAAATACATTATTCCTGTTAATTCCATCGAGCCATTCGGAAAGATACTTCTGAAAATAGATATTACTGGAATTGGAAGCTACAGTAAAACGAATTTCTTCCTGTTTTAAAATTTCACCCGTAAAATTTATAATTTTTGCGTCTAAAATACAATCAAAGTGTTCTAGCCGGTCCGAGACTACATATAAATTAAATTTATTATTCGTAATCTCACCCGACAACATTACTTGCGAAAAGGCTTCACGGGCAAAATAATGCAAGGCTTTCCACCGGCCGTAATAATCAATACCAGACCATGATGCAACCGGCCAGCAATCATTTAATTGCCAATATAACGATCCCATACAATATGGCATATTTCTTCGATGAGCTTCAATACCAATGCGTACTCCCTCCGCCTGCAACAACTGACCAACATACAAAAATTGTTCAAAATCCTTTGGAACTATATAATGGCGGGCCATATAGGTTTTTATAAGCTGGTTTCCCCGGGGATGTCTTTGATGAGACTGCATAACTTCAGATTCAATATCCCTGTCTTCCGGAAGAGTATAGGAATTTACAGTTTTTAGCTCAGGAAAGGATTGAAATCCAAATTCACTCATAAATCTTGGTATCACTTCATTATAAGAATCAAATTCATCTCCTCCATGCCACACATTCCAATTGTGCATATCACCTGAATTCGCTTTTAACGTGGAAGGAATATTCCTGTCGGCCTGAGGCGAAGATTCCCAGTAAAATCTATCTGAATCGTATTGATTCACCACACCCGGTAAAATTGAATCAAAAATATGAAGGTAAGCTAGCCAGATTTTATCCGCATTTTCTTTCGATTTTTTTTCTTCAGCTTCTTTCCAACCCCATTGCCACCAGGCGCCTAATATTTCATTATTGCCACACCATAATGCTATTGAGGGATGGTTTCTGAGACGAACAACATTATCAATTGCCTCCTGCCTTACATTTTCAAGAAATGCCTGGTCTCCCGGATACATGGCACAGGCAAACATAAAATCCTGCCACACCAGTATTCCATATTGGTCGCACAAATTATAAAATATATCATTTTCATAAATTCCACCTCCCCAAACCCGAAGCATGTTCATATTTGCATCAGCTGCGCTCTTCACAATATTTGTATATTTTTCCGGAGTTACCCTGGTTAAAAAATTATCATTGGGAATATAATTCGCCCCTTTCATAAATATCGGAACATCGTTTAATTCCACATAAAAAGTTTTTCCATCATTATCCGGCTTAGTAATAATCCTAAGCTTCCTAATCCCGATTTTATTATATAATTCCTGTAATGTTACACCTCCCAATTTTGCGGACCCGATAAAATTATACAGGTAAGGTTCTCCCAATCCATTGGTCCACCATAATTTTGGATTCTTAATTTCAAAAGATAGTTCTACAATATTTTTGCCTTGCTCCAGGGATACCTTTTTACTAACAATAAAATCCTTTTTACCAAACTCAGAAATACTAAATTCAATTTCCTGCTGCGATGTTGAATAAACCTCAAATATGGCTGTGACCAGGGCATTTTGCCTATTTACATCTTTTTGAATATATTGAATGTTTTCTATATGAACTTTATTCCAGGCTTGTACATATATTGGTCTCCAAATACCGCTGGTAACAAATCTGGGACCCCAGTCCCATCCATAATGATATCCTGCTTTACGAGTGAATATACTCACTTTTTTATCACCCAGGCCGCCAAGTTCCGATTGGTCATTATTTGAAACAGGTATTACATAATTCAGGTTGTCAAAGGCTTCCAAACCTTTATTCACCGGCGAATGAAAAAGGATTGTGATATTATTTTCGCCTTTTCTGAGTAAAGATTTAATTTCTGCTTTCCATTCCCTGAACATATTATTTGAAGATACCAGCAAAGAATCATTCAGGTATACATCAGCATAAGTATCCAGACCTTTACATACCAATTCGATACGTTCTTTTGCCAAAAGATGGTTGTTAACATTAAATGTAGTTTTATATTCCCAGTCTTTTTTATCAATCCACTGCTGGTCGTGTTCATTTAATCTGTAAAAAGGGGGTTCAATAATTTTGTTCCTGAGGAGATCTGTATGCACCGAACCGGGGACTTCTGCTTTATACCATGCAGAATCGCCGGTTTCATGAAAGTACCAGTTTTTGTTAATGTTCATTTGGAGAAATTCAGGAGTCTTATTACAACCCAATAACAAAAATAAAACTAAACTATATATAAAGGTTCTGGTCATTTTCTCAAGATGATTTTGGTTTACTGGAGTGAATAAAAATACATTTTTTAGAATGAAATGGCTATAAAAATTATTAACCGATAGTGTTAATCTTAATTTTATTTAAGGTCCATAAATTATATATTGTGGTTTTTGGAAATGAATTTTAATTACTAAAATACTTTAAGTGTTTAAGTCAGATTAAAAAATCATATTCCATTCACGGTAAAATTCTTTGAGAAACTTTTTCAAAAATTTATGCCTTTTGCGTGCAATTTTTTTCCCTTTTTTGGTAGTCATGGTATCTTTCAGGAGCAATAATTTCTCATAAAAATGATTTATGGTGGGTGCAGTATTGTTTTTATAATCTTCCTTATTCTTATATTTTTTTGGATCAATTGAAGGATCATACAATGTCCGATTTTTAAAACCTCCATAATTAAATGCACGAGCAATCCCAATAGCTCCAATTGCATCCAGCCTGTCAGCATCGCGGACAACACAAAGTTCTGTTGAATGAAATTCGGGGGGATTTATTCCTTTATGAAATGAAATATGCTCCACTATTTTTACCACATGGCTTATCACTTCTTCCGATACGGCAATTGATTCTAAATAAACTCTTGCGCGCCGCGGACCTATCTTCTCATTTCCATTATAAAATTTAGAATCGGCTATATCATGCAATAGTGCTGCAAGTTCTATAACAAATAAATTTACATCTTCATTCTTTGCAATATATTTCGATAATTTCCAGACTCTTTGGGTATGCCACCAATCGTGTCCTCCTTCAGAATTTTTTAAGGATTCTCTTACAAACTTTTCAGTCTGATCTATAATTCTTTTCTGGTCCATAATAAAAAATGGAATATATAAAACTTACATTCTGTACACAGAATTCAAATATAATATTCTTTACTGTTACATATGATTTAAAAACCGAAGAATAACTGTTGAAAAAATTATCAGGAGATAACAAAGAAGTAAAAAGGAACTAAAAAAAATAACGAAACAATCTCAGATGCCATAACGAAAAACACGGTGGTAATTCTCTAAAAGATTGTTTCGAAATTTTTAAACTAACAATACCCAATTTGAATTTTCACTTAGTACCATTGGGCCTGCAAATGTCACCACCTGACACACACTTTTTTTTAATTTTTTTTAAAACTATATTTAACATACTAATTACCAGGCTGATATGCGTGTGATTTTTATTTAGCAATTAGCACGTTCCATGAGCAAGTAAGGCTACTTTTTTCCCCTGATGGTAAAACAGGTTGTATGCCTGACAAGCCTCTTTGGTCTTTTTCAATATAACTTCGTCAATACCATGACGTTTAATCGAATTTATCAGACTTACAGAGCATTCAATTTTTCCATCAGCTCCAATACCTATAATTAAAATATCGATATTATAATCATATACTACTTCTATCATTTCTTCGGTAAGCACATGCCCTTTGCGTTTTTTCCACTTTTTAACTTTAGTACCGACAAGCAATATATCTTTCCCTTTGCCAGTGGAGCCATGCAAAGTTTTAGAATGTTCTTCACCCTGAACAACAAATTTTGCCCAGGAATAATGCTGGATCGGACCTATAGGATCATCAAAATTCATGAACTGAGATTTTGATTAAAACAGACTTGAAAAAAAAAAGGAAATTATGGCAGAGTTTTTTATGAATTATAAAATTACTAAAAAGTATTAAATTCTAAATTTGCGAAATAAAAAATATCAGTCACATATGTTATGAATCATATCTTCTGATAATATAAATTATCGAATAAATAAGGAAAGTATTGAACATGCCTGCAAAAAATACGTATACATAACCGGAAATTTTAGTTAGAGGTAAATTAAAACTACTACTATGAAAGCAAGATGGCAAAGTCTGCTTCTTATTGGATCGGCATGTTGTCTGGCACTTACCTTTTCTAAATGTGCCAGTCCAAGAGAATTTCAGACCAAAAGAAACCTGATGTTACTTAGTACATCAGAATTACCAAGAAATTCAAAATATTCGGAACCGGCCAAGCGGAAAACGAATAAAGTAAAAAACCAGAAAGTAAAAAAACCTAAACGCCTTTTTTAGTTCTATCAATTTAGTTTAAAAGTAATCGGAATAGTGAATTCAACATTCACAGGAATATCTCTTTGTTTTCCCGGTTGCCAGCGTGGGGAAGACTGGATGGCTTTTAATACCATACTATCCAACTGAGCATCTACGCCCCGCAAGATCTTAGCATTCACAACTTCCCCGGTACTATCGACTATAAATTGTACGAATACCCTGCCCTCAATGCCCGATTCTGCAGCTTCTTCAGGATATGTTATATTCTTCTGAATGTATTCTATAAATGAATTAATATCTCCATTTCTAAATTTTGGCATTTCCTCTACAATAAAAAATACCTGTTCTTCTGGCGATGAATCTTCTTCTTCATTCATTATTGCCGGCATTGCTCTTGATGATTTTTTCTCGGAGGCAACAGTTCCGGCAGGCAGGGAAATCTCATCTTCATAAGGAATTATATTTACCTCACTTGCTTCATACTCTGTATCGATATCCTCTAACATAAGATCATCTGAAAGTATAATTACTGAACTTGTTACATCCTTCTTTTCCCGATTGGTAAATTCAGCTGATTTTACCGTTTTTTCCGGTTCAGGTTTTCTGGTATATAGTATTTCTGATGCTGACTTTTTTTCCTGAAGTGTTACTTTATTTTCCTGTTTTTCTTCTGTTTTGCTAATGTCAGGAATACTTTTATTTTTTGGAGTTGCTATTTCGTTAAATTGATTTTTTATATCTCTATTTTCGGCTATCCGGGTTGCAGGATTAAACCATGTGAATTTAAAAATTAAAAACAAGCCCGCCAGAAAAATTAAGGACGCGGCAGCAGCGGGAATATAAAAGCGGTATTTTTTCCTTTTTTCAAAATCATAATTTTGCTTTGAACGTAGCTGTATCTTTTTATTTATATTGCTAATATTATTCTTACTTTGTTCCAAATCACCTGTTGAACGAAAACCTTCGATGGCATCTGAACATAATGGACATGACCGGATATGAGATTCAACTAATTTTATTTCGTGCCCTTTAAGCCCGCCCGACAGAAACAACTGAATACCCTCCATTGATAAGCAGCCAGCCTCGTTAAATAGTTTTTTATTATAATGTATATTTCCCATCGCTACTTGTTAAATAATTTTTCAGGTTCCTTTTTCCATTTTGTATATGACTCTTTACTTTTATTAAGGTGTGCCCGGTAAGAACAGAAATTTCTTTATAGCTCTTATCTTCAAAATAAAACAATTTTATGCACTCACCCTGTTCCCTGTTCAAACTGCCTATAGCCTCTTCAAGTAATTCTAAATAATTCATTTGTTCATTATCTGGATGCATTTCCTCCTCAAATTCCATAAATTCAATAAGAAAATTTCTATCAACTTGTGAAGATATTTTCCGCCGTGCTTCTTTTGACCGGATATACATTAAACAGTAATTTTTTACTACTGTATATAACCACGATTTAAAGGAAGTTACATTATGTTTTTTAAGTTTTTCAATTAAAATTTCATAGATGTCCATAACGGCATCCTTACTTAACTCCTCATCTTTCAGATATTTTATGGCAATTCCGTAAACAAGGTGAACATATAACCCAAATAATTCAGCCAAAATATTCAAATCAAGCGTTTTCTGATATATGATTATAAGTTCCTCATCGGTTTTTTTACTTTCCGGATGGGATTTTCTTTTGCTGTTATTTAAAAACCGAATTGTCAATCTGGTATTTATTTTAATAAATCCAATTTAATTAAAATACCGTACAGCACAAATTATTCTGAATATTATATGCTGCAGAACATATTTAGTAATACGATACTGGCATCTTTTTTGCTGTTTATTGTATTGAATTGCAACTTATTATAGTTCTTTGACAAAATTGATTTCAAATTTTTATGGATTTCCACCATGTGTTGCATCTATTAAGTAAACAATTTTCACTTAAACACACATATCATGGAAACAAAAAAGTCACATAAAGCAAACCTGGAGAATAAAAAAGGCCTTTTTTTCGAACTCGGCCTTGTTATTGTTCTCTCTCTTGTTCTCATTGCATTCGAATGGTCGGGTAATAAAAAAGATTTGACAAACCTGATCAGGGTTTCGAATACTATAGCTGATGAAGAATTAATTATCAATACCATTCAGGAGAAAAAAATTCCGCTACCTAAAGAGCCTGCAGTGCCAGAATTTAAAATTCTTGATAACAGCTCTGATATTGAGGAGGACATCATTGAAATTAATGTAGATGTCAAACCCTGGGACTTTGTTGATTTTAATAATGATGAAACAGAAGCCGAAGAGGCACTACCCTTTTTTAGGGTAGAAGAATTACCAAGCTTCCGAAATGGCGATATAAATTCTTTTAACAAATACATCCAGGGGAAATTACGATATAGCCCGGAAGCTATTAACCTGGGATTAGAAGGACGGATCTTTATCCAGTTTGTGGTAGACAAAAAAGGTAATGTTACCAAGGTACAAATTCAAAGAGGTATTGATCCCCTGCTGGATAATCAGGTGATAGAAGTTATGGAAAACTCTCCGAAATGGAAACCGGGTAAACAACGTGATAAAGCTGTTGATGTAGTCTTTACAATGTCCGTTTTATTTAAACTTGAAAAAAGCTTTTAATCTGACTCCTTTTAAAACTTTCTTTAAACAATAGATTATTTATCCATAAAAATTTGAAATCATGAAATTATTAAAGTATATATCCAGAAAAACAACTTATCTAAGTTTTACCCTGATATTTTTATTAAATACAGTATTTTGTTTTAATCAGGAAGCAGAACAAAAAGATAAGACCTTATCTCCTTATTTTGTAGTAATAAATAGAGATAGTGAAACAGATCAGCTGCCGCTAAAATCTACAGCGGCTGATGTAACTATTTCAGGAGTAATTGCCGATGTTACGATTAAACAGATTTATAAAAATGAAGGGAAAACAACCCTGGAAGCTATTTATGTTTTCCCGGCCTCAACTCAGGCCGCTGTTTATGCCATGACCATGAAAATTGGTGAACGTGAAATTGAGGCCATAGTTCAGGAAAAAGATTTGGCCAGAAAACAATATGAATTAGCGAAAAATGAAGGCAAAACTGCCAGTTTACTCGAACAGAAACGTCCCAATGTCTTTCAGATGAATATAGGTAACATCCTGCCGGGCGATGTAATTGAAGTTAAATTATCCTACACTGAACTGCTGGTCCCTAAATCAGGAGTTTATGAATTTGTTTATCCAACAGTTGTTGGTCCTCGATATGCCAATTCACTTACCGACCCAATGGAAGATTCCTGGGTGGCCAATCCTTATCTGGAAGAAAATAAACCTCCGACATATACTTTTCTATTTTCGGCAAAAATATCTACCGGGATTCCCGTGAAGGATATTCAATCACCCTCACATAATATCCAGGTTCAATATAATAATAAATCCACTGCTCAGATAAAACTTCAGGACACTGATAAATATAAAGGCAATAAAGATTTTATTCTTCAATACAGGCTGGCCGGCGGGGCTATTGAAGACGGGCTGATGTTATATAAAGGAAAAGATGAAAACTTTTTTTTAGCCATGGTCCAGCCACCCAGGCAGGTTACCAGTGAATTTATTCCCCCAAGAGAATATATTTTTATTGTGGATGTATCGGGCTCCATGAACGGATTCCCCTTGACCGTTTCAAAGTCGCTGATGAAAGATTTATTGGCAGGATTAAGGCCTCAGGATAAATTTAACGTTATCCTTTTTGCCGGAGCTTCAAGTATGTATGCCCCTCAATCGCTTTCAGGTTCAGAAACAAATATCAAACTGGCTATGGAGCATATAAATAAACAGTCCGGCGGCGGAGGAACGGAATTACTGCCCGCGTTACAGAAAGCGTTGAATTTGCCAAAAGAGGAAGATATTTCCCGAATTCTGGTTATTCTTACTGATGGGTATGTATCTGTTGAAAGGGAAGCATTTCAATTGATCCGGCAAAATATGGGCAAGGCAAACTTCTTTGCTTTCGGTATCGGCTCTTCGGTTAACCGGTACATTATTGAGGGAATTGCCAAATCGGGCAATGGCGAGCCATTTGTCGTAACAAATCAAAATGAATCTCGAAAAATTGCTGATCAGTTTAAAAAATATGTAGCCTCCCCGGTGCTCACAAACATTCAAATTTCATTTAATGGTTTCAATGCTGCGCAGATACTTCCTGAACGATACCCCGATGTATTTGCTGAACGTCCGCTAATAATTTCCGGAAAATATTCTGGTGAAGCTAAAGGAAATATTACTATTACAGGATATTCAGGCGCCGGCAAATTTTCATCTGTAATTCGGGTGGCCGATTACAAAGAAGCGGTGGATCAAAATGCCCTGAGATACCTTTGGGCCAGGACCAAATTGCAATACATTGATGATTATTCTTCGGGGGAAACCGCAGAGAATATGGATGATTTTAAAACTGAAATTTTGGAAATCGGCCTGAAATACAACCTGCTCACACGATTTACATCATTTATAGCTATAGATTCAGAAATAAGAAATCCGGATGGAAGTATTACCCGGGTTAAACAGCCATTGCCTTTACCCGAGGGGGTAAATAATTATGCCGTTGGTTCACCGATGTACCTAACCGGCAAAAAAAGTTCACCAACAGGTGCTATAAAAAGCATAAACTTAAATATCGTAGCTGACGAAGAATTTGAAATAAGCGAAGAGAAAGATATAACCAAACCTGAATTTTTTACAGTTGAAAAGGCGGCTGAATATACCGGAGGTATGGAAGCATTTAAGAAATTTATTCTGGCAAATATTCAATATCCGGAAAAATTAAAGACCTCGGGAATATCCGGTACAGTTTACATTCAATTTTCTATCGGTATTGATGGTTCTGTTTCAGATGTAAAAGTATTACGAGGATTACATCCCCTGTTGGATCAGGAAGCCATACGGGTTATTAAACTTTCAGCAAAATGGACACCGGCGCAGCAGGGTGGAAAGCCGGTAAAAACCACATTAACAGTCCCTGTACAATTTAGACTGAACTGAGAATGAATCTGACGAAGATTAGAGCATCAGCTAAAATTACTGTTTGAATTCGTATCAGGTTGAATTACTGTATCCTGAGGGTATTCCACTTACATGGAATACCCTCGCTTTTTTACAGTGCTTTACCATTCTATAACTTCATGATGACCATAATAATAAAAGTTTAAAATCAAAATATTGTTAATAAGTGGTAGGGTAATTCATACTTTATTTAAAAAAAATAATTATTACCTTACGCCCCTATGAAACGGTGCATTCTGATATTTTATTTAGGATTGGCAATTACATTAACAGCCTTTGGAAATACAAGAATCGACAGCTTGAAATCGGGGTTGGTTTTTGCATCTTCAACAGACAGTATTGATATTTTACTTAAGCTAGCTTTTGAGTTGGTTGCAGATTCTCCGGATAATGCCTTTAATTATGCTCAAAAGGCTAAATCGCTGGCAAGTAATTTAAAAATTACCGAGAAAATTGCGTTTGCCAATAAACGATTAGGAGACATTAAATTAGAACGTAATGAATTTTATGAAGCAAAGAAATATTTTAACGATGCTTTGGATTATTATAAAGCATTTGATGTGCCTGAAGTATTAGGAGATATATATTATAATCTCGGTATAGTAAATTACTATTTGGGAGATTATAGTACTTCCCTTGGGTATTACCATAAAGCCCTTGCCATTTTTCTGGAATTGAAAGACTCGCAGAGCGAGGCTAATGTTTATCAGATGATCGGCCTTGTGCATCATAATATGAACAATTCTGAATATGCCCTGAATTATTATAACAAATCGCTTGAAATAAATAAAAAGGAGAATAATACAACCAATATAGCCGGGTTGATTCAAAACATAGGGATTATTACATTCCGGAATGGCGATTATAATAAGGCCCTGGAATATTATGAGGAATCTTTGGCTTTGTTTACAAAACTTGATGATAAGGAAGGTATAGGCACTTCATTAAGTAATATTGGGCTGATTCATCAGAATCTTAAACATTTTCAAAAAGCGCTTTCAAATTATCAAAAAGCATATAAGGTATACCATGAAATAGGGTATGATCTGGGAGCCATTTGGGCTTTACACAATATAGGGACTTCTTATGCAGATCTGGAAAATTTTGATCAGGCATATAAATATTATATGAAAAGCCTGGAACTCTCAAAAACTTTAAAACATTCTGAAAGTATTATTTCAAATTATGAAGCGCTTTCAAACCTGTTTGAAGATTTTGAGGATTATGAATCTGCGCTGTTCTATCATCGACTTTACAAAACGATTAATGATTCTATACATTCTGCTTCTGCCCAGGAAAAAATAGCTGAACTTGAAACCCTCTATAATCTTGAAATAAAAGATATTGAACTCAACAAGAAAAACGCTGAGCTTGCCAGAGAAAAAGTTCAAAAGCAGGGGTTGCTGCTCGGGCTAACTTTTGTTCTGATTGCAATGATGATAATATTTATTGCATATCGTCAGAAAAGGAAAGCAGAATTACTTCTGGAAGAACATAAAATCAATCTTGAAAAGCTGGTTGAACAGCGTACAAACGAACTCAAGATAGAAATTTCGGAACGAAAAATTGCCGAGGAATCTGATAAATTAAAATCAGCCTTTCTTGCCAATATGTCTCATGAATTAAGAACACCCATGAATGCAATAATTGCGTTCTCAAATTTCTTAAAAGATCCGGAACTTGAGACGGAAAAAAGAGAAGAGTATATTAATTATATTACCATCTCCGGTGAAAACCTTATGCAGCTTATTGATGATATAATCGATACAGCCAAAATTGAAGCCAAACAGTTAAACATAAGCAAGAGTGAAACAAACATCACCGGAATGTTAACTGATCTGTACAAATTTTTCAAAGAATTAATCAGGAAGAGCCAGAAAAGCAACCTTGAAATTCGTTTAAAAGATGAAAACCTGAACGAGCACGTATTTATAAATACCGACCCGCTAAGATTAAAGCAAATTGTTACGAATCTGCTCGACAATGCAGTAAAATATACCGAAGAAGGTTCAATAGAATTCGGGTATAAAGAATATAAAAATTACCTTGAATTTTATGTGAAAGATTCCGGCATTGGTATTCCCAAGGAAAAATACGAATCCGTTTTTGAACGATTTTCCCAGGTTGAATATTCCCTCGACAGAAAATATGGTGGTACCGGCCTGGGGCTGGCAATTTGTAAGAACCTGGCAGAATTGCTTGGTGGTAAAATCTGGGTGGAATCTGAGGTAAACAAAGGATCTACATTTTATTTTACCATTCCGTTTAAAAAATTAAAAAAACAGCGGCTATTAAAAAAATCAGACGAATTACGATATGCATCCTCTATACAGAAGAATGAATATAAATGGGATGGCAAATTGATACTCGTTGCTGAAGACGAAGAATTAAATTATAAAGTACTGGTTTCCATTCTTGAAAAAACAAATGCCAAAATAGTAAGGGCAATCGATGGATATCAAGCTGTTGAATTATGCAAAACAAAACCTATAGACCTGGTTTTAATGGATATCCAGATGCCCAATATGGATGGCTTTAAAGCCACAAAAGAAATTAAAAAAATTAAAAATTTACCAATCATCGCACAAACTTCTTTTGCCATGCCCGGAGAAGAAGATAAATGCAAAGATGCCGGATGCGACGATTATATTGCAAAGCCCTTAAATATGGATGAGCTGTTGTATAAAATCGACACATTAATTCCGGATAAGACTGCAAAGATTTAAGGTTTTGTTACCTTTCTGAAATAAGAATAGAACATTTTTATGAATAAATCCATTCAAAATTTAAATGTTCACTATTTTTGCATAATTATTCAAATTACACACAATATATATTAATGGAAAATAAAATATATTCGATAATCACGGGTACAGGATGTTATATACCGAACAAGATCATTAAAAATTCAGATTTTTTAAATCATATTTTTTATGACCCGAACGGGCAGGTAATTGATCTTCCAACGGAGCAAATCATAAAAAAATTCGAAGAAATAACAGAAATTAAGGAAAGAAGATACGTAGAGGATAATCAAACCGCATCAGATATTGCTTATGAATCGGCAAAAGAAGCCATTATAAACGCGGGTATTGATAAGGAAAGTCTCGATTATATTATTGTTGCCCATAATTTTGGGGATATTCGTTTTGAATCCCACCAGATGGATATGGTGCCAAGCCTTGCTGCAAGGGTGAAGGAAAAACTGGGTATAAAAAATCCGGGGACTGTATGCCACGATACCCCGTTCGGCTGCCCGGGATGGTTGCAGGGAATCATTCAGGCCAACTATTACATTAAATCCGGTGATGCCAAAAAAGTGCTGGTGATAGGTACAGAAACGCTATCCAGAATTTCTGATCCGTATGACAGAGATAGTATGATATACGCGGATGGAGCAGGCGCAACTATTCTCGAAGCAAAAGAAAGTGAGGTACCGGTGGGAATTCTCGCACATGTTACCCGCTCAGATACTATTGAACAGGCGTATAATTTATGGCTTGGAAAATCAAATAATCCGGAATATAAAGAAAATGAGTTGTTCATTAAAATGAATGGCAGAAAACTTTATGAATATGCTATTACTACGGTACCCCAGGTTGTAAAGGAAAGTATTGAGAAAGCAGGAGTAATGTTTAATAATATTGTAAAAATTCTGATTCACCAGGCTAATGCAAAAATGGACGATGCCATCTTAAAACGAATTTTCAGGCTGTATAAAGAAATTAAAATTCCTAAAAATATCATGCCCATGACCATTTCTGAATTTGGTAATTCTTCGGTGGCCACCATTCCTACTTTGCTCAACCTGATTCTTACAGGCAAAATGCCTGAACATCATTTTACTCCGGGTAACATTTTGGTATTTGCATCAGTTGGCGCCGGAATGAATATAAATTCCGTGGTTTACAAATTTCCGGGAGTTTAATATTCCCTGATATTGTTTTCACCTGATTAATTATGCTTCGCATGAGCTAAAGGTTCATAAACTTCACCTATTAAACTGTTTACGATTAAGGTATACTAACTTTTTTACAAAAACTAAGTGTAACTAAATCGGCTTCGCCTTCGCATATCTGCTAAAGCAGAGCAATTGGATAATTCCGTTTAATAAGGGACAAGTTCTGCCTTGGCACAGATCAGACTGCGAATAGATGAATAGGGCAGGTTAAATTAATCAAAGTCTATCATGGCTTTCATTACCCCGTCCCGGTAATTTGCCACCAGATCGAATGCTTTATTTGTTTCACTAAATTTAAACCAGTGTGTCGGCATTTTACTCACATCGGTTTTTCCCTGTTTTATAAAGTCCAGGGCAGTTTGAACGCAATCCAACTGGCGGCGCACAAATTGAATGGTTATCTCTTTATGACGAGTCTTATCAACATTTACCTGCCATGTGTCGAACGGGGGTATTCCAACGATCATCAGTTTACCTCCCGGTTTTAGGATATCCAGAGCATTTTCAAGTGCATCCTGCTGGCCACAGCACTCAAAAACCACATCAAGCGAAAGCGGCTCTTTTTCTGATATACCCTTCACAATATCCTCTGTTTCCGGATTTCCGGTCCATTGTGCTCCACATCTTTTGGCCATTTCCAGGCGTTCAGGAATTTTATCTGTTACAAATATTTTTGATGGATTATGTACCCGGGCAGCCAGTAAAACACTCATACCGATAGGTCCAAAGCCAAGTATTCCAATTGAGGCCCCTTGCAGGTTTTTCGAATTTTTAACGGAATACACCCCTATAGAAAGAGGTTCTGAGATTGCTGCCTGATTATAATTTAAGTCTTTATCAATTGGGAAACAACTGGTTTCAGGCATAACAATATATTCCGTCAGACAACCATCTGCCTGTCCCGGATTTCCCAAAAACCGCAAATTACGGCAGGTGTGTGACCTGCCGGCTTTACATTGATCGCACTCCCAGCAAGGCATTGCCGGATCAATTGCAATTCTGTCTCCCGGTTTTACAAGGGTTACCCCCCGTCCTACTTCTTCAACTATCCCTGCACCCTCATGTCCCAACGGAAAAGGAAACGTAACAACCTGACAGCCAATTTTGCCGTCGGTATAATAGTGAATATCACTTCCGCATACACCAACAGATTTCATTTTAATCAGTACGTCTGTTGTTTTTTGTATCAGCGGGGCAGGAATATCCATCATTTCCATTTGCCTTATCCCGGTAAGCATCATTGCCTTCATATCAGATCTCCTTATTTGCGCTAAAATTAATATTTATTCTCTCTGAATTTTTTAAAAGTATTTATTCTTGCTAAATTAAACCTTAAATAAAGTATTTTTGGATTACAATACATATAATAAGCTAATTTTATATTTCATTCGTTTCATTAAAAGTTTTAAAAATATGAATAAGAAACTTATCAGGATAATTTTAACTATAATAATTATTTTAATTATAATCGGAACAGGTTTCTTTTTTTCTAAAAACAAAATCGCTGAATCACTGAGAGTGAAAGGTGTACAACTGGCTGATTCAACGCAGTATGAACCCGCCCTGACGTATTTAAAACGTTCGTTAAGATGGGATAAAAAAAATGCGGCTACCTATTTAAATTTAGCGGAAGCTTATTATAATCTTCAGAATTTTTCACAGGCAGAAACGAATATCAATACTTCAATTACACTTGATAGTCTGAAAAAAGATTCTTATTTATTAAAAGGAAAAATCCTAAATAAAATTGGACAGTATGATGATGCTTTATTACAATTTTCAAAAGTTATTCTTCTTGACAGTACGTCTGCACTTGCCTATTATCACAGAGGAATAACCAAAGCCAGCCTTAATGATTTTACCGGTGCATTAGCTGATTATAATATAGCAAAAGAACTGGATAATAATAATCTGGAAGCTTATTTACAAAGCGTTCAGGCCCGCGAAAACCTGGAGGATTATAAAGGTGCCATTCAGGATTATGATAAGATACTCGAAATGGATATTAATAATATTGATGCATTTTATAACCGGGGGTACCTGAAGTTTAACCTGAATGATTTTGAAGGGGCAATTGAAGATTTTACTCATACACTTGAGCTGGATAAAAACTATCCCAATGCCTATTACTATAGAGGAGTAAGTTATGCAAGACTTAATAATTTTAAAGCCTCGGTAACCGATTTTGACGAGGCGATTAAGTATAAATTCAAACCAGCAGACAGCTATTATAACAAAGCATTATCAAAATTAAACCTCAATGATATTAAAGGGTCACAGGCAGATCTTGAACAAAGCCTGCGTATTAATCAGGCAAATGCGAAAGGATACCATTTACTTGGCATTATAAAAGCAATGCAACAAAATTATGCTGGTTCTATTGCTTCTTTTAGCGAGGCAGTTAAAATAGATCCGGCTTTCGCTGATTCATATTATAGCCGAGGCGTCTCAAAAGGCATCTTAAAAAAACACAAAGAAGCAATAGCTGACTATAACGAATATATAAAGTTAATTCCCAACAATGCTGAAGCTTATTATCAGAGAGCCGTTTCTTACATCAACCTGGATAACATGATGGAGGGCTGTAAAGATCTTGAAAAAGCGCTTGATTTGGGCTATACGCAAGCCAGTGAAATGATTAGTATATATTGCTCAAATTAATTTTAACTATTACTAAAATTTTGGTTTACAAAATTCATCTATAAATATGAAAATCTATAAAATTATTTTGGGTTTGTTGTGTATTACTCAGGTATTGCACGCCCAAAAAGATACTGTAAAAATTGATTTTGAATACGGTCAGGAAATTATTGATGGAAAAACAACCCCAAAAAGTACAGTAATAAGTCAGAAGTTTTTATCGGTAAATGACCGGCTGTTGCGTGAATTCTTCTACGATATGAATACCGGTATGTTAACGAAGTATATATGGTATTTTTATGAAAATAATTTGCCGCATACCAAAGAGGTTTATAATAGTGATAATACATTAAATTTCCTTATTCAATACCAGTATGATCCGGATGGCAAAAAAATAAAAGAAACTGAATTTGTGCCTGAGGGTGAACATGTAAAAAAACAACTGGAAACAATATATAGCTATCAGAACAACCTGTTAAAATCCAGTCAGGAACGTGATGCTGATAATAAGTTACTCCGGACAACAAATTTAAATTATAACAATCAGGGATTGACTCTCAACAAATCTGTTAAATATAAGCCCCGTTCACCATCAGAAATTAAATCAAAAACAATTGAATACACTTATAATGATAGCGGACAGATAAGCAAAAAGATTATCCAAATAAAGAATAAAAACGGGAGTAATAAAACTGAAATTGTCTCTTTTGATTATAACGAACAAGGCCGGCTTGCAGCCAAGAATTATACAACAGAAGATGGCAGCCTGATTAAAAAATTTGATTATTTATATTATCCAAAAGGGAAAATAAGCCGCTTTCGCGAATTTAATAAAGATAGTGTTCTTGTAAATTATTCAAGTTACAAATACGAAATTCATCAGATTTCGAAAGGTACATTTGAAAGTTATCTGGAAAAAACAGAAAATAAAAAGGAGTAAAAGAAACAATGCTAATACCTGTTCAGCCAACGATATCTTCTGGCATTATCGCCAAATTTAACAGCAAGCATTAATTCATGTGAACCAAGTGTATTTTTTTGAATGCTGCTTAGAGTATAGTCAAACGCATACCCGAAATAAAATTTATCCACCCGGGCGCCTGCCATAAAAATTACAGATGATCCTTTTCCGGCAAGAGTTTCATCATAAAGCTTAAATCCTCCTCCGGTGCGGTAGGTTAGACCAGCCCAATAATCTTCCTTAAAATAAAATTTGAGGTTTACATCACCCTGTGCACTAAACTTCTCTGTAGATTTAAAAAGGAATGAAGGCTCAACAAATAAAAAATCAATTAAATCAAATCGATACCCGGCCATTACAAAATAGGTTCTGAGCATCTCAAAACCAAATCCCTGATTGTTTAATTTGAGTGAACTTTGAAACAATTGCTGGGCAGAAAACCCTGCATATAAATTTTTATTCGAAAAATAAACTCCAAAGTTGGCATCAGGCACGAGCGCCGATTTCTCTGCGTTATTATATAAATTATCAACATCATCCAGTAAAACTATTTTAGAATCATCAATACCAAACTGAAATCCGGTAAGCGAAACTCCAAATGAAAGCTGAGACCTGTCTAAGGTTAAATGGTAAGAATAGGTGCCCTGGAATCCGGTTCTGTTAAACGCACCATTCCTGTCTGCAAATACATATGCTCCAAACCCCACACGCCCGCTTCTTGATTTTGCACGCCGGCGCTTACGAACAGATGCCGAACGAAAAATAAAACTATTTTTAAGCAAACGGGTTTGTCCGCTTAAAGCATAGGTACTGGGAGCGTCTTTTAATCCAACCCATTGTTCCCTGGCAGTAACATTAACGGCAGTATATCCCTCATGGCCTGCAATAGCAGGATTCAGCAGAAATCCATTCATCATGTATTGACTATATACAGGAAACTGCTGAGCTTTTATAGCTATTGAGCCTAATAAGAAAGAAAATACCAGTATATATTTTACTTTTTTCATTTACAATATATCATGCCTTATGTTTCTGCAAAAACTTTTTAAGCGGTTTTCAATCGCTGATTATTCCTGTTTTTTAAGTCGTCAAATATATCGAAAGATTCTCAATTGAAAAAAAATCAAACTTGTTAACGAATTATATTCACTGTACCCACCAGGGTATCAAAATTGTCTACATTGAGTTTTATTACATAATAATAGGAATCCATGGGTAATTCTTTACCTGCCTGAGTATGCCCATCCCAGGGTTGTCCGGAAATGTTTGTTGATCGATAGATCAGTCTGCCCCATCGGTCAAATATTTCAAGCTCGGCATTCGGGAACAGATTCATATAGGGTATAATCCATTCGTCATTCTGTCCGTCACCATTTGGTGTTATTGTATTTGGCATTTCTGCAAATAACAATTCCAAATCACAGGGCAGCATTAAAATAGTATCCTGGGCAATACAACCATTATCATCCATAACAACCACAGAAATAGTATCTACAGTTCCCTGGCTGGATCCAATTTGAATGGGATTACCGATATCTCCGGTTGACCAGTCATAAAAACTAAAATATCCGGCATTCAGTTCATACAATCCAGTCCCGCAGACCGTTGTATCCGGCCCGAGATCCACAACGGGTAATGGATGTACAACCAGTTGTGAGGAATCATAATCCACACAACCATCAATATCAGTTACTCTCACCCAAACTCCTTCCGATTGATTTGTGACATAGGTGGGATTATCACTCCCATCCTGCCATAAATATGTTACCGGTTGAGTTGATGACCCTGAAGCATCAAATTCAAAATTTCCGTCTGCGCATATTTCATTAAAATCCGCACCCAGATTTACATCCGGCCTGCGAACATCTACATATGCTTCTACAGGATTTCCTATACAATTATAATCTGTGATTTCAACCACCTGAAGACGATGGTTTCTGCGATCGGTGTCCCATTGAACAACAATGGAATCATTAGAATTATCAAGAATTATCCCTCCATCGATAAGCCACTCAAAGGTAGAATTATAACTTCCAGTAATGCCATAAGCTTCAATACTGCCGGCACAGGCAAAAGGTAAATTTTGCCCGTGCCCATATACAGTACCGAGTATTATGAACATTAGTGTTATTATCTTATTCTTGTAACCTATGAGAAACATATTTCGATTTATATCAACATCCTAAATAATCAAACTACACTAAATCAAATAAATCTTAATAGCTGTAGGTATTAGGTATATGATAGATATCTCCTGTTGAAGGAGCAGGGTTAACGATAAATACCACTGTAGTTTTAGCACCAAAAGCATGTGCATTAACAGCTCCTGCCAAATAATCTGATTTATGTGAAATTGCAGAAACAATACCTGTTCCGGTTACACCTGATGCAGAAACAACAGAATATGTATAACGGGTACGTGCATTGTTTTCAACGTCCAAAGCAGCAGAAGTTAATGTATAGGTGAAATTCGGAGATGTTCCGGCAAAACCTGAAGTACCGGTTTTTGCTTTTGCACCTAAGCCAAAATCAGCTACATTATGAGTAGCCGTTACAGTAGCTGTAGGGCTGCCACCAGCATCAATATTTTCAACAATTTCTGTAATTGTAAAAGAATACGCAGCTAATGCATCAGGAGCACTTTCAGTGATCGCTAATACAACCGAAGCAGCTGGCTGATCATCACATAAACCTGTAGTTACGTCAGCAGTAGAAAACTGGGCTGAAGGTGCAGGAATTGCGGTTACATTCAAAACTGTTGGAGAAGCATCTGCGCAACCACCAAAAGCAGCTGAAGATTCTTCTGCCACGTTAATTACATAATCACCAGCAACCGGATACGTAATAGTTGCATAGTTTGCATCACCCGGCTTATTAATTGTAGGTGCAGTTCCGGGATCAGTCGGAGCTGTCCAGTTCCATACAAAACCGGTTTGTAATGTCCAGCTACCACCAGCATTATAGCTTGGATGATAAACAGGATCCGGTTCGGCAAAATAACCTAAAGTAGCGCCAACAGTTACATATTCAACATCGGCGGGAGCTACTGCGGCAGCATCATACACCACATAATTTCCAGAAGGATCGTTCACCTGTGCAAACACACCATTGGTTACAAGTATTGCAACAGCAACACTCATCAACGTTCTAACTAAATTCACTTTTTTCATAACACTTTGTTTAAATTAATAATGACTTTTTTTAAATATTTATTTTTAAAATCTTCGTGTAATCCACGATTACTGTTAATTTGGTTCTTATTCGTTTATATTTATAATTTGTTTCAATAATTTGATCAATCAGCTTAATTTTATTATTAAATTTAATATGCCTGGTTTTATAAATCGTTATCATTCGAAATATGAAATGCCGGGCCTGTTTCAGGCCGTCTGAATACTGTTACTTCAAAATCGGGAGTTACAGTTGCACATGAGGCAGGTGCGGGAGTTGTTTCTGTAACTATAACAATTCCTGTATTACTTATTGTCCCCACCGGAGTTACTGTATCCCAGGTAACTGAAATGGCATTTGTATTTTGTCCGGAATCAATTACCCCGCCGGTTACAGACCATACAAAACTATTTCCTGTAATGGCGGTAGAATATGATCCCAGCGCGTTTTCACAAACAATAGTATCTGTTGAAATAATTGCCGGAGCAGGAACAGTATTCACGGTGATGGTTGTAATAGCACTGGTATCGATACAGCCTGAGCTGGTAGTTACAACAACAAAAACTTCATCATTATCTACTAAGGAACTGGTGGTATAGGTAACCAGGGTGCTGTTTTGTACTGAACTGTTATTCAGTTGGAAATTATAATTAGATCCGCCTGAACCCGTAAAAATGACTTCCTCCCCTTCACAAATTTCATTACCGGTTGAACTATTAACTAAACCGGCTGCAGGTTTGGGATTAACAGTAATAATAATATCCTGATCTCCTACAAGTATGCCGGTACCATTATTGTCTGTTATTGAGTCCAGGGTGTAAGTTGTTGTAGTTACAGGTGATACGGTTATTGTTAATGGACTTGTGGAAGTAGCATCGGAATAATCGGATGTTCCATCAGAATAATAAACTGTCCAATTTGCTGTTCCCGTAAGCGAAACTAAAATATTCACCGATTCACCTTCGCATATTGTGGCATCACCGGTAATAATGGATCCAGTGGCCAGGGTAATAGTCTCAGTTGTACCGAGAGTAAAATATTGATAGCTGTTACAATTGATATCCGCAGTAGCAGTAACCGTGCCCGAAGTAGCTGTACCGGTAATTGTTGGAGTACCGCCTACTTGTACCCATTGCGAACCATTCCATGCTACTATACGCAATGTATTGATATCAGTAGCTGCGTTGGCTACATCACTTGATCCGTCAAGTGTAAATCTTAATTTGCTTTGCGCATTTGTCGGGGCCTGAAAATGCCAGTATTCAGTCTGACTAACCGTACCGATGCCTGCTCCTATACTTGTGGTTGTATAACCTGCATTTGTAGGATTATCAAAGAAATATTCTGCACTTACATCTCCGCTACCGCTAAAGGCTGTTACAGATCTGGCTTCAATTTTACCCGGATTTCCATTTTTACCTATCGGATAAATAAAATTGGTAGTACCGGAGGCTGTAAGTACTTTTGTGAGTTTTCCGTTTACATAAGAAGAACTGCTTCCCGATGCAGGGCTTATGATACCTGTTAATCCAATTCTGAGTGTATTGCCGCCAGGATTAATGCGCCCGTTTGTGAGGGTTAACTGGTTATTTATATCCACATTACCGGAAAGATTTATACCACTTACATTATTAACCTTTAAGATATTAAATGCCGCATTTGTACCTGTGAAATTTCCTGTTATAGTTTGTAAGGAAATTCCGGATAATTCTACAATTGCGTTTGATCCGGTCCCCGCACTGAATGCTCCGGTACCCAGGGTAAGATTTCCCTTTATATCAATTTTTCTGTTATATAAGTTTATAAATTTTAATCCGGATGTTCCATCTATTGTTAAATTACCCAAAACGTTAAGATTGGCATCCGAAAGTTTCCGATCACCGGTACCACTTAGTTTAAGATTATTTACCTGCGGATAGCTGCTTAATATATTAAAATTCGTTGTTCCGCCAAACTCAATTGTTCCTCCGGCTGCTGAAAAGAATGCATCATAAACGCCGGCAGGTATTGCTTCTCTTTCAAGGTACATCAATCCCTGTCCCTTTACCAGTCCTAACCGGTGTCCAAAAGTGGAGTTAAGCTTAAGGGTTCCCTGAATTTCGGTTGTATAGGATGAAATATAATTAGCCGTGGCAGTAACTTCGTGTGTTAAATTAATTTTTGCAATAGCACCTCTTGGACCGCCAGTTACATTGGGCGTCCAAATTGTGCCAGTATTCCAGTTTCCTGTAGTATTGGTTTCATATTCCGGCACATTATCAGGAATTGCACCATTAAACCATGAGCCATCAACACCTGCTGTATAGTCACCGCTGATTTCTTCGTCAGGAACACCTTCAAATTCAAAGATCAGGGTCTCTGATGATTCATCAAATTTTGTGGTGTCATCGTACTTATTCCACTCTCCACTGCCATCATTTAGCAGCCTTGCAGTAATATAATCGTATATATCATACGGGCTTGTTACCCTAACATCAGCTGGATTATATTTCATGTTTACCGTGCCATCAAATCCTGATATGCCGTTGGCATCCATGGACCAGTGATATTGCAGCACATTATCCGCATCAACAATTTCAGGATTTGGCGCTTCAGCATCTTCCTGAATACTCGGATGCATTTCATCAGCAGCTTTTACTGTTATACTTCCTGAACTGTTGCCATTTGCATCAATGATCATTGTAACCGGAGTATACTTGCCACCAGACCCAATTGGGTAAACAAAAGAGGAAGCCCCGGATGGTAATACTTTCTTTACACCTTTATCTGTAAACGAAATATTGGTTTGGATCATATTTGATGAGGAAAACGCAACAGTTTCTTCAATAACCGCACCTAAATTTAAAGTAAGAAGGTTTTTCCCAATAGTAAAAACACCACCATTCATTTTTAAATTATCAGTAATTGTCAGATCATTACCCAATGGAACAGTAACATTGTTACTAATTGTAATTTTACCAAATGTTCCCGAACCTGACAGTTGCTGTTCGAAACTGCCATTAAAGTCAATACCGTCTCCGGCTCCGCCATAAATATGAGTGGCATCACTGAAACAATCTCCAGAAATATAAACTGTATTGCTGCTATCCCGTAATGTACCACCAAGTAATTGAAGATCGTTCTGTACCGTTATATCGGCTCCGGCAGCAGCAAGACTTAATGTGTTATTTGAAGATTTAATTAGGTTATAAAAGTTAGTATTTCCAACAATCCGTTGGTCTGAAGTCCCATTTAAATACGTAGTATTATTATTTGCAGTAAAGTTTCCTGAATTGATAAAATTGCCATTTACATAAAGATTTAATCCATTTGCATCAAATGTTGTTCCTGATCCTATGTTTAGATTTTCAGTGATCGTTAGAGGCACTGTCCACATAGTTAAAGATGGACTATTTGAACCGGAATTGTCCAATGTAATATTCTTCAAATCAATAGTTGAATAGATACCCATATCCTTATTAGCCGCCAAAGTAGAACTATTTCCAAACACAAAACCAGAACCAGACCCTAAACTACTGGATTCCGGATCAAGATATAATGAAGGGAAGGCCGGAGTAGTTTGAGAATGAACAATAGTAATTGATGCGTCTGCTACCTGGGTAAATTCACTGCCTGCATTTAGTATTTCAAATACACCTCTTCGGTTTTCCGGAGCATCTGTTTCTCCAATTATAACAGTTGAATTGGCGTTATTTTGTGAAAAATTCAGGATTCCTTCAGTAGTTAATGTATTTCTCCTAATTTGTGATCCTACTATTAAAGTACCCTGCTCTACTTGTATCTCAGCATTTCCGGAAGCGGAATATTCAATAAAATTGTTGGTTCCTCCGTTTAACAACCACTGGCTATTGTCCCCAACTTCCATTAATCCATCCAGGTAAATACCACTATTTGTACCGGTAGCTCTAACAATTGCATTTGATACACTTAAACTGGTACCGGAAGGAATTTTAAAATTGGCACCTCCACTGGTTAAGGTAATGTCGGTTGAGCTACCCAATATTATTAAATCACCGCTAATTAGTTCCAGTGCTTTTGTAGCCCCATTAGTAGGCCCTGATAAAGTAAAATCGTTATTACATGTAAAACTATACCCTTCTAATTTATCAATTTCTAAACGGTATAAATCTGTAATTTCAGCAGCAGTTTTAGTAAATTCACTATTGGATTCTCCATCAATAGTTAAAATCGTATTATTCGCGGTACCAGCGCCATTATATAAATCAATAATACCTACTCCCTGAATAATATCACCACCAATAATTAATTGATGTTCCAGGCTGGAAGGTGTTGAATTATTTACATAAATTGTTCTATCATTGGTTGGAGCAGTTACTGATTGTGTGAAGTCCAAATTTCCGCCAATAGTTAAAATTCTATTGTTCCCGGTTGAAGGAAATTCGATTTTACCCCATTCCCAATCTCCAATCCATACATTGCCGCCCACATAAATATCTCCAGCAACACCATTATTTAATAATAATGTAGACCTTCCTCTTGGGTTCAGATTATAATTTATGGTAATATCTACCGGAAAAGTAAGACTATTATTCCAACCTTCGGTCATTACGTTTGGATATACTGCAGGTGTGGAAGGTAAAGTAACCGAATCCGCACTGGCTACATATAAAAACCAACTGTATTTCTGATTTGCAAAATCACCAAAATCACCTATTATAACCGGATCGTTAACATTATTAATCCATTCGGTAAAAATACCTGTACCTGTTACTTTTATAAATGTAGCAGTATTATTTACATCTACCTGAACACGTGGGAGATCCTCAATGCCATGAGAAACAGCGGTATCATGATCAAATTCAAGTTCTGCAACGGTGGGATTAACACCTGATGGTACATTTACACGATTTCCATTTCTAACAACAACAATATCACTACCAGCAGGTAAATTACCGGCATTTTCTATTAAAGTCCCAACCTCATCCTCCCACATTGGATTTCCGACGGTAACATCATTCCAGTTACCGTTTTTTCTGGAATACAATATTCTTCTATTATTAAATTCCCCATTCTGGCCTGCTGCAAATTCTCCATCGATAAATCCAAATGTATTTTCTTTGTATTCCAGTATTGGGCTCCCATTGATCCCTGAATTGGCATCTAACCATGAATTATTAAATAAAACATGTTCCCTGAAATTATTGGGCACATTCGATGAATACGTGAACCTATAGTAGACATTAGCCGCAGGAACAGAGGAAAAACCTGTTTCCTCAGACATCCAGTAATATGCCAGTACATTGACAGGATTTCGGGTTGCCGGATGATAAGCATTTACAGGATTTACCTGAACAGAACCGCTTACAGCACTTCCAAAGGTATAATTATCAATAAATATTTCACCGGGTGTATATTTTCCTGTTACACCAACAGGATAGAACGCAACAGATGTATTTGCTCCATAAGTTCCGGATAGTGTAAATTCTAAAGTTAATCCGCCATCAGAAGCGTTGCCTGCTGATCTAAAATATCTCGCATTGGTGTAACCACTTATATTGTTTGTAACTGTTAGATTATAAATATCAAGATCAAACATTCCATTGGTTAATGTAACATCAGTACAATTAACATTACTTAATAAAATAACTCCATTACCATCATTTAACTCAATATGCCCAAAGCTTTGTTCTTTGCTTGTTGAACCTTTCAGTGTGTGTTGGCCAGTCCCGCCAGTAAGTTCTATTCTTCCAGGATTGGTCCCATCTGCTAATATTTCACCATCAATTATCTCGATGTCGCCATTTTGCTCAATAGTATATCTATATGTATTTAAACTTCCCCGCCTGATGGTAAGGTCATTTAAAATTGTTATAGCTGTATTAGCTGCAACACCGGGTGTTTCAGATCGGCCCGGACTTTGAAGTTCAACAGAATAAAAAGATGAAGTGCCTAATTTATCTTTTTCAATATACAAATTATAGAATACCAAATCAGATGGTGTGGCTGTATTTTCGATAATTATTGATGAATTATCAGCACCAATAAAATATGTAGTATTATTATTATGATCATATACCCCTCCATCTTCTATAATTAAATCACCACCAATTTTAACGTCAAAACCTTTTGTTTCCAATGTTGTATTTGCACCAATTGTAAGATCATTTAAAACTGTAAGGTTACTTTGTAATGCTACCTGTTGTGTACCAGCGTTTACAGATTCCGTTAAGGTAAGGTTCCAAAATGGCGCTGTAGTATTTATTTCAAATTCCGGTTGCCCTCCGGCATCTTCAGTTGGAATCAGGAGCTCAATTGTACCTCCGGTAACATTAATATTCCCTTCATCACAACCAATATCAATACCATTTGTTGCGGTAGTATTAACAGCGTCAATCTGTATTAATCCGCCAGACATATTAAACGAATAATCACTTTGAGGTAAAGCAAACACTGCCGAAGAACCACGGCTATCCGATAAATTATTTATATATAATGCTCCACCTGATTGAATATAACTAAATCGTCCTGTTGTATTTGCTTCTTTCACCTGGGTGGTATAAATTTCCCCGCCTTCTAAAACCAATTTTCCGGGCTCTGCAACATTACTGAAATAGGTAATACCTCCCGTATTGGCAGGATTGGTGAATGTACCTGATGAAACCTGTAACGTTCCGTAAATTGTTATACCACGCCAGCCTCCTCCAGTTGTGTGTGTTGATACATCAGCGCCATCAATCCATAAACGTGCATTGTAGGGTATGTGAAACTCCTGGGGATCTGTACCTGTTCTGAATGCGCCCAATATCGGGATATTTATATTTGATCCCAGTTTTAGGGTTCCATTATACAGTACCAGGGCAAGACGTTCCCAGCCTCCCGGGCCATCTTCTGGGTCAGCGCCACCAGCTCCTGTAACAGGTCCAAATAAATTAAAATTAGCCGTATTGGTAGAAATTACTGATAATATGTATGTATCATCCGTACCTTTATCAAGAAAAAAACGATAAAAATCGGTTGTGCCATTACAGGTAAGAATATTATCTGTTGCACCACTAAAAATTGCTTTGACTGCACCATTGGTAGCTGCAGTATATATTGCCCCATTGGCAAAATCAATTGTTCCGTTGTTTGTTACATCCCCTTTAAATTCGATGGTATGCACTGCATTCCCGGCACCTACAACAATACTTCCATCTGTTTCAACGGTTGTATTACCATTTATTAAAATATTCAGCGCTGTAGTGGAAGAACCATTATTAATTTGAAATTTTCCCTTATTTATAGTAAGGTTGCCGTTAATGATATAATTGTTAGTTATAATTACTGCATCAGTGGCATTATTCAAATTAACCTGAAGGTTATAAAAGGTACGTGCTGAACCTGCAATAAATCCGTTTCCGTTATAAACAACTGTACCCTCACCAAAATCTTCAGTGATAAAATGTGATGCATCTCCTGATGGAAAATTATCAGCTGCCAGGTATATAATACCGCCGCCCCTGATTTCAGAAAATGTATGTCCGGTTGTTGTTGTAATATCCAGTTCACCGTTTACAGTAAGAATGGCATTCGTTTTATTATTATTACCAGCCTGGATTGTTATTATTCTTCCGGCCAATATAATAACATTATCGGTTGCACTTGTTGGTGAGGTTGTGGGTGTATAATTTCCCGGATTGTTTGGTAATGACCCGGAAGGATCAAGTGTCCATATTGCGGGATCATCCCAATTACCAGCAACCAGAGGATACCAGGTTACAGCATAAATATTAGCGCTAAATACTGCAAGTGTCAGAAATAACAAAAAACCCTTATAATACTTTTTAAGTTTTATATGGTTTCTAAAAAATAATAATATAATTCTGCTTAGGCTCAAAACTTTTTATATTAGTTTAATAATCAGGTGGTCAGATCGACTGATAAGTAAGTTGGTTGGTCTGTTTTTCAGAAATACAATCTTGGGTATAAATTTTATCATACGCACTAATTCAACAAATCATCAATGACCTTAACGAAAATCATCGTTTTCAGGTTACATTTGATAAGTTTGGTATCAGGGTTTATTGATGAAAATTAAAATAATTTTGACGAGCAGTAAACTCCAAGTTATTAACATTGGTTATAAATTACACTCCCTTAGTGCATTAACGTGCTGAATTTCAAGATAAATAAAGAAACCTAATTTTAATCTTATTTGTAATGAAATATTTTTATAAACTCGGTTACATCTAATGTAAAACATCCGATATAGCAGTTTTAAAATTAACCTATTGTAATTGTGAAAAACAATCAAATTAAAATAGTACTATTTAGTTGCATTCATGAAATGAACAGTTGTTCTTAGACTAATACATATAAAGCATCAGATGATACTGAAGTATCAGGAAAGTATTGAAAATTTAAAATAAAAAATTGTAATAAGTTTATTCCTTGATCTATAAACTTTTTATCTCAGTTACCAGTTTCTGGATAGAATCTTTGGCATTTCCAAACAGCATACGGGTTTTATCGTGATAAAAAAGATAATTTTCTATAGCGGCATATCCTTTCCCCATACCGCGCTTCATAACAATAATATTTTTTGCTTCATGAGCCAGAATAATCGGCATCCCATAAATGGGGCTACCCGGATCGTCGAGCGCTGCAGGATTAACCACATCGTTAGCTCCTATAACAATTGCAACATCTACATTGGGCATATCGGGATTGATATCATCCATTTCTATTAATTTATCATAGGGAACATCAGCTTCTGCGAGCAACACATTCATATGCCCCGGCATTCTTCCTGCTACCGGATGAATGGCGTATTTAACTTCTACTCCTTTATCCGATAACATACGGTCCATTTCACTGCAAATATGCTGTGCCTGTGCAGCAGCTAATCCATAACCCGGAATTATTACCACCTTTTGAGAATAACTTAATAATACCGCTGCATCACTGAGTGATATTTCTTTAATGGTACCTATCTCTTTATTTGCAGCAACACCTGCCCCACCGCCAAAAGCGCCAATTATAACATTTAACAACGATCGGTTCATTGCCCGGCACATTAACAACGTAAGAATTGTACCCGCAGCACCCACAAGAATCCCGCCTAATATCATGGCCTGATTCTGATAAATAAATCCTGCCATTGCAGCAGCAATACCTGTAAACGAATTTAATAATGAAATTACTACGGGCATATCTGCACCGCCAATGGGCATAACAAATGTAATTCCGTATATAAGAGACAACGCTAATAATGCGTATATCCATCCTTGGGATGGTTCGGTTGCAAAAATTAAATACACAGTTATTCCGGCAATGATGGCAAGAAATAATAAATTAATATAGGTCATAATGGGAGAAAAGATATCCCCGACTTTACCATCGAGTTTTCCATAGGCAATCATACTTCCGCTAAAGGCAACACTTCCAATTATCAATCCGAGAAGTGTAACTAACACAGATGTGTTATTGGGATTTGAAAATTCCATAAGGGCAACGAGAGCTGACGCGGCTCCTCCGGTGGCATTATAAAAAGAAACCAGTTGGGGCATTGCAGTCATTTTAATTTTTCGGGCAATTATTGCGCCGATAATGGTCCCTATAGTTATTGTAATAATTATTAAAATTATATTTGGAAGCGCTATATGTTCCCCGTTGTTATTTCTGTGAAATATTAATGTGGTAATCATTGCCAGTAACATACCCGCTGCTGCCCAAAGGTTCCCTCTTTTTGCACTTTCGGGATGACTTAATAATTTTAACCCGATAACAAACAAAATTGCAGCTATTAGGTAACTTAATTCAAGAATTACATCACCACCGGTAACTCCTATTTGCTCTATAATATTATTCACTTGATTATATTTTAAATGTTGATTTGTTGATCAGTTCTTGCGTTGTTGTATTAATTTGAATTTTTTCTCTTCTTTTTTTTAAACATTTCCAGCATACGGTCAGTAACCACAAAACCTCCGGCTACGTTTAGTGTTCCGAAAAGAACAGCTAAAATTCCCAAAATCATATTTAAAGAGATCCCCGATAAATCGGCATGTCCAAGAAGAATTATACCGCCTATAATTATAACCCCGCTAATAGCATTTGCCCCTGACATTAGTGGTGTATGCAACACTGAGGGAACATTTGAAATCACCTCAATCCCTAAAAACACAGATAATACAATAATAAATATCGGCCCTTTATAGGTGTAAAAAAATATAAGAATATCTTCCATAATTTTTGTTCTTATTTAATTGTGTTTTTTACCCTTTCATTCATAATTTCACCATTATGAGTGAGGCAGGTACCTTTAATAATTTCGTCTTCAAAATTAAGATTTAGTTCACCCTTTTCAGAGATCATAAGTTTTAAAAAGTTAAAAACATTTTTAGCAAACATAGCGCTGGCATCACCAGGCATGTCTGAAGGATAATCGGAATTACCAATAATAGTAACTTTGTTATGGACTATTATTTTAGCATTCTGAGTAAGCTCACAGTTACCCCCAGTTGAAGCTGCCAGATCAACAATTACCGATCCGGCTTTCATTCCTTCAACCGTCGCTTTTTTTACTAACACAGGAGCTTTTTTCCCGGGAATTTGAGCGGTACAAATCACTACATCTGATTTTAAAGCATGACTTTGTATTAATTCGCCCTGTTTCTTTTTATATTCTTCACTTTGCTCTACAGCATATCCTCCTGCGGCAGCATCTTCGGCAGCGCCTTCTACTTCAACAAATTTTCCGCCAAGGCTTTTAACTTCTTCTTTAACGGCTGATCGAACATCAAATACTTCTACCACAGATCCCAGTTTTCTGGATATTGCCAGCGCCTGTAATCCGGCAACTCCTGCTCCTAAAATTAAAACCTTTGCAGGCTTTATTGTTCCGGCAGCTGACATAAACATCGGGAAAAACCTTGGTAAATGAAATGCTGCATCCAATACGGCCTTATACCCTGCAACAGTAGCCTGCGATGATAATATATCCATAGATTGCGCCCTGGAAATTCTGGGTACCAGTTCCATGCTAAAAGAAGTAAGCTGTTTTTTTACTAACTCTTTAACCGCTCCGGAATCTGTGAAAGGTTGTAAAGTACCTAAAACTACCTGTCCCTTTTTAAGGGATTTGATTTCCTCCGGAGAAAATGAATTCACCTTCAGTAAAATATCCGATTGATCTAAAATTGTTTTGGCATCTTTAGTTTCTGCCCCGGAATTTTTATAATCAGAATCGTAATAATATGCAGCATCCCCTGCACCCTTCTCTATAAAAACCTGAGTTCCAAGATTCACGAGTAATTTGATAATTTCCGGAGTTAGCACAACACGTTTTTCCGGAGCTTTTTCTTTAAGAATTCCTATTATCATTTTATTTAATTGGTTTCGGTTATTTTTAACACACGGTTAACAATTTTGTTCTTTAAAAACTAATAATTAATTTATTGCTTTCACTAATCCCGGTCATAAAAGAAAAGCAAAGTTAATTCCGTTTTAATTTGTAACAATTTTAAATTATATATTAAATTACAATATATTTTGCTATAAATCAAATATTTAAATAGCACTCCGTAAAACACTTAATATATATATGCTTTCTAAATTTTATTTTTGAGACTTTTTTAAGTATTGTTATAGAAACATTACAATTGATGAATAAAATAATTGATAAAGTTAACTTTTCAGAAAATGTGGTTAAGCTGGTTATCGAAGCGCCAGATATTGCACAAAAACGCAAAGCAGGGCATTTTGTAATTGTTAAAATTGGTGAAAAAGGCGAAAGAATACCACTGACTATTTCACAGGCAGACCCGGAGAAAGGTACGATTACCCTGGTAATCCAAAAAGTAGGTGTTACATCTCATAAAGTATGTAATCTCAATCCGGGAGATTTAATAACAGATGTAGTTGGCCCTCTGGGGCAGGCTACACACATTCATAATTCAGGAACTATATTATGTGCCGGAGGAGGTGTGGGTATTGCCCCGCTTTTACCCATTGTGGAAGCCATGAAAAAAGCCGGAAACAGAATTGTTACCGTATTGGCAGCCAGAAATAAAGAACTTATTATACTTGAAGATCAGATACGTGCCTATTCTGATGAAGTGATCATTATGACCGATGATGGTTCGCATGGAAATAAAGGCCTGGTTACCCATGGTATGGAAGAAGTAATTAAACGTGAAAAAGTCAATGAAGCAATTGCCATTGGTCCGGCCATTATGATGAAGTTTGCTTCTTTGCTTACCAAAAAATACAACATCCCCACCGTGGCCAGTTTAAATACTATTATGGTAGATGGTACGGGAATGTGCGGCGCCTGCCGTGTAACCGTGGGTGATAAAACTAAATTTGTATGTGTTGATGGACCCGAATTTGATGCACACCAGGTAGATTTTGATGAGCTTTTGTTGCGACTGGGCGCTTATAAAAATGAAGAAAAACAAGCCTACGAGCAATATCTTGAGACTTTAAATTAATTGTTTACATTTTCAAATTTCTGAAATTTTACAATGACAAATAATCCGGAATATTTTAAAGCAGAGCGGGATCAGGAGTGGCGGGTAGCCTTAAGATCGCAAATAAAAAACAAAGAACGTACTTCACGCGAACGCGTAAAAATGCCCGAACAGGATCCCAATATCCGAAATAAAAACAGCCTTGAAGTAAACCTTGGATTAACCGAAGAACAGGCTGTGTCGGAAGCACAGCGTTGTATTGATTGTCCAAACCCCACCTGCATAACCGGATGCCCGGTGGGTATAAACATTCCAAAATTTATTAAATATATTGAAGCACGTGATTTTTTAAGTGCAGCAAAAACGCTAAAAGAAACCAATTCGCTTCCGGCAGTTTGCGGCAGGGTTTGCCCACAGGAAGTACAATGCGAAGCCCAGTGCTTTTATACCCAGAAACTAAAAAAACCTGCAGTAGCTATCGGACATCTTGAGCGCTTTGCTGCAGATTTCGAAAGAAACAGCGGAAAAATATCCATACCTGAAATTGCAGAAAGGAATAATATTAAGGTGGCTGTAATAGGTTCCGGGCCCGGAGGGCTTGCCGCTGCGGGTGACCTTGTTAAAATGGGCTATTCCGTGACCGTTTTTGAAGCTCTGCATGAAATTGGCGGAGTATTAAAATATGGAATTCCCGAATTCAGACTTCCAAATGATATTGTAGATGTGGAAATCAACAATCTTCGAAAAATGGGTGTTGAATTTATTACCAACTTTGTGGTTGGAAAAACTTCCTCGTTTGAAGATCTGAAAGCAAAAGGATATGTTGCATTTTTTACAGCCAGCGGGGCCGGACTCCCCAGGTTTATGAATATTCCCGGTGAAAACTATGTGGGTATTTTTTCTTCCAACGAATACCTTACCCGTGTAAATTTAATGGGAGCTGCCAAGGCAGATTATGATACTCCTGTATTATTTGGGAAAAATGTTGCTGTAATCGGCGGAGGCAATACGGCTATGGACTCGGTTCGAACCGCCAAAAGATTAGGCGCTGAAAGGGCAATGATCGTCTACCGGCGCTCGCTCGATGAAATGCCGGCCAGAATTGAAGAAATTCACCATGCCCAGGAAGAAGGAATTGAGTTTATGAACCTGAACAGTCCGGTTGAATATTTTGCAGATGAATCCGGACGGGTTAATCGTATGCGCCTGCAAAAAATGGAACTTGGCGAACCCGATAGTTCCGGCCGCAGGAGGCCTGTTCCTCTAACAAGTTCAGAATATGACGTAGATGTGGATATGGTAGTGGTAAGTGTGGGCGTATCGCCAAATCCGCTTATCCCGAGCGCCGTTGATGGATTAAATATTACAAAATGGGGTACAATACATGTTAACCCGGATAATATGCAGTCAAACATTTCTGATTTGTTTGCCGGTGGGGATATAGTTCGTGGAGGAGCAACTGTTATCCTGGCTATGGGTGATGGCAGAAATGCTGCTGCAGGAATTCATGCATATATTCAACAAACATTAGTAAATTAGTCTACAAATTTTTCATTATGATCGACCTATCTACAAAATACATTGGATTACATCTGAAAAATCCAATAATAGCAGCCAGTTCTGGTCTTACAGCAAATATTGAGAATATAAAAAAACTGGAATCCAACGGTGTTGCTGCTATCGTGTTAAAATCTATATTTGAAGAAGAAATCCTTCAACAGGAAAAAGATCTCAAGAATGAAGTTCAAAAAGATTCACTTATTTACTCGGAACTTTCTGAAACACTCGATTATATTGATATTCATATAAAAGAAGACACGCTGAATGTTTACCTGGAACTCATCAGAAAAGCAAAAAAGGAAACATTAATTCCGATTATCGCCAGCATTAATTGTGTTACAAATTATGAATGGACAGACTTTGCAAAAAAAATTGAAAGCGCCGGAGCGGACGCACTCGAATTAAATATTTTCCTAAATCCGGTAGATACTTCCGACAAAGATTTTGAGAAAACATACATTGAAATAACAAAAAACGTAACTAAAAAAGTTTCTATTCCGGTTTCTGTAAAAATTAGCCAGTACCATACCAAACCTGCCCATGTAATTCAAAAGTTATCGGAAACCGGTGCGACAGGAATCGTATTGTTTAACAGGTTTTATACTCCTGATATTAATCTCGAAAAACTCGAATTAACACAGGCAAATCATTTCAGCAATGAAAATGAATACCTGAATGTATTACGATGGATTGCCCTGATGTCAAAAAAAATTAATTGTGATCTTGCTGCTTCCACTGGTATTCATTCTGCCGAAACCATAATAAAACAAATACTGGCCGGAGCAAGCGCTGTACAAATTGCTTCGGTTCTATATTCAAAAGGTATCGATTATGTTTCTGTACTTTTAAAAGAGCTTGAAAACTGGATGGAAAAACATAATTATAATTACCTGAACCAGATAAAAGGTAAATTAAGTCAGGAAAAAATTCAGGATCCGGCGGCATTCGAGCGCATGCAGTTTATGCGATATTTTAGCGGAATAGAATAATAAATACCCCATTACTCTTTATAAAAAATAAAACAATTTTTTGTTTGCAATTTATAACGAAATAAGAACGCCCTGATAAATTAGCGAATATACACGGCATAAAAAGTTTTCTTAACTTTGAACCAAAGTATAGGAATACTGTTTTTTCTTAAAAAATAACTTGGTTCATGGAAAATTTTTCCTTCTTGGGAAATGCCGATATTGAGACGATTGAAAAACTTTACAGACAGTTTAAAGAAAACCTCGAATCAATAGATAAAAGCTGGCAGGATTTTTTTAAGGGATTTGAATTTGCAAGGCAGAATTACGATGAAAATTCTGACATCACTCAAAATCTGGATAAAGAATTTAAAGTCATTAATTATATCCATATTTTTAGAAGACGGGGGCACCTTTTCACAAAAACTAACCCGGTAAGAACCCGAAGAAAATATTACCCCACGCTTGATCTTGAAAATTACGGGCTTTCTGAAAGCGATCTGGATACTGAATTTCAGGCCGGAAAAGAAATAGGAATTGGTAAAACCACCCTTCGAAATATTGTAGCCCATTTAGATGAAACCTATTGCCGTTCTATAGGTTCAGAATATATGTTTATTCGAAAACCTGATAAAATTGAATGGCTGCAGACAAAAATAGAAAAAACAAAAAATCAGACCACTTTTACTCCCGAAGAAAAAATAGAAATTTTCGGACATTTAAATAAAGCTGTAGGTTTCGAAAAATTCATACATAAAAAATTTGTGGGGCAGAAACGATTCTCGCTTGAAGGAACCGAAACACTTATTCCGGCATTGCATAATATTATTAAGACCGGGTCGGAACTCGGAATTTCTGAATTTATAATCGGAATGGCCCACAGGGGAAGATTAAATGTGCTGGGTAACATTATGCAGAAACCTTATGAAAATATCTTCCAGGAATTTGTTGCTGAACAGTATGCCGATAATATTTCTTTGGGCGATGTTAAGTACCACCTTGGTTTTAGTAATACCATAAAAACCAAAGAAGGTAAAAATATAAGACTAAACCTGGCTCCTAACCCAAGCCATCTGGAAGCCGTTTCACCGATAATTCAAGGCATTGCCAGAGCCAAGATCGACAACAGTTGTAATGGCGATTTTACAAAACTGGCCCCGATATTAATTCATGGCGATGCTGCAATTGCCGGACAAGGGGTAGTGTATGAGGTGATACAGATGTCTGAACTTAGCGGCTACCGAACCGGAGGTACCATTCATCTAGTAATTAATAATCAGGTGGGATTTACTACAAATTACCTTGATGCCCGGAGCAGTACATATTGTACTGATGTGGGCAAGGTTATTAAATCCCCGATCTTTCATGTAAACGGTGACGATGTGGAAGCCCTCGTTCATACCATCAGACTGGCCCTTGAATATCGGCAGCATTTTTATACAGATGTATTTATTGATATTTTATCGTATAGAAAATACGGACATAACGAAGGGGATGAACCCCGTTATACACAACCTACATTATATAAAGAAATAGCAAATCACCCAAATCCCAGAGATATTTATGCCGAGCAACTGGTAAATGAGGGAATTTTCACAACGGAAGAAATTGAGAAACTGGAGTTGAACTTTGATAACCATCTTGAAGAAAAACTTAAAATTTCTAAAGAATTGGGGAAAGTTCATATACAACAGTTTTTATTCGAAGACTGGAAAGAATTTAACTATACCGAATGCTGCGATTTTAATAAACATTTTCCGGGAACAGTATCCAAAGACCTTATTTACCAGATAAGTGACAAAATAAATTATCTGCCTGAAGATGAAAAATTTATTAATAAAACAGTAAAACTGGTAGAAGACCGTAAAAATCTTATTAAACAAAATAAAGTCGACTGGGCCCTTGGTGAATTACTGGCATACGGAACACTGATGTATGAAGGATTTCCGGTACGTATCAGCGGACAGGATTCTGTAAGGGGTACATTTGCACATCGGCATGCAGCCCATGTTATTGAAAAAACTGACAAAATATTTACTCCGCTAAAATATGTGAGTAAAAATCAGGCGCACTTTAATATTTACAATTCACCGCTCAATGAATACGGTGTATTGGGATTTGAATACGGATATGCCCTGGCAACTCCAAAAGGACTGACGATCTGGGAAGCGCAGTTTGGCGATTTTTTAAATGTTGCCCAGGTAATTGTTGACCAGTATATCAGCTCAGCCGAAGAAAAATGGGGACTAATGAATGGTATTGTTCTTATGTTGCCGCATGGCTTTGAAGGCCAGGGGCCCGAACATTCAAGTGCCCGCATTGAACGCTTTCTGTCTCTGGCAGCACGAAATAATATGCAGATTGTAAATCCCACTACTCCGGCAAATCTTTTTCATGTACTCCGGCAAAGTGTGCTGCGCAACTTCAGGGTTCCCCTTATTTTGTTTACACCTAAAAGCCTGTTGCGTCACCCCAAGTGCGTCTCAACTTTAGATGACCTTGCCAGCGGAAATTTTAAAGAAGTTATTGATGATGATAATGTTGACGTTAAAAATGTACGGCGATTGGTATTTTGCTCGGGAAAAATATATTATGATTTACTGGCAAGAAAGGAAGAATTAAACGCACGGGATATTGCCCTTATTAGAGTAGAACAACTGCATCCTTTCCCGAAAAATCAAATTGATACTATTATTAAAAAATATAAAAATGTTATTCTTACCTTATGGGTGCAGGAAGAGCCTCAGAATATGGGTGCATGGCGTCATATTCAACAGGAATTTAAAGAAATTGAAATTTTACCTATTACCCGTCTGGTAAGTGGAAGCCCTGCCACCGGTTTATTTAAAATCCATGAAATAGGACAGAAAGAAATTATTAATAAAGTATTCAGGGAATGTATCTGTGAAAATAAATTAAAGTACTGTGGTTTAAAATGTCATGATGGTAGCATTCGCGAAGAAATATTAAAACAACATCGCTACTTTTTGTACAATTCATAAAATTCCGATATGATTATTGAAATTAAAATACCCAGCCCCGGCGAATCCATATCTGAAGTGGAAATTGGAAACTGGCTTGTTGAAGATGGCGATCTGGTTGAAAAAGATCAGGAAATTGCTGAAGTAGAATCCGATAAAGCCACCCTTCCCTTAATTGCTGCAGATTCAGGTAAAATTTCCATTAAAGCAAAAACCGGTGATATGATTAAAGTGGGAACCGTAGCATGTACCATTGATACCAGCGTGCAGTTTAAAAAAACGAAAGCTCCGGAAAAAGAGTCCGATTCAGTAAAAACCAACATACCCACAGATACAGAAACTAAAAAAGAAAACAACCCAACAACTCAAATAGCTGAGCCGATTTCCAAAACACAAACTTCTGCAGAAACGCATCAGGTAAAAATTACCCCGCTGGCCAAAAACCTGATGGAAGAAAACCATCTTTCGTTAGACGATATTTTAAATGGATTGCGAAAAATAACATCAAAGGAAGTAAGACAAGTACTCATTGGTGTTCCGCCTGTAACACAAAAAGAAATATCGCGGGAAAGTACAAGGGAACGGATGTCTAGTTTAAGGAGAAAACTCGCCTCCCGGCTGGTATCTGTAAAAAATGAAACCGCAATGCTCACAACTTTCAACGAGATAGATATGAGCAATGTAATCGAACTTAGAAAAAAATACCAGGATAATTTTAAAGCGAAGCATGGAGTTAAGCTTGGATATATGTCTTTTTTTACAAAAGCGGCAACCATAGCCCTGCAATCTTTTCCAAAGGTAAATTCAAGAATTGAAGGCGAGGAAATTATTACACCGGGTTATGTGGATATTGGTATTGCCGTTCAATCGGACAAGGGTTTAATGGTTCCGGTATTGCGAAACACTGAAACCAAAAGCCTGGCAGATATTGAAAAAAACATTCTCGAATTGGCAAATAAAGCAAGAAGTAATAAAATATCAATCCAGGAAATGACCGGAGGAACTTTTACCATTACTAACGGCGGCATCTTTGGATCCATGCTGTCCACTCCTATTCTTAATCCCCCGCAATCGGCTATTCTGGGAATGCATAATATTGTGGACCGACCTGTGGCAATAAACGGAAAAGTTGAAATACGCCCCATTATGTATCTGGCCCTCTCGTATGATCACAGAGTTATTGATGGCCGTGAATCGGTGAGTTTCCTGGTAAAGGTTAAAGAACTTATTGAAAACCCTGAAAATATGCTGCTGGGAGGTTCTGATATGGATAGAACCTTGCTTGAAATTTAATAAAAAAAGTTGCCTGACTTTTTTTGGGTTTTAACAATACCATAATATAATTACATTTCCTTTATGTAATTATTCTCAATCCTGAAGAATAAAAGTATACAATTCAACAAAATTTTATACTAAATCTTTGGCATTTGCCTTTTTCAAAAATATTATTCTTATTTTTAGGAAGTTTGTTAAGGTATCATATTATTTCATTCAGATTCTTGTTGTTCATCGGAAATATTAATTATCATTAA
>JAFGSZ010000106.1 GCA_016934395.1 Bacteroidales bacterium
ATTTATACATTATTTGTTATTCAACCTTCCAACAATTAACATGCATAAGGCGTTAATGGTATTGTAATAATATTAAGGTTATATTAAATATTCTAATATTATCATCCCAAGGAAGTTCCCTTTACTATTTTGTAACCCTTTGATTATAACGGCGTATAAAAAACCAGTTAACACAACTTGAACTTTTAACAATAAGAACTATAAAACTTGAAAATCATGCGTATAAAAAATTTAGTTATTCTAGGATTTGTAATGGCTGTAATTTTCACAGCTTGTAAAAAAGATGATGATGGCTCAAATGATCCTTTTGATGCCAAATACAATGACCTCTCCGTTTCAGAAAATAAAGCCAATCTTGAAGATGCGGGCATTGACTTTATAAACACTATGGAACAAATGAAAGACGCGGACGCTATTAAAGTTGCCCAGAGTTTTTCAGAAAAAATGAATGGTGGTGCAACCGTGCAAAATGCTTTAACAGACCGAATATTTTTACCGGTGCGCTTATTACAGGACATCAACAGCGGTGATGCCAATCCGGAAGAAGTACTTAACTCATTAAAATCTACTCTTGAAGACCCGGTGGAAATTGACCTGGAATCTATATGGCTGGAAATGGTTGGAAAATATACCTGGGATCCGGTTTTAGAAGACTGGGTTGAAACCGAGTTAACCAATGCTATCGTTTTTGAATTTCCCGGTTTGCCGGAAGATACTGAAAATACAGCAACATTAACCATCAATAATTTTCAATGGGTAAATATTACTAATCCAATATCAGATCTTGAAACTGTTTTCTATCCTTTGCAACTGCCCACAAAATTGCATGTGGATTTAAAATATGAAGGTACCACACTAAGCGCTTTTGATTTTTCAGCATCTTATCAGAGCGATGCGGTACCTACCAGCTTTGAGGTTACCTGGACCGTTGATGCTTTCTCTTTCTCGGTTAAACTGACTCATGCTCCTTACCATGATGCTTCTGTAAAATATACATTCAAACACAACAGCGATATTTTAATTGAATGGTTTGTAGCTGCCGAAGGCAACTGGACAGAAGATGCAATAAATGATCCCGATGCAGAAGTTCAGGATATTATACAGGCAGCCAATGCTCATTTCCAGATTATGAATATTAAAGTGGCCGGTATGGTTGATATTCAACCTCTGGCAAATACACTTATCGCTCTTGATGAACAAGATGATTTAGGAAACGTAACTGATGAGCAATATGCTACACAAACAGCAGCAGCCATTAACGATAATGCCAGACTGGTTGTTGTTTATGCAGATAGCAATGAAAAAATTGCGGAGGCTGAAGCATATGCTTACTACGATGACTATTATGATGAATGGTGGGTTGATATGCGATTTGTTTTCGCCGACGGTTCGAAGGTAGATGCTGAAACGTATTTCTCTACCGGTTTTGGTGGCCTGGTTAACGAAATAAATACCTTTATTGCCGAATTAAATACAGAATACGACTTAGGTATTGACCCCATAGAATACTAAACCAACTGATATCACTCACATTAAAATCCCCGGGGTTACTTCGGGGATTTTTTTATTTTGTAATCACCGTATCGTAGGAAGCCGCATACCCGCCCCAGACACCAATGCCGTTTTTTATATTCGAAGCCACGCGGGCGTTGCTGGCTGCAAAAGGATTTGCTGATGTAACAATCTGTCCCTGCAGGGTATTCCAAAAATCATAATATTCCTTATCAATGGAACAGAATTTTAGAATTATAGTATCACCCAAATGAAAAAACCGGTTACCTCCAACCTCCAGGATGCTGGCATTACCTTTAGACAGACTAATGGTAAGTTCTTCTCCGTTAAACAGGTCGTCGCTGAACACATTCGTAAATGTAGGAACAAACTTTTTATCCTTTCCCTGTCTTTTTACCAGGGTACGATAATAATTCTTTTCATCCGGATTATCTTTAATCGTAAGCCAGATTAATCCCAGACTATCCAAACCCGGTTCAAGTTCAAACCACACACTATCGGGTTCCACCAGTTCAGGAATTGTTGTATGGGCAGTGGCTACATATTGTATATTATCTCTGATATATTCCACCCTGAGATTATAGCTGTTTCCTGTGTGCCCAAATAACTCCGTACTAAAATAATAATAGGGTGGAAAATATTTATCGTTTGGTTTTAAAATAAGGATATCCTCTTCGGTTTCTGAAAACACGGTTACTTTTGCTTTGGTTTCTGCGTAATCGCGCAAATTTACAGAATCAATTTCTGTAAAATACGGGGCTGTGTAACTAAGTAATACATTGGGGGCCTTCCCCAATTCAATCCAGCCTTCAACAACCAGTATTCCTTCACTGTCGGGAAATTCTATTTGGAGTTCCTTATCACAGGAAATGGTTATTCCCGCATATAGCATAACAAATAGAATCGAAAACAAAAACTTTATATTGTATCCAGGTTTACTCATCTTTTTAAAATTTTATACTCCAGGTTACCGATGGCAATATAGGATATAATGAAACCTGGTGGGGTGTGATTTTCAAATTATAATCGTAAACATCCCCCGAAATTTCGAAATATATAAAATACGGATTTGCCCGGTTATACAAATTAATCACTGAAAAATTCCATGAAGATTCGTATCGTTTTGCTTTTTTACCGGAATAGGTAGCCGACAGATCCAGACGATGATAGTCCGGCATGCGAAACCCGTTTGTTGGCCCGTAACCGGTAATTACATTTCCATCAATCAAATATTTGTATTCGGGCAGGGTCATAGCATTTCCGGAGGCATAAATAAATGTGCCTGAAAAAGTCCATTTTTTATTCAGCACATAAGAAACTACCAGATTAACATCATGCCTCCGGTCGTATTTGGCCGGATAAATTTTCCCTTCATTTATTTCGTCAAACTTGCGGGTAGTTTTTGATAAGGTATACCCAATCCACCCATTCATTTTACCTTGTGTTTTCCGAATATAGAATTCAATTCCGTATGAACTGCCTGAGCCAAAAATTACACTTTCTTCAAAAATATTGTCTTTAAAATTATTAATTATTCCATATAACAATTCCACCTGGTTTTTTAGTGTTTTATAATACATATCTACCGAAGCCTGATATATATTATCCCTGCTATTTACAAAATAACCAAGTGTATATTGCTCCCCCTGCTGGGGTTTTATTTTTTCAGTACTGGGAAGCCATACATCAGTCGGTAAGGTTACGGCAGAAGCCGAAGCCAGGTGAATATACTGGTAATTCTGGGTAAACGATGCTTTAAGGGATGAATTATCGTTGAGAAGATACCGTGCAGAAATGCGAGGTTCGATGTGATTGTATGGTTTTATAACCTTGTTACTGCCATAAGAAAGGGTGTCATAAATTTCACCGAGGTTATTTGTTAACATTTTTTGATAGGGCCCCACATGAAGAAAATTGGTATACCGTAACCCGATATTTGTACTTAAACGTCCGCCAACCGGTATAATCCTATCATAATAAATTGCCGTTTCGTGAGCATTTAACACCCTGTTTGAACCAAATTCAAGATCAAGATCATTAGCCGTAGCATCAAGGTTATTGGGTAAAAACCTGTGTTTCTGGTAATCTATTCCGAATTTGGTATACCCATTATTGGTACCCAGCTTTGTAAACTGAATTTTAAATGCCACATCACGGATCAATGAACTCAGGCCTATTTGAATGTTACTTTGAACAGCGCTGAAATTAAAAAAATATTCTGTGAAACTCAGGCTTGTATTTACAGCAAAATCTTTATTGAAAATATGATTATAATTTAAAACTCCCAATGTATTGCCCCACTTAATATAATTCTCATAATCGAAACGGTATTGCTGCAGGCTGTATTTATCAATACCATTATACAAAGTAAAGGTAACGCGGTCACGACCTGATAGACGAACAGCGAGTTTTCCGTTTATATCGTAAAAATGATATTTATTGTCTTTAAAAAATGAGGATTGGTTTTTCAGAAACGGACTAATCACCGGTTTAACCACTTCATCAAGATACGATCTTCTAACTGCAGCCGAAAAGGTAATCCTGTTTTTTAGTATAGGGCCCTGGAAAGCAATTTTTGAAGATATCAGACCAATACCAATTGTGGTTTCAAGACTATCCGGATTACCGTCAAGCATCTCCACATCCATTACCGAAGCTAATCTTCCTCCATAAAAAGCCGGCATACCTGATTTGGTAAGCCGTACGCCATGAATGGCATCGCTGTTGAACACTGAAAAAAAGCCCAGCACATGTGAACTGCTATATACTGTGGCATTATCAATTAATATCAGATTTTGGTCGGCCCCGCCGCCACGCACATAAAACCCGGCATTTCCTTCGGTAACAGAACTCACCCCTGGAGAAAGTTGAAGAATACGCAAGGCATCAGCCTCTCCCATCAGGGTAGGTAAGGCTTTTATATCTTTTGCTTTTAGTTCGATTAATCCGGTTTCTGTACTTCGAAAATGATCTTCGGGTTTCTCTGTAGTAATAATTACCTCCTCCGACTCGATTACTTTGGGTATCAATGTAAAATTCTCTATACGGTCTGCTGTTAATGAAATTTCTTTCCCCAGTCTTTCGTAGCCTATATAAGAAATCTGAATATTATAAATACCCCGGGGCAATTTTAAAATATAGGTGCCGTTTTCATCAGTCACTGCTCCTTTTGAAGTTCCGGTTACCTGTATGGCTGCTCCGATAAGCCATTCACCCGATTCACCGTCTATAACTTTGCCCGATAGTAAATATTCTTGCGCTCCTGCATTTTGAAGTAGAAAACCAGTTAATATAAAAACCATCAGTATACGGGCCATGCTGAATATAAATTGAAGTCGGCTTGTAATTTAGAAATTCATCTCTAAAAATAGAGTAATCCTGAATATTTTAATAATGTTTATATTAACAAACAGAAAAAAGAACCGGGAATACATTTAAATAATATAACGCATGAATATACTGTGAAATTTATATTGCGTACCTAACGGCACGGGTACATACTTTTTTTAAAGTACTACCGGTATTTAGTCCCTACGGAACTATTGTATATTAAGGCAATTTACATACAAATGTAATTTATGGAAAGAATACTTTTATAGCCACAACTCATGTTCAAGGTAAAAGGGAACATCGAAAAATAGTTTTCACAAAAAAACCGGGATTTTAAATGTTACCATTCAATATATCCCGGTTTTGGAAGAAAAAATAGAAAAAATTACAAGTTTTCAGCAATTATCCAGCATCGTGTAAGCACAATACCCATAATCATATCTTTACCGTCACATTTTCCTTTTACAGTAACAATATCGCCCACGCCAAGAGATTCCAGCATTTTACTGTCTTTTACCACAGCCACTGAATCCAGTGCGCAACTGATACCATCGAATTCATCATCCAGGACCAGTGAAATTTCATTTCCGGTACGGGAAACATCCACAACCTCACCTTTAACCTGAATTACCTGATCGCCATATTTTTCATAACTGGCATTTTCATCCTGGTTAAATTCCTGAATAAATTCGGATGCGTCCAGTACAAATGCCGGTTTTTCTTTTTCTACATTCCGGTGCGGTTTATTAAACACATAATAAACACTTCCGGCTGCAATCAATATTCCGGTTAATCCGGCAATCAAACCGATTTTTACTATTTTTTTTATTTTCATCCGTATAAAATTTTATTTTAAAGGTCGAATGGATCCCATATGTTTCGGTCACATTTTTTAAAATAAGGTGTGGACGAACTGCTATTCATCCGGTTTTATGTTAAACTTGTTTTATAACATATGGGATTCATAATCTATTTATTATAAAGCTGATAATTAAAATTAATTGTAAGTTTTACCTCATCGTTAATCCGGTCTTTATAACTCTCTTCAATTTTTATTTTATAATTCTCAAGTGAAATCTTAAAAACTGTCGATGCTGATATATTCCCCCCTGTAATAATCAGTTTACCATTTTCTTTAATGTTTCTGGTTTCACCATGCAGTGTTAATTCACCTTCAATAACTACAGGATAAGTGCCGTCTTTCGAAAGGTTTACAGTATTAAAATTTGCAATTTTACCCTTAAACATGGCTTTAGGGAAATTATGCGATTCCATGTAGTTTTCGTTAAAATGCTCTTCTACCAACGCTTCATGGAATTTAAACGATCGCACTAATGTAGAAGCCACCACTTCACCATTTTCGGCATTTAACACACTGGCTACTTTTTTATTTATGGCCTCAATTGTAAAAAGTGAGGTTTCGGAAAATATTTCAATGGTTCCTTCTTTGGTGATATACTTTTGTGCATTTACGCTATAGCTGCCTGCCACCAAAATCAATACAACGAATATTTTATAAATTTTCATCTTTTATAAATTTATCTTAAAAATTATTTTTGCTATTCACTTTTACTTTTTCCAATGGCAAATACCCTTGAGATATTAAAACCAAAATAAATACCTCCGTCAAGCCACGAACTTGTTGTTTCTGCAATTACACCTTTTTCAACCATAGCCCTGGAATTAGTCAGAAATAATTGAAAAACATGGCCTCCTGTTTCAAGATCAAAACCTACTGAAAGGGGATTAAAAAACTTATCGCTTCCTGCTGTATGGCTGGCATAGAAATATTCGGCAGTTAAGGATAACCTTCGGGTAAGTTTATACCTTCCTCCCAGTCCTACAGCTATTACATCATTCTCTTCATCAAAATCTACCTGATTCCTGTGTACAAAAGTCGGACTAAGCTGCAAAGAGAGGTTTTCATTAAACTTTCGGGCCACCAGTACCTGGTGAACAAAAGAAAGCCGGTGGGCAAAAAGATCTTCAGCATTCGGATCGGTTATCTTTAAAGTATTTATACCCATATCGCTAAATAAAGAAACCGATACCGGCATCACCCTTTTACCGGTTGACTGACGCAACATGGTAAATTTAAGATAACCATCATATGTTTTCTGATAAGTACCACGACGCACACCCACCATCAGCCAGTCGTTTATTCCGTAATCAAAACTAAAGTTTATCAGTGCATGATCGAGTCCCCATAATTCGTATGCTCCACTGTTCAATTCACCAAAACGATGATTCACTCTGAAATCGAGCTGTTGTTTCTTCATCCTTTCAATGGTATGCCCATTGACTATCCTTGTAGATTTAAAAGTATATGCCGCATACGTAACTTCTTCTTCCACTTCTTCATCCAGTATATCCAGTAAATCTTCCTGTGCGAAAGAGTTCAGAGGAAAGAATAACACTAACAGCAGTAATAATTTAAAAATATTTTTTGTATTCATAATGTTATAATTAATTATTCTGTAACATCCCGTTTAATCATCATTGGCACCCTGTTCAATCCATTTAAGAATGTATGCACGATCTAAATCGGAGGCATATTGAGCCATGCTTCCACTTCCGGAAATCTTTTTATAAAATTTACTATCTTCCGGATTATCAACATTTATATACCCTCCTGCTGTTAATTCAAAAAATGAATTATCCACTGTAAGGTTAGGAGGTGTGGAACCATTATGACAAGTAATACAGTTTGTATTAAAAATCGGTTGTATATGCTCTCCATACAGGATCGGATCAGGAAGGTCACCGATCTGAATTTCTTCTTTTTTGTTATATTCACAAGAAGCCAGGCAGACTGAAATCACAAAAATCAGGGTCAATGCTTTAAATAAATCCTTTATCCCTTTCATAATTCTTTGCTGTTAAATGTCAATTCAAGGTTAGTTGCCCCTATAAAGTTAATTTCATCGTTATCGGATAAACGGATTGAAAATTTGTAGGTTTGATCGGGCGAAAAAACCACATCGCTGCTCTTTCCAGTATTTAATTTACGGATAAACAGTACCTTGTAAACCGAATTTTCGGTTTCTATCCCTCCTACCGTAACATTTGACACTGCTTTAACTTCAGCACTGTTATCCGGCGTTAACAGAATATTTCCGGGAACGCCGGCTATACCGCGAAGAAATGCTACAAGATCATCAACCTGTTCTGGATTATTTTTTATTCTGCCCCAGTATTGTGATCCCCTTCCCTCATGAGTAGTTGAACCAATAAATTCTACCAGGCCTTCACGGCTGTATTTATTGGTAAATACTTTATTTAAAGATCCTCCATCCGTAAAGCCGTCGGCAATCCCATTACCATTGGGCCCGTGACAATATCTGCAATCTGCAATATTGTTAAAAACATTGTCACCGGAATTCACATCGCCAATTAGATCCATTTTATAATCATCAAGTAGATAATATGATGGATCCAACAATCTTTTTGTACCATTTTCCAGCGTAATTTCCTGCCTTTCACCATTCCACTCATAAGCGGGACCACTGCGGCTGGTAATGCCGGAAATATTTCGTTGAAAAAACTCAGATTCACTATCATTTGTAAATTCATTACTGCTTAGGGTAAGGTTCATAGCCTGATCAAAGGGTGCTGTTGTTGCTACATTCCATTTCCATACATCCAGATCGGAACTACCTTCTTTTTCAAACAAAAAAAGTAAATTATCCTGGTTCCTTTGCGAGGTCCATCCTGATGTAGTGTCTGATTTAAAATCATCTTCAGGCCCGTCCCAAAGCCAGCTTTTAAATGAAGCATTTAGGGTTGTATCACTCCATTCGACAAGGATATATATGTTTTCTTCATCGTAACCTGCCTTTATAACTACTTTAGGATTACGTCCTTTATTAAAATCATCCAATCCATTATATGTGCCGGTCATATTGAGGAAACCATCATCATATAAATTGCCTGTGGACTGGTTAGTTACTTCTACTTCCACAAAATCAGCATCTTTCCAGTAGGGAGAACTGAGTTTATCCTGGGGTATCCAGAAATAAGCTGCTTCCAATTGTTCAGTAGCAGCTCCCGAATTAGGCAAATAGCCTTTGGGGGGTATTCTCTTTTCAGATTCGCAGGAACTAAAAATAGCAAGAAGTATTAAAAAAATCAATGTAAAATACTTCATTTTTATCATCGCATAAATTCTTGACTTGTACAAATTTCTTATTATTTAAAATTTAAAAATCAGACAGAGAATCCGGAGATTCTTTGTCTGAAATTTGTACTATTTTGAAATTATTTTTTACTCTAAAGTTTTATTGAATTGAGCTGATAATTTAACAGTTACATCTGAACTACCAACATGTCCGCTGGATATTCCGAAATCAGCTAATGCAGCAAATTTAAACCAGCCAAAAAAGCTTGAATAAACTTTTGTATTATCATTGTTTACATAACCTTCAATGTAATGAAAATACAGATTTACAGGATGAGTTTCACCGGCAAAAGAAAAATTGCCAACAGCTACATAACCATCACCAAATACACTTACTGAAGTACTTTCAAATGTTGCAACACCAGTACTTTCTATAATCGAGTTTTGCTTTTGATATGTGGTAGTTTCTACTCCGGTTCCCCAAAGGTCATAATCTACAAGGTTTTCATTCGGCCAGTTGGTATATTCAGTACCGTCCATTGAATAGTTCGATACGGTGTCAGCCGGATCTAAATCCACACCAAAAGAACCCGCGATACAACCGGTAATCCCGTCTCTACCATGACCGCCAGCGGGAGAAGGCGCCCCTGTTTCTACACTGGTAACATCAACCCAGGCTTTAATTGTTGTACTTGTTGGATTGGCTTGATCAAATGATAAAACATCAAAACCAGCTCTAGCAAAATGTCCTGTAAATACAGCATTAAATGCATCATAGGGAAATTCAAATTCAATAGTAGAGTGTGTATCATCATACACCCATCCATCAGTAATATCAACTACGCCATCGCCAGTCGAAACATTGGATACAAGTTCCAGATTCTGGGTAACATCATCACCATCAACCGTAACTTCAATTTCAGAAGCAGTGGTAAAATTAAAACCTGTAGATTTTAAATTATTCTGGTTTTCGGTGTTGTATCTTGCACTCAAATAATAGGTTCCGTTATCAACTCCAGCAAATGAAAAAGATCCGTCAACACCTGCAACAACCTGATTTACGATTTGTGATGCATTTGGTTCACTACTTAAAACCACTACTGCTCCATCAGCCGGATCTGAATTATCGAGAAGCGCTATTCCATCAATTCCGGATACTTTTGTTGTATCACTCGATTTATCACACTGAGTAATAGTAAATGCTACCGCTAACAACAAGAAAGACAGTTTAAAAATGTTCATTTTCATAATTTGTAATTTTAATATTAATATCTCCTTTTTTCTATCTGTTTTTAAACCATAATATTTATAAACATAAGCTTGCCGAAGATACAATTCTGTAACTTCAGAAATAAGCTGCAGGCAATGATGTTTGTTGAAAAAATGAAATAAGTTTCCCGAACTTTTTATGATATATATTTGTTGATTAGTTGATATTTTTTCATTTTTTTTTGAATATTTATCCGATTAATCTCTAAGTTTGGCAACGAATTACATTTATAAGTTATTAATATCAAGACATTTCAAACATGGCGGAAGATTTATTGCTTCATAGGAATTGCGTGGATTGTGAATTAAAATGTGATATTTTTAAACTGCTTACACGGGAAGAACTGGAACTTGTTAATGAGAATCGCTCCGTTACTCATTATAAACAAGGTGAAATTATTTTTAAGCAGGGAGCTCCAAATACGCATGTTATTTTTCTTACTTCAGGTATTGTAAAGGTATATGTTGAGGGGTATGACTCCAAAGAGTTAATTCTGGCAATTACCAAACCCACGCAGTTTATTTCAGGACCCGAATTATATGTAAATAATATTTACCCGTATTCTGCTGCTGCACTTGCTGAAACCACTACATGTTATGTTAACGGTGAAGTATTTAAACAACTGGTGCGGCAAAACGTACAGTTCGCCGAAGGATTTCTTAAAGAATTTTCAAGGAGATCGCTAAACACAATACATAATTTTGTCAGCCTTACACAGAAAAAAATGCCTGGCCGCATTGCCGGAGGATTGTTATATCTTGCTAATAGTGTGTTTAAACTTAATGAATTTGAACTTATACTTTCAAAGCAGGAACTCGGTGAACTTACTGCTATGTCTAAAGAAAGCGCCCAGCGGATCCTTAAAGATCTTCAGGATGAAGGAATCATTCAAATTAAAAACAATTACCTCGAAATAAAAGATTTGGAACGGTTAGAGAAGATTTGCGAATGCGGGTAAAATATTTATCAATAATAAGGCAGCAGGAATTTTCCTTATAAAAAACTCAAATAAACAGCAAAACAAGCACAATTTTGAATGGGAACATACGATTCAAATCCTGACTTCGGTTTCACAACAATTATCGCCCCATAAAACTGATTTTTTAATGGACGCATCCACTGATCTGCCAAGAATTGTTTCATACATCCTCCTGTTAAATCCCTGGGTGCAATAACAAAGTAATTTTGATTGTTGTGGTGTGCTATCATGCACTAACGGACAAGGACATTTTTCGATATCATAAGCAGATTTAATCACACCTTCCTCTTCGTCATATTCGGTATAGATTTTCCAGTCGTTTTGTAAAAAAGTAAGAAATCCGGGCAAATCACCTTTATATTTCATTATCTGTTCTTTAAACCTGCTGAAACAAAGTTCCGAACTCTGGTCCATCAGCTTCATCTTTGTTTCTTCACCAACCTCACTTTCAACCGTTTTTAAAAAACAGGAAATCCATTCAAAAATAAACTGCTGCTTTGCATCCAGTTCAGTATTATCATCCTTAGCTTCTGCTGTATGGGATGTGTTGAGAAATACTGCTGCTGTGCAAAATCCCATGCATGATTTTTTTAAAAATTGTTTTCTGTCTATTGTATATTTCATGGTGGGTAGTTTATGTAAAAAATAAATAAACGAAATGATATCAATAAAACGGAGGAAAAAAATTATCTATATAAAATTCAGAATATTTATCATACAAGTCAATTATTTTGAGCTTTTTTTTAGCCATAGAACTTAACTTTCTAAAAAAATTAAATACTAATTGTATTTATTCACTGTCTAAAAAAAATATTCATTAATATTGGCATACTAAATTATATGGAATTGAAAATTTAACCGTGATGGATTTAATCTATACAATGTTGCGGAAAATTGTGAACTTATTAATTATAAATTTTATTATTAAATAGCATTAAATTATGAAACTTGATTATTTTATGCCCTCCAAAGTTTTATTTGGAGCAGGAAAACTTAATGATTTAGCAAAGGTAAAACTCCCCGGTAAAAAAGCGTTAATAGTAATTTCGGGAGGAACCTCAATGAAAAAAAACGGTTATCTTGAGCGTACGGTTAATCTGCTTAAACAAAATGGTGCCGAATCGGTGGTATTTGATAAAATATTACCTAATCCAATTAAAAAACATGTTATGGAAGGGGCTGCCCTGGCCAAGGATAAACAGTGTGATTTTATAATCGGTCTGGGTGGAGGGAGCAGCATTGATTCGGCTAAAAGTATTGCCGTGATGGCAAAAAATCCCGGAGATTACTGGGATTATATTGGCGGAGGTACCGGAAAGGGACAACCTGTGAAAAACGGTGCGCTCCCGATAGTCGCTATTACCACCACAGCAGGTACCGGAACAGAAGCTGACCCATGGACTGTAATTACTCATGAGGAACGCCATGAAAAAATAGGCTTTGGTAATGAGGATACTTTTCCTTATCTCTCCATTGTTGATCCCGAATTAATGCTTACGGTACCTCCAAATCTCACAGCTTACCAGGGATTTGATGCATTTTTCCATGCTGCTGAGGGAGTTATTGCCAATGTAGCTACTACGGTAAGCGATATGTATGCTTTAAAAAGTATTGAACTGATAGCAAAACATTTACCAAAAGCTATAAAAGACGGGGGCGATCTTAATGCGAGAACTCAGGTGGCCCTTGCCAATACATTATCGGGATTTGTAGAATCAACATCGAGTTGCACATCCGAGCACTCTCTTGAACATGCTCTTAGCGCCTATCATCCTGAATTAGCCCACGGGGCCGGATTAATAATTCTTTCTGAAGCCTATTTTACTTTTTTTGCTTCTAAGGTACCCGATAGACTGGCCATTATGGCAAAGGCTATGGGTAAAAAAATTGATGGTCTGCCACTTGAAAAGCAAGCCTTGCTTTTTATTGAGGCATTACTTGAGTTACAGGAAAAATGCGGAGTGGCCAAATTAAAAATGTCGGATTACGGAATAAAAAAAGAAGAAATTCCTACCCTTGCAAAAAATGCACACGAGACTATGGGCGGACTATTTACTGTTGATCCTTATCCGTTAGCGATTGATGATACAGTAAAAATTCTGGAAAATGCATATAAATAATCCTTAACATTATATAAAAAAAGCCGGATAACTTCCGGTTTTTTTATGATGGAAAGAGAGAATTTTATAAAAAAATTACTTCATATTTCTGATCCGAATTTCAATATTTTTATTTTCTTTTAATAAAGCTATCAGTTCAGATGTATCTGTATTTCCATAATGATAAGGATACAGTATACCGGGCTGAAAAGCCCTGGCGGCGTCTGCCACCATTTCCGGTGTCATGGTATAGGGTAGGTTCATTGATAAAAATGCCACATGAATATTTTTCAGCGCTTTCATCTCTGGGGTGTTCTCCGTATCGCCTGCTATATATACATTGGTATTACCAAAACTTACAACATATCCGTTGCCCTGCCCTTTTGGATGATAGGGATTTCCATCGCTTCTTTTATTGAGAATATTATACGCCGGAATTGCTTTAACAATTATTCCGAATGCCTCTGTTTGATCTCCATTGTGTAAAACAACAGTATTATCAAGATTTTCAACATTCTCCATGCATTTTTCCGTTAAAATTACCTGTGATTTGCTATCAATGATTTGTTCCAGTGCATTGATATCCAAATGATCACCGTGTTCATGAGTAATTAATACCAAATCTGCTTTTGGAAGTGTGCTATAATCTGCTTCCCGTGTAGTTGGATCGACATGAATAACCAGGTTATTAAACTTAAACATCAATGTGCCGTGGCCGATAAATGAAATAATTAGATCTCCGGCAGAAGTTTTAATTGTGTCTTTTTCGAAAGAATAGGCATTTTGCACCATAATTATTGTCAATAATATTGAAAAAATACAGACCTTAATTGCAGAGTGTAACCGATAACCAGCCATAATTATATATTTTAAAATTAAAGAATAATAAATGAATTCCTGATTTATAATGTTAATTATTTTACTAATTCAAATTCGCTTTCCAATCCCTCCATTGCATTTCTGCCTATCCAGACTTTAAATTTTCCCGGTTCGGTAACCCTTTCCATTGCCTGGTTGTGAAAGGCCAGATTTTCCGGATAGAGAATAAAATTAACCATTTTTTTCTCACCGGGTTGCAGTAACAAACGCTGAAATCCTTTTAATTCACGCACAGGTCTGGTAATATCCCCAACAAGATCGCGAATATAAAGTTGCACTATTTCAGTACCTGCCCTGTTTCCGGTATTGGTAATTTCGGCGGTTATCTCTATAGAATCTCCGGGTGCCAGGCTATCTTTTGAAAGCCTTATATTTTTATAATCAAAAGAAGTATAGGTTAATCCATACCCAAAAGGAAATTGAGGAGTAAATCCTAAATCAAGATAATGAGAGGTATTCCCTAATGAACTTTGCCATGCCCCGACAGGTATATCGTCCATTTGAACAAATGATTCCTCATTTGCCGGACGTCCTGTATTCTTATGATTATAATATATTGGTATTTGCCCTACAGATTTTGGCCATGTAACAGGCAATCTACCACCGGGTGAAGCTTCACCAAAAAGAACATCCGTAATTGCAGGTCCACCCATAGTTCCCGGATGCCAGGCCATAAGAATAGCATCTGCATTATTTATAATATTTCCAAGTGTTAAGGGCCTGCCTGCCATAATCACCAGTACAACTGGTTTTCCGGTTTTAGCCAGTTCCATAATTAAATCTTCCTGTGCACCGGGCAAATTTATATTTGCCCTGCTGTGGGCTTCTCCGGATAAAATGGCTTCTTCGCCACCAAAGAAAAGGACCACATCAGCTTTTTTTGCAGCAACGATTGCTTCGGTAAATCCATTCCGGGCAGTCTGCCTGCTAAATTCCATTCCGGGAACAAAAGTCACTTTTTCATTTCCTAAATATTGCCTAAGAGCAGATACAGGTGTTTGCGTGTCTTTTGCTTCTCCATCAAAAGTCCATGTACCCAGTTGTTCATGCGGGGCATCTGCCAGCGGACCAATAACAGCTATTTTATTACTGCTTTTTGAAAGTGGTAATACATTATCTTTATTCTTTAACAATACAAGGCTTTGAATGGCTCCTTCTTTGGCTGCTTTCAGATGTTGTTCACTTAACATATCCTCATCGTGACTATGTTCCATATAGGGTTTATCAAACAATCCGAGCCTGAATTTGACCCGCAAAATATTACGCACCATTTCATCCAGTTGAGCAACACTGAATTTTCCCTCATCTATTAAATCTTTCAGGTATTTTTCATATGATGTGCTCATCATTTCCATATCGAGACCAGCACTTGCCGCTCTTCGGGCTGCATCTTTTTCGTCGGTGCAATATCCATGGGCGATCATCTCGGTTACAGAGTTCCAGTCGCTTACCACAAAACCATCAAATCCCCATTCGTTACGGAGTACAGTTTTTAATAAAAACCCGTTCCCCGATGACGGCACTCCGTTTATCTCGTTAAAGGAAGTCATATAGGTAGCTGCCCCGGCTTCTTCTGCAGCTTGAAAAGGCGCCAGGTATACATCTCTTAATTCCTGCTCAGACATAATTACCGTATTATAATCCCTGCCCCCCTCAGCAGCTCCATATGCAGCAAAATGTTTGGCACATGCTGCAATACTCGTTGATGATGAAAGATCGTCACCCTGAAATCCTTTAATATAAGCCCTTGCCATAACAGAGGCCAGATAAGGATCTTCACCCGGAGATTCAGCAATGCGCCCCCAACGGGGATCGCGTGCTATATCGAGCATAGGGGCAAAAGTCCAGCGTATTCCGTATGTAGAAGCTTCTACGGCCGAAATTCTTGATCCCTGTTCTACGATCAACGGATTCCAGGTGGCAGCAAGACCCAGGGGAATAGGAAAAATTGTTTTAAAACCATGTATTACATCACGGCCAAAAATCAAAGGAATACCGTGCGGACTTTCTTCAATAGCAATCCGCTGAAGCTCATCAACATCTTCTTTGTTCATCACATTTAAAAAGGAACCGATTTTTCCCTGTCTTACGGCTTCTTTAATTTCATCTGTTATTCCATTTTTTACCCTGCTTGAAGTCCCCCGCTGGGCAGTTTGTCCGATTTTTTCTTCGAGGCTCATTTCAGAAAGAATGGAATTTATTCTTTTTTCAATAGTATCAGAATCTGTTTGTGTTGTATTACAGGCAAAGAGAAATATGGATACCATTAAAATTTCACAACATGTAAAACAACCTCTGTGGAATAATTTCATATAAAGCATATTTTAATTTAAAAGTAAATTTAAGCAAAACAAAATAAAAAAATTTGAACTCTTCATTTGTTCAGCAATACCATTTATTTTTTTAAATTTATAGATGAACGATAAAATCCATAATTAATAATTATAACCAATAAAATAGTATCCGATGAAAAAACGAGTATTTCCTTTAGTTTTTCTTTTGCTGGTAAATTTCATCCTTGTATTCTCCGGTGAAGGATATAAAAATTTCGATGTATCAATTTATTGTGTGGTTGATGAAGTTCAGCAGATGAAAGATCCTGCCTGGCTTAAAAGTCATATCGAATATCTGGAAAAGTATATTAAAATTGAAAAAGTATACCTTGAGACCCACCGTGCAGATGTAATGGCAGATAAAGCCACCATTCTTAGTGCAAAAAAATATTTTGAGAAAAAAGGAATAAAAGTAGCCGGGGGAATTACACTTGTTGTACATCCGACATCCGGCAGATACGAAACATTTTGTTATTCAGATGAAGAGCATGTAAAAAGGGTAAGGGATATTGTACAATTTACAGCAAGCCTTTTTGATGAAGTAATTCTTGACGATTTTTATTTTACCAATTGTAAATGTACAAAGTGTATTGCAAATAAAGGAGACCAAAGTTGGAGCGAATTTAAAATGGCCCAGTTAACCGAAATGGCAGAAAAAAATATTGTTGGTGCTGCCAAAGAGGTGAATCCTAATGCCAAAGTTATTATTAAATACCCAAACTGGTATGAGCATTTCCATTTTCTGGGATTTAACCTTGAAGGTGAACCGAAAATCTTTGATGGAATTTATACGGGAACAGAAACCCGGGATCCTGACCATACCGATCAGCATTTGCAGCAATACCTGAGTTATTCAATTATGCGCTATTTTGAAAACATAGCCCCCGGCAGAAACGGCGGCGGATGGATCGATCCTTTTAACAGAAACAATATCGACCGGTATGGCGAGCAAATTTCACTCACTGCATTTTCGAAACCAAAAGAAATTACATTGTTTTCCATTCATGCAATTATAGAAGAAATATCGGCTGCCGACGGAAGTGTCAAACTTATTAGCAATGTTGCACCCGAGGCCGGTTACGTGTTTGAAAAAGCCGATAATATTGTTGGCCGGCTTGGCCAACCATTAGGACTTAAATGTTACAGGCCCTATAATTCTACCGGTGAGGATTTTTTGCATAATTTTATCGGTATGTTGGGAATTCCAATTGAAATAACCCCCGAATTTCCAACTGAAAGTAAAACAACATTGCTTACTGAAAATACGGCTTTTGATCCGCAGATTGTTGAAAAAATTAAAACCCAGTTATTTAACGGAAACGATGTAATCATCACATCAGGATTGCTCAAGGCCTTACAGGGTAAAGGTATTGAAGAAATGGCTGATATTCGGTTCACCGATAAGAAAGCGCTAGTCCATGAATTCTCAGACTTCAGGACTGTTTTTACCTCCGCATCCGGTATTTTAATTCCACAGATCATTTATCCTACCAATGACACCTGGGAAGATATCACAGCTTATGGTGAAGCCAACGGATTCCCGATTCTACTTGAAACCAGTTATGCCAATGGCACTTTATACGTGATGACCATCCCTGATAATTTTGGCGATTTATATAATTTGCCCGAAGGAGTAATTACCTTATTAAAAAAGGTACTTATGCAGGATTTTTACGTTCACACTGAAAGCAGAAGTAAGATCGCATTGTTTGTATATGATAACAATACCTTTATTGTTCATTCTTTCCTTTCTGAAATGGAGAAAGTTAAAGTTGTGGTGAATGGGAAATTTAATGCTTTACATGAAATGAATTCAGGTATGAAATTTACAGGTGTATATAATGGGAAAAGCACCACTTTTGATGTTGTTGTTTCTCCACACTCTTACCTGGCATTTAAGGTAGAATAAACTATAAAATTAAAGCGGGATAGAAATTAAAGTTTCTATCCCGCTTAACTTAAAGTTTTAGATAGTAAATAAACTGCCGGCCTGTTTGTTTTACAAAGAGGAGAGAATTTCTTTTATTCTCACCCAGGATTGATCCCTGGCCTGCTTATTTTCGGCTGAATCACCCGGGTCATCTCCTCGTCGCATAAAAGCATGTCCGGCCCCCGGGTAAATTTTATATTCATAAAATTTTCCGGCTTGTTGCATTAATTTTTCAGTATTTGGAATACCTGCATTAACACGCTGGTCATCCCCACCATAGAAACCATATACAGGGGCTTTTATTCTTTTTATTTCTTCTATGTCATCAGGTGCGCCTCCGTAAAATACCAGCGCGGCTTTAATATCTTCGTTATTTGTGGCATAAAGGAATGTTTGAGATCCACCCCAGCAAAAGCCGATAACCACAGTCGATCCGTTTGATGAAGGAATCCCGGAAATATAAGAATTTACCGCATTTAAATCTGCAGTAACCTGATTTGGATCTAACTGATAAATGGCATCCCTGGCCTGGTCTGAATTTTCAAAACTGCCGGTTTTCTTTCTGGTTTCGTTAAAATCGGAAAGCAGATCCGGGGCGATAGCAAGATACCCGGCTGCCGCGAGTTGATCGGCAAAGCTTCGCACCCAATCCGTAAGTCCCCTGTTTTCATGAATTACGATAACCGCCAGGGTATTCTTCGGTTTTTCAGGGTAGGCCACAAAACAATTTACTTTTCGCTCACCCGAGGCAACCTGCACCCATTCATGATGACGTGGTGAATTTTCCAGCTGCTTTAAGGCAAAATCCTGAGCAGAAATCAAAATACTTTCTAAAATCATTATAATAACAAGAATAATTTTATTCATAACAAATAGTTTAGTCCGAATACCTTTATAACAGGAATGATATAAAAATTGTTTACTCCTATCAAACCAGCCGACGCTTCTTCATCTTATTTTACAATTCAATATTAATCACCA
>JAFGSZ010000017.1 GCA_016934395.1 Bacteroidales bacterium
TCAAAATGACAAAGAACGTTTTAGGCTTAATGAGCCAAATTTGTTTAATTTTTAAAAACGTCCCGATTTTAATGGGACACTAGTGATACAATATATTAAAGAATATTAACTGGCATTCGTCCGAAACAATTGGCAAAGAAAAAAGTCGATCCATCCAATTTAACTGAAATAAAAAATATCAGAATTCTACTTTAAATCACAGTTTACTAACTAAAATTCTAAATAATAGAATAATATATTGGCTTATATATCTATCCATTAACCACTTTTATTCTAAATAAGAAATTTGATTGTTTAGATTTAAAATTATTTAATATATATTTATCGGGATAAACCAAAAAAACTTAACCTACACCAAAAAAATTATGGACAATTCTACTAATGAGTATCACATTAGCTTCTTTAAACCAACCACACCCCAGGCTAAAGCCAACAGAAACATGGTAATCTGGCTGGTGTTAATTTGGTTTATAGCAATTTTCGGTTTTCAGATTATACTACGTGTAATAGAAAAACCAACACCGGAACCTGCGTACTTATCTTTTCAGAATGTTTGGGAAAACGTATTAAGTAACTCTCCCGGTCAAAATGAATTACAGGAATTTGGTCAAACTGCCCTATCCGTTTTAGGAAAAGTTGATCTGGTTGCCGGCGAAAAGCTGGCGCTTGATAATGCCCTGAGTTGGTCGCTTTATATGCTAACTGCTGATTCTTTAAAAGTAGATTTTGCTGCAAGGATCCGGGAATTTGAAAATATTACAGCGGGTATAAAAAATCTGTCTGATCCCGAATATATTGAAGCAAAAGTGTTATTATCGGAAGCATTAAGTCCGATATTAAATATATCATCTTTGGATGTGAGGTCCAAAATCCTTCCCCTTGAACTTTCTTCTGAAAATATTGATCAACTTACAGATGTTTCCAAAAATAGTCTGCCCGGCATTATGGAAAAGTATCTGGTGCATAATCAATCATTTCTAACAGATATGAAGTTTCTTGGTTTTCCGTTTCATTATTTTTATACCGCATTTTTTCTATTAGTCTTGTTTGTTGGTCTGTGCTGGTTATACTGCGTTAAAACCGATAAGCTCAATGCAAAACTTAATATAGCAGACTAACCAAAATAAAAATCAAATTTTATAAAAAGAGGAAAATCATGAAAAAAATATATCTACCATTATTTTTATTGGCCATACCAATGATATCTCATGCCGCAACAGCAGCAACGCAACTTGAAGGTAGTTTTAAAGTAGGGCCTGCAATTATTTTAATTTCAATTTTATCACTATTCGTTTTGGTTGGCATTCTTTTCAGAGCCAGGGATACCACAGATTATTATGCCGCCGGTCGCGGTATTTCAAAAGTAGGTTCAGGAATGGCCATAGCATCAAACTGGATGAGTGCAGCTTCGTTTCTTGGGATGGCAGCGCTTATGTACGGTTCAGGTTACCATGGACTGGCTTATGTTGTTGGGTGGACCGGAGGATATGTTCTTTTGTTGATCCTGATGGCAGGTCAAATTCGAAAATACGGCAAATATACGGCTGCTGACTTTATTGGCGACAGGTATTATTCTCAGACATTAAGAGCAGTGGGTGCTGTTATTGCTATCCTTATTTCAATATCCTATTGTGTTGGTCAGTTTGGTGGGATAGGTCTTATGTTTAAATGGGTTTTAGGAGTTGACTATGCCCTGGCAGTTATAATTGGAGGTTCTGTAGTGCTGGCATATACTCTTATTTCAGGTATGCTGGGTGTTACAAAAAATATGCAGATTCAATATGTAATAATTATTGTTTCCTTTTTAATTCCTCTGTTTATACTGACTTTTAAATTCGATTACTTTTGGGTACTTCCGCAAATTGGATATGGTTCTGTTGTTTCAGATATAGTCTCAGGAATTCCGATAAATGAAACTAAACATTTATTAAACTCATTAGGGCATGATTTTGCAATGGTTCCTGCTCCGGAGTTTGCTATGCCCTGGGATCCATCCACAGGAAAAACATTTTTCCAATGGATTGCTATAGCATTTTCTTTGATGATTGGTACAGCAGGTTTACCCCACGTTATTCAGCGTTTTTATGTTGTGCCAAAAGCCCGAGATGCCAGGTGGTCTGTGGTATGGGGTTTATTTTTTATTTGCATTTTGTACTGGAGCGCACCGGCTTATGCTGCTTTTGGAAAAATATTATCTGCAAATCCCGAAGTTGGTAAACTTGCCAAAGATGCTATTGTAGTATATACCGCACAACTTGGGGATATACATCCCTTAATTGTCGGCTTGTTAGCTGCAGGAGGGGTTTCAGCAGCATTTTCAACGGTATCGGGCTTACTGGTTGCCGGATCATCTGCCTTTGCTCATGATCTTTATGTTAAAGTGATTAATCCTGATGCCTCGCCAAAAAGGCAACTGCTGTTTGCAAGAATTGCTACTGTTGCAATGGCCGTTATCGTAACTGCTATTGCTCTTTTAGAATTGGGATTGATCGCCCAACTGGTAGCTGTTGCTTTTTCGTTGGCAGGATGTACAATATTCCCGCTATTCTTGCTGGGTATTTGGTGGAGCGGTTCAAACAAACAGGGCGCTATCGCGGGTTTGATTGCCGGAGGTACGGTATCCATAATCTCCATCGTTTATTTTATTGCCGGTAAGCAGGGTGTTGTTTTACCTGCCCATGAGTTTATTACATACTGGCTGGAAGCATGGTATTTTGCATGGATAGGTGCACCGCTGGCTATTTTGGCTAATATTGTTGTATCTAAGCTTACCAAAGAAACTCCAATTGAAATACGACAATTTTTGGTTGAACAGGTTCATTCATAAATAAACGGTTATTGATGAATTTTTATCAGCAGTAACTGTTGAAGTAAATAAAATAAATACCTGAATAATAAAGATTTAAAAGATATTATTTTAATGAATTTTTTCAGAAATAAAACAACAAGAGTACTCATACTTGCTATGTGTGCTCTTGCTTTTATTGGTATTACTATTTCACGTTTTTATTATAAGAATCTTAATAATTCTATTGATCCCAGGATCGTTGGTGCCAGAACACTTTACGAAAAATACAATGGGTATGCTCAGAACAATGAGTTTGATTCCATCTTCTATCTGATGGATACCATTGAATCCATTTATGCCAATTCTAAGCATTATAAAGATTCATATGAAACCGGGGTATTGTATAATAACCGGGCAGCATCTTTTCTTATAATGGCATTCAACGTTGATACTTTCGATAGAACTGTTCAGGATTCCTTAATATTTCTTGCTGAAAAAAGTGCCGAACAAAGTGTTGAAATTTATACCCGTTGGTTAAATGTTTTTCGAAATAAAAATGAGGAGGAAATAAAAGATATTATTTCTCCTGATTTTTATTCAGGGCTCGAAAATTTTAGCCCTGATCAAAAGAAACGATATTTAAAGAACAGAATTAAAGAATTAATGGATTCCCGGATTGAAACAGAAAGAAGATTATCGGTAAGCTATACTAATCTTGGTATTATTTGCAGGCATAAACTTGAGTATGAATCTGCCGCCAATTATTACACAAGGGCAATTGAGCTCTGGGACAGGAATCTGACGGCAGAAAACAATTTGAATATTTTATTAAACAGGCCTTTGAAAAAAAGGAATTTTATTCAAAAATTATTCCCTCCCGACCGGGATAAAAACTGAAACTCGATTTAAAATAAATATTATGAAAAAATCAATTTTACTTTTAATGGCAGTACTGTTTTTATTAAATAGTAAAAACTATGCTCAGGAAAATGAAGAAAAGAATTTCGGAATTAAGTTTTCAGGTTTTGTAAAAAACGATTTCTTTTTTGATTCCCGACAGACAACCGCAGCCCGGGAAGGCCATTTTCTGCTGTGGCCAAGCGCTGTAAATGAAGATATCAATGGTGATGATATAAATGCAAAATCAAATTTTAACTTTCTTGCTGTCCAGTCAAGGCTTACAGGTGTAATTACCGGACCTGATGCTTTTGGCGCTAAAACTTCAGGAGTTATTGAAGGTGATTTTTTTGCCCAGGCAGATGATAATATTAACTTATTCAGGTTACGGCACGCGTTTATCAAATTAAAATGGTCAAATACTGAACTGCTTACAGGACAGTATTGGAATCCTTTATTTGTAACAGGATGTTTTCCGGGAACGGTTTCATTTAATACCGGTACACCCTTGCAATCATTTGCACGTAACCCGCAAATCAGACTCACACAAAATTTCGGAAACCTGCAGGTTATTTTGGCCGCCCTTTCGCAACGTGATTATACTTCAAGAGGGCCTGATCCGGTAAATAATTCAAGCACAAAAGTGAGTTCGGATTTTTTAAGAAATTCTTCTATTCCCGATCTGCATTTTCAGGTTCATTATTCCTTTAACGACGAAGCATCCGGAACAAATATTTTGTTTGGTGCGGGAGCAGCCTATAAAACTATTGTTCCTAGATTATATGCTGTTGTAGGCGCTGACAGGTATAAAGTTGATGAAAAAGTTGGAGGCGTGACAGCTATAGTTTTCACGAAATTAAGCATACAACCGATTACACTTAAGTTGCAGGGACGTTACGGTGAAAATATTGCAGATGTACTTTCTATCAGCGGATTTGCCGTAAAAGATGTTGAAGATGTTACCTCAGGAGAACGATCATATACCCCGCTAAAAAATATTACTTTTTGGGGAGAAGCGCATACCAATGGGAAAAAAGTGCAGCTGGGTGTATTTGGCGGGTATCTTAAAAACCTGGGAACCAAAGATGCTATGTCTGACCCCGTTAATTCCGTTTATGGTTTAGCCACAAATATCGAATCGTTGTTGAGGGTATCACCCAGAGTGATCTTCATTTCAAATAAAACTAAAATCGCTTGTGAAATGGAATATACTTCTGCAGCCTACGGAAGTAATTATGATGTAAATTATGTTCCGGCAAATACAACTTCTGTGTCAAACCTAAGGGTATTATTAAGCGTAATATATTCTTTTTAGTATTTTTATACTTCTTTCTTTGAGTGACTCTGAGTATGCTTTGTGAAACTTTGTGATATAGCTGTGTCACTAAGTTTCGCAGAGGAGACACAAAGTTACACAAAGCAAATTTCCGAAATGACTGAGAATGAAATATCAAATAAAATTATTGGTTGTGCAATAGAAGTGCATAAACAACTTGGACCTGGATTGTTGGAATCGGCCTACCAGGAGTGTCTGTATTATGAACTAAAACTGCTTGGTTTAAAAGTTCAGAAAGAAATACCTATGCCGATTGTATATAAAGATGTGAAACTCGATCATGGCTATAGAATTGATTTGTTGGTTGAAGAGAGAGTAGTAATTGAAATCAAAACTGTTGAATTTCTTAATGAGGTTCATACAGCACAGATTCTTACCTATTTAAGGTTAGGTAATTACCGACTGGGTTTGCTTTTAAATTTTCATGTTGCCATATTAAAAAATGGAATCAAAAGAGTGATCAATTAATTATATGCTACCATAAAATATTTATTTTAAAAATGAAACTAGCCCTCATCGCTGACATTCATGAAGATAGTATAAGCTTAAAAGAAGCGCTGAGGAGAATTGAAAAACATAGCGTTGATGAAATAATTTGTCTGGGTGATATTTCAGGATTTAGCGTTCCCTATTATAATTATTACAAAACCCGGAATGCCAGGGAATGTTTGTCACTGGTTAAATCGAATTGCCATATTGCCGTATTGGGCAATCATGATATTCATGCTGCAACCATAATTCCTGAAAATTGTTCCTTTTTTAATTTCCCGGAAGACTGGTACCGGCTGGATTATTCTCAACGTGTTACCCTGGCAAATAATACGATCTGGCTTCATGAAGAAAATGATCTTAATCCATTGTACAACAATGATGATCTGGATTATTTACGATCCTTACCGGAATATTTTGTATATAAAACTCAAGATCTTAATGTTTTGCTTACACATTATGTTTATCCTAATATTTCAGGATTAAAAAAGGAGTTTTATACGTATCGTGATGAATTCAGGCAGCATTTTAAATTTATGGAATCTTTGGATTGCGCTATTAGTTTTACCGGCCATTCGCATATCAATGGATTTTCTGCAGCTTCAGAAGCAAGATTCAGGCGCCACCGTTTTAAAGAATACAAAATAAAATCAACTCCTGTATCCATTGGGATACCTTCTATAACCAGTCACGAAAAACAAAATGGATTTTGTATATTTGATACAAATGTATTAACCATTCAGGTGTTTAAGCTGTAGTGTATTTTAATAAATAATTATGTCAACTATTTCATTTTACTTAATGCGTTATTTTGGTTAATTGTTATGCCAGGAAAAGATTTAAATAAGTTTTTCTTAAGTATTGTTTTCCCTTCAATACTGGCAATAGGCTTATTTATCCTGACTATTTTTATTGTAATACTTCCTTCAGTTGAGCGAAATATTATGGATAAGAAGAAGGAGATGATTAGTGAATTAACCAATACCGCCTGGAGTTTACTGGAAGAGTATGATCTGGAATATAAAAATCAAAATTTCTCTAAAGAGGATGCACAAAAAACTGCTGCTTCCCGAATTGAAAAAATCCGTTATGGAAAGGAAAACAAAGATTATTTCTGGATAATTGACCAGCATCCGACCATGATTATGCACCCATACAGGAGTGAATTAATAAACTCGGATTTATCGGATTATAAAGATCCAAACGGGAAAAAACTTTTTGTTGAAGCTACTAATATCGTTAAACAAGAAGGTGAGGGATATATAAATTATATGTGGCAGTGGAAAGATGATTCCACCCGGATAGTTCCTAAGTTATCTTATGTAAGGGGATACGAACCCTGGGGATGGATTGTGGGCACGGGAATTTATCTTGAAGATGTCAAGGAAGAAATAAAAATCCTGAAAAACCGCTTATTGAAGATATCTTTTATAATTACATTGATTATTACAATAATCCTTTTATTTGTTATCCGTCAAAGTCTGAATATCGAAAATAAAAGAAAAGACGCTGAAGCAAAATTATTATTGTCTAGACAAAAATACAAATCGCTTGTGGAGGCATCTACCGAAGGAACCTTGCTTATCCTGAACCAAACCATAATTTTCTCTAATCTCAAGTTTAACAAGCTGGCAGGTTATGACGGTACTCATATTGCTCAGTTAAAATTTGAAGATTTATTTGATGTTGACTGGTCATTGATACTATCATCTTTTAGTGATCCAAAAAAATCTGTATCCCTGGATACCCGGATAAAATGTATGGATAATACCAGGAAAGATGTTGTTATTTCAGTTTCAAAAATCAAATATGCCGGAGATGACGGGTATATTGTAATTACTAAAGAAATTAGTCAGCAGGAGGTGATTGAAAAGGAAACCGAACAACTTTCGCAGGAATTGCAGACTTCTTTGCTGTTGATGAATCAATCTATCAGGCATCTTATAAATGATATTCTAAAATGTGATGAAAATACCAGCATTCATGATGCTGCCGGCTTAATGACCCGAAAGAACAGAAATGTTCTTTTTGTGCAAAAAAACAATAACATCATCGGCGTAATTAACAACAGCGATTTAAAAAGACGCGTTGTAGCTGAGAACCTTAATACGCAAAAGTCAGTGCTTGAAATAATGACATCTCCGGTAATATCTATTCCGGAAAATGCCCTGATTTATGAAGCGGTATTAGTTTTACGCAATAATAATATATCCCACCTGGCAGTTAAAAACGGGGAAGATGTAATTACAGGTGTGATTAGTTATAAAGATATTGCGGATATGCAGCAAAATTCAGTAAGCTATTTAATTAAGGAAATTGAGGTAGCCGAAGACATTGATGTCCTTTTAAAGATACATAACAGGGTTCCTGTTCTGGTAAGCGCTTTAATTGAAATTGGCGACAAAACCCAAAACATTACACGAATCCTTACTTCTGTTACAGATGCTATTACCAGCCGAATTTTAGCGCTGGCTATTGAAGATATGGGCAATCCCCCCTGTGAATTTGCATTTATGGTGATGGGCAGCGAAGGAAGAATGGAACAAACATTATCCACCGACCAGGACAATGCCATTGTTTTTGAGGAACCTGATCCTGATAAATTAAATGATGCCTACCACTATTTTCAAAAGCTGGGACAGCAGGTAAATCAAAACCTTAATCTTGTGGGCTATAAATTATGTGATGGAGAAATTATGGCAAAAAATCCTAAGTGGACACAACCATTATCTGTATGGAAAGAGTATTTTTCTGACTGGATCAATACAAGTGATCCGCAGAGTATCCTGGAAGCCAGTATATTTTTTGATTTTCGCTGTGTTTTTGGAAATAATAACATTATACAAAATTTACGTAATCATGTAAATCAGGTTATTGAAAATAAATCGGTCTTTTTTTATCACATGGCACAGTCGATTGTAAAATTTAAACCCCCCGTAAGTTTATTTGGTAATATTATTGATAAGAATCATTCAAACGATCACATTAACCTGGATATAAAAAAAATACTTCTCTCTGTTATTGGATTTATAAGGTTGTATGCATTACACAATAAATTAAACGAAACCAATTCACTATCCAGAATTAAACAACTCTATAAAAAGCAAATTATAAACAAAGCAATGTATAATGAACTGGTATTGTCTTATAATTATTTAATGCAGCTCAGGTTCAGGTTTCAGACTATGGGTATTCTGCAAAATAAGATACCGGATAATTTAGTGGACCTTAATAAACTTACGCATATAGAAGTGGCAACCATTAAGAAAATATTTGGTGAAATCAGTAATCTTCAGACTAAAATAAATTTTGATTTTAAAGGGACCATGTAGTTTTTGACCGGATTTTTATTTAATTATTCCAAACCTGTTCTTATTCAATACAAACTGAAAGTAACCTGTATTTCGTAGTTCTGCTTATATAATTATGTTAACTTTGTATAAAACCAATAAATATTTAAATAAATGGCTAATAATCAATTTGATAACTTAAATTTGCCACCTGAAATTAAGAAAATCCTAAAGAATGCCAGGAGCATTATCGCGATTTTGTTCCTTGTTATAGTGTTATGGAGTTCCTTTTTTCAGATAGGGCCGGAAGAACTGGGTGTTATTCTCAGGTTTGGAAAATATACGCGTACTGTGGAATCCGGATTAAATATGAAAGTACCCTTTATAGAACAGATTTTTAAAGTTCCGGTAGAGCGGCAGCAGAAACTTGAATTTGGATTTCGTACGGTTAAAGCAGGAATAAAGTCAGAATATACCCGTTCAGGGACTCGTGACGAATCTCTGATGTTAACCGGCGATCTTAACCTTGCCGATGTGGAATGGGTAGTACAATACAGAATAGACAATGCCTATAACTTTTTATTTAAAGTACGTAACCCGGAAACTACATTGCGTGATATTTCTGAAGCTGCAATGCGACAAATAGTTGGAGACAGAACGGTGAATGAAGTACTGACTGTAGGCAGAACTGAAATTGCAAGCAAACTCGAAGAATTAATCCAGTCTATTTGCAGGGATTATCATATGGGTGTTAAAATTGATCAGGTTGTACTGCAGGATGTAAACCCGCCAGATCCCGTTAAGGCTGCATTTAATGCTGTTAACGAAGCCCAGCAGGAAAAAGAAACCCTGATCAACCAGGCAAAATCCGAATATAATAAAGTAATTCCCAAGGCCAGCGGACAGGCGCAGGAGACCATACAAAAGGCTGAAGGATACGCCACCGAACGTGTGAATATGGCAAAGGGTGAAGTAGCCCGGTTTAATCAACTGTATACTGAATACGTTAAAGCCCCTGAAGTTACCAAAAGACGTATATATCTTGAGACCATGTCGACAGTAATTCCAAAACTGGGAAATAAAATTATTACCGACCAGAAAGGAAATAGCGTTCTTCCTCTATTACAAATGCAATTAACGGATAAAAAATCGACATCAAATGAAAACTAAAATCATAATAATATTAGCAATTGTTCTTCTGGCGATAATAGTCTTGAGACAAAGCATTTACATTGTAAATGAAACGGAACAGGTTATTGTTACCCAATTCGGTAAACCTGTAGGTGAAGCAATCACAAAACCGGGAATGAAATTTAAAGTTCCCTTTACACAAAAAGCCAACTATTTTGAAAAACGATTTATGGAATGGGATGGTGATCCGAACCAGATACCGACAAAAGATAAAAAGTTTATTTATGTGGATACTTATGCCCGCTGGCAAATTACCGATCCTCTTCAGTTTTTTAAACGATTAACCAATGAACGGGGAGCACAATCAAGACTCGATGATATTCTGGACGGTCAAACCCGTGATTTTATCGCAAACAACAATATTGAGGAAGCAGTGCGCACAAGTAACCGTATACCCATTACTACCGATTCTATTAGTGAAATGCTCGGAGATTCTTTAATGGTAATTTCTGTAGGCCGGGAAAAAATCCAGAATATGATTATTGAGGCAGCCAATAAACAGGCAGCTGACCTGGGTATTGTTATTCTCGATTTCAGAATTAAAAGAATTAATTATACTCAGGAGGTTGGTGAGCAGGTATACGAACGTATGAAAAGTGAACGATTCCGGATTGCTGACAAATTCCGTTCAGAAGGACAGGGGGAAGCTTCAAAAATTAACGGGGAAAAAGAACGTGAACTGAAAACCATTCAGTCGGAAGCTTTTAGAACAGCCGAAGAAATAAAAGGAAAAGCAGATGCGCAAGCTGCTGCAATTTATGCCAATGCCTATGATAAATCTCCACAGGCAAGAAGTCTTTATAGTTTTGTAAAAACCATGGAGACTTTTGAAAAAACTTTTGATGGTCAAACTTCGGTAATTTTATCTACTGACAGCGAGCTGTATAAGTATTTAAAATCGATGAATTAGCGCTGTGATCTAATCAAATTTTAATGAACTATAAAGGGATATTCTACATTGGATATCCCTTTTTTTATATTCATCCCGGGATTATTGTTTAGCTGTAATTGCTGGCATACGTTATAGCGTCGAAGCGTTGGAAATGCAAGGCCTTTGCGGCTGAAGCAATCTATTAAAAAGTGCAAATACCTGGCAGATAATAGGATTAATTATGTGATTACTTCGGAATTATTTACCAGTATACTTCCACACCTGTATTCCTCTTAATGACGAACAATAAAACCTTCCTTGCAACTTTATCCAACAACATTATCCGGAATGTAACTGATAATCCCTGATATAACTTACCTTTGCAAAAAAAAAAATTAATGAGTGTTTTTGAAGATTTAAAACTGTCAAAACAATTATTACAGGCAATTAACGATCTGGCCTTTGACAGGATGACTCCAATACAGGAAGAAGCATTTTCAGTTATTCTGTCAGGCAGGGATGTAATAGGAATAGCACAAACCGGCACCGGGAAAACACTCGCCTACGTGCTCCCGATATTACAGGGTTTAAAGTTTTCCAAGCAAAATAATCCAAGAGTGCTTATTGTTGTTCCCACACGCGAATTGGTATTACAGGTTGTTGAGAACATAAAAAGCCTGGCCAGATATGTAAATGTTCGTGTAATGGGTGTGTATGGAGGGACCAACATTAAAACTCAAAAAACAGCCCTGTTGGAGGGTACCGATATTCTTGTAGCCACTCCGGGAAGATTATACGATTTAGCCTTGAGCAGGAGTGTAAAGTTAAAAGAGGTTAAAAAATTAGTTATAGATGAAGTAGACGTAATGCTTGATCTTGGATTTCGGCATCAGTTAATTAATATTTATGATTTTCTGCCACAACGAAGACAAAATATTATGTTTTCGGCTACCATGACCGAGGATATAGAAAAAGTAATTCATGATTTTTTTATTACACCGGCAAAAATTGCTGTTGCTGAAAGCGGTACTCCTTTAGATAATATATCGCAGCAGTGTTACCCTGTACCCAACTTTTACACCAAAGTGAATTTGTTGGTGTATTTGTTACACGATAAGAAAAACTTCAGTAAAGTATTGGTGTTTGTTGCTGATAAAAAAACTGCCGACCGGTTATTTGAAGTCCTGGAAAAAATATACGGATCAGAAGTCTGTGTAATACATGCCAATAAATCTCAAAATTACAGAATACGGTCCATCAAACAATTTGATACCGGGGCAAACCGAATACTGGTAACATCAGATGTAATGGCGCGCGGATTAGACCTGGAAAAAATATCCCATGTTATAAATTTTGATACGCCGGGATTTCCTGAAAATTACATGCATCGTATCGGGAGAACGGGCAGGGCAGAACAACAGGGAAAATCTATACTATTCTATACTCCAAAAGAAGAAAAGGCAAAGGAAGCCATTGAAACACTGATGGACTTTAAAATCCCGATATTTGAGATACCACCGGCAGTAGAAATTTCAAAAGAATTAACTGCTGAGGAGCAACCAAAAATTATTGAGATTCACAATGCCCATCGTAAATCCGGAACTGATTCTCCGGGACCTGCTTTTCACGAAAAGAAAGAAAAAAATAAAAAAACCAACCAGGGCGGATCGTATCTGAGGAAAATGAAAGTTTATAAAAAACCGAAAACCAGAGGAGATAAAAAATTAAACCTGAGGAATAAGAAAAAATAGAATTGTTTATTCGTCCATGCTTTCCGTAGTCGTTAACAACAGATAATGCTATCAGGAAGTAATGTGCATTAATTGCTAGCAGTCTTACATTTATTTTAAGTAGCATTATAGCTTTTAATAAATCTATAACAACCTCTATTGTTCCCCCCAAATTCCTATCTTTGCCCATATTTAGCAGCAATGAAATTTGAACAATATCGTATTGCAGAAGGAATAAAAACCAGCATATCCAAACTGGGGTATAAAAAACCCACAGATATCCAGTTTAAATCCATTCCGCCTATTTTAAAAGGGGAGGATGTGTTAGCGATTGCTCAAACCGGAACTGGTAAAACAGCCGCCTTCGCAATACCCATTTTGCATATTTTGCAGGAACGTAAAATACCCGGCCGCCAGGATGGGATTAAGTGCCTCGTTATGGCGCCTACCCATGAGCTGGCCCAACAACTGGAATCCGTATTTAAAACACTTGGAAAACATACCCGGGTCACTACTTTTTGTATTCATGGGGGTGTTGAGCAGCAACCGCAGATTGAGCAGTTAGATAAAGGGGTGGATATTTTAATTGCCACGCCCGGCAGAATGTTTGACCTGGTAAGCCAGGGCGCTCTAAATTTACAACGGGTGGAAATCCTGGTGCTGGATGAAGCAGACCACATGCTCGACCTGGGTTTTATTAAAGACATACGCGATTTAATGCGCTTTCTTCCCAAAAAACGACAAACGCTTTTTTTCTCAGCCACCATTAACGAAAAAATAAAAGATCTGGCGTATTCCCTGGTACACAATCCTATTCGCATACAAATTTCACCCAAAGATCCGGTGGCCAAAAATATTAAACATGCTGTGGCCTTTGTGGATATGGACGATAAACGTTTCTTTTTAGAAGGCCTGATAAAGAATAATGAAGATAAAAAAATCCTGGTTTTTGTAAGAACAAAAGTAAGGGCGGAGCGGGTAAAAAAAGCGCTGGAAAGGGTACAAATCCATGCCGATACCATACACAGCGATAAGATCCAGGAAAATCGTGAGCGCACCATGTTTAATTTCAGAAACGGGGAATTAAAAGTATTAATTGCAACCGATGTAAGCGCAAGGGGCATAGACATACCCAATGTGGAATACGTAGTAAATTATGATTTGCCCGAGACTTCGGAAAACTATGTGCACAGGGTGGGGCGGACTGGGCGTGGCAGCCAGAAAGGACAAGCCTTTTCGTTTTGCAGCGCTGAAGAAAAAGAAATGCTGGCAGAAATAGAGCAGAACCTGGGGAAAACCATTCAGCGGATAGACATGACCAAACAGGATTACCAGGACACCCTGGATGGTTCTGAAGAAAATCCCCACGATTGGAAATCACTGATTGAAGAAGCTGAACAGGAATCAAAAAAACGCCGGAAGCACAAAAAGAAATCCGGAAAATAGGAATATTTAAAAGCTAGTCTGATTTTAAATTCTTTAGTTTAACCATTCAATTTCTTGCCGGGAATACATGTGTATATGAAATATTAGGAGTTATAGCTTTATCTAGAAAACCTGCTGATACCTGAAGAATAAAATTAATATTGTCGGAATAAAGTAATCCTATAGAAACGAGACTTTCCGTATAATAATCACCGAGGAAACCAAGAGAAATCCCAATCTTTGACAACTCATCTTTTAATAATACTTTTCCTGATAACAGAGGTTGAAAAAGATTTTCTGAAGGAAAATATAAACTTCCGCCTGCCAAATCCAATTGAAGTATATGAAACAGTTTCCAGCTATTATTAAGTGACAATAAAATTCCGTTTCGAATGTGATTGCCATCTGTCCAGGATTGCTGCAGCACGTATTTTGCAGAAAGGGCTAAATTCCATTCTGTTGTTTTCCTCTGAATATTAAAAATCCTTTGTTTTAACCCAATAAAAAACTGCTTATTATACAAAGTATCCGTATTTATTTCGGGCGGGTTTTGGAGCATTCCACCAACCTGAACTTCAACAGAGGAAATAATTGCATATCTGAATTGCAGAAATCCTGCATAAACAGGTTTATTGTAAGAGTTTATAATGGATCCGATGTAGCTGTTCCCTTCGATCTGAAACTGCTTTTTATATAAATTAATTCCGTTTAACAACAGACCGGCGTGTTCGCTGCTGATTTTTTGTTCATATTCTTTAAATTTATTTGGTTTATTGTATTTGCAGAAATTTTGAGCAATACAGACAGCCGGAAGGATATACATTGAAATTAGAAGGAATATTTTCACTGCAATTGTTCTTTTCTGACTAACGATATTTCTGCACGTATATTTCTGGTTCCGATAAAATTCTATTATTTTCCTTCCATTTAAGCACTGACAGGTTTGAATTAGTATCCCTATATTTAACAAATTGTTGACATATATCTTCTATCATACAAAATAGTATTGTTTTAAAATATTAAATTTGTGATTAGTGTCTTTAGGGGAAACCTTAATAAGGTTTATACCCGGATTTTCATGCAACAATAATTATGAAACACTTAATTTTTGATATCATATTTATACTATAAAAAATAGATTATTATGAATAAAAAGTCTTCATTACTGCTTATTGTTATTGTATTTCAGTTTATAACTTATAGTTGTTCAAAACAGCAACAAAGCACGGTTGAAAACGATACCCAAAATAATGAAGCCTGGCTGAAAGTTACGGGTGAGAAAATTATCAATCAAAAAGGCGATACGGTTTATTTAAGAGGTTTTGGATTAGGAGGGATGTTGCATATGGAGAATTTTATAAATGGTTTTCCTTCTAATGAAGAGTCGATAAGGGATGGATTATTAAAAGTGCTTGGCCGGGAAAAATACGATCTGTTTTTTAATGAATTTTATAAAAACTATTTCACCGAACCCGATGCAGAATACATTAAAAGTTTAGGATTAAACCTGATTAGAATTCCGATAAATTATCGCTTGTTCGAGGATGATATGAATCCAGGGGTAATTAAAGAGGAAGCCTTTGAGCATTTAGACAGGGTGATAAACCTTTGTGCCAAATATAAAATTTATACAATAATCGACCTTCATGCATTACCGGGATATCAAAATCAGGGATGGCATAGTGATAATCCAACCCATAAAGCATTATTCTGGAAACACAAAGATTTTCAGGACAGAGTAGTGCTGCTTTGGGAGTTCATCGCAAACCGGTATAAAAATCAACCCTGGGTTGCCGGATACGATTTAATTAATGAACCCGCTGACCCTACTGAGGAAATGGTCTTTCCTTTTTACAAAAGATTATATGAGGCTATTCGAAAAATTGATCCGAATCATATTATGTTTCTTGAAGGCAACAGGTATGCAAATGATTTTCACATATTCAGCGAAATTTGGGACAATGTGGTATATACCAATCATGATTATGCCATTCCCGGATTTATTGACGGTGGTGACTACCCGGGTGTTTCGCGCGGGCAATATATAAACAAAGACACCGTTGAAAAGGACTTTGTAAACGAAAGTGAGTTTATGTTTAAAAACAAAGTTCCGGTATGGGTTGGTGAATTTGGCCCCGTGTATACCGGTGTTCCGGAAAAAGATGAGATGAGGTATACCCTTCTGAAAGATCAGCTTGCCAACTACGACAAATACCAGGTAAGCTGGTGTATCTGGTTATATAAAGATCTGGGACTTCAGGCTATTCTTTCTCAGGATGAAAACACCCCCTATATGAAGCTGACAAAAGATTTTCAGAAAAGAAAAAATTATCTTGGCGCCGATGCATGGGGCTCTACGGATGAAAATATCAGGCAGGTAATTTCTCCTTTAGAAGATTTGTTTGAACACGAGTTTAACGGATACGATCCTTTTCCGTTTGGCCCGCAATATCAGATTAACCGGTTGGTAAGACATATTTTAATATCAGAAGCACTAATATCTGAGTATTGTGCTTTGTTTCAGGATATGTCGGATGAACAATTAACCGAACTCGCAGCATCATTTAATTTTAAAAATTATAACAAGCGGGAAAGACTGGAAAAAATCCTAACCGGATTGGAAAAATAATTAATATATATTTTTCTTATCAGCGTGAATTACTCATTTAGAGGCACTGTACAATTACATTTCCTGAATTATGCCCTTTGAATTTAAGGCACAGTAAACCATGGTACGGTGAAATATTTTATAGGTACAGAATTTAGATAAATGAACCAATTTTTGTAAATGAAAAAACTTCTTAAAGTATTCAGGTATTTAATTATCTCTTTGTTTTTATTTGTAATTGTACTTATTGTTGTTGCAAAACTTGCAGAAAATACCATTACCGACATTGCTTTGAAAAAAGTAAGTAAATCTATTAAAGCGCCAATGGCAATAGACGATGTTTCTTTTACTCTTCTTCGAAGGTTTCCATTGGCTACCATTGAATTTAGAGGAGTATGGATGGGTTCACCAAATGTTCTTAATCCTGCAGATTCAACAATACCGGCAATAGATACCATTGCCCGGATCCGCAGTGTATATGTTTCTGTAAAATCGAAGCCTCTGTTGAAGAAAAAATTTGAGATTATGAAGGTGGAAATAAAAGGCGCGGATTTTAATTATAAAGTTGATGAAAATGGTATCAGCAACATAGATTTTTTGCTGGATACCACTCAGGTTGAAGAAACTGATACGGCCTCAACGCCCTTGGATATAATTCTTCAGGATCTGATATTGCGGGATATATCATGCAACTATGCGGATGCATCATTGAAGGCAAAAGCAAAATTGAGTGTACCCCAGATAAAAATAAAGGGTAAAGCTGAAAATGAAACATTTGTTGTATCGGCTATCGGAAGTGTTATCCTTACAGATTGTGCTTTCGACACAACGAATCTGTTTCTAATGAATAAAACGGAAGTGGAGTTTAACCTTAGATATTCGGACAATACAGTAAGCATGAAAGATGTATTGGTAACCACTGATGGCGGTGATTTTGAAATTTCAGGAATGGCAAATTTATCCGATGATATTTCCACGGATATTAAAATTAAAGGGTTAAAATTGGATATTGGCGAATTGCTTAAATATGCACCTTCGGAAATGCTTATTGATGCGGGCATAAAAAATGTTACCGGTATTTTGGATTTTGATGCCAGTGTAAAAGGAATGGTTTCCGATTCAGTGATGCCTAATGTGGAATTAAATTTAAGTTTGAAAGAGGGCAATGTGTGGACTACTGAATACCCTGCATTAAAAAATATATCTTTCAGCGGATACCTGACAAATGGTATTTTGAATAATAATCAGACTTCCAGTTTGGATTTTAAGAATTTTCACTTTGAAACAGAACAAAGTAAAGTTGACCTGGATTTTTCGCTGCAGGATATCGATCATCCAAAATACCATGTAAAAACAACTATGGAACTTAATTTGGGAGAGTTTAAAAAATATATTCCCGATACCCTGGTTCGTAATGTGGAAGGAAAGATAAAGGCCAGTTTTTCTACCAAAGGGCAATTACCGGATTCTATCGACGATAAATTTGCCGATTACATCCTTGAGAACAGCTTTGCAGAAATAGATTTTAATAATGTATTTATAGATATGGATTCTTCCTTGGCTATAAATTCCTTATCAGGGCAGTTGTCTTATAAACCCAAACATATAAAAGCAAATAATTTAAAAGTTTTGGTGCCTTTATACAACGTGGCTGTTAAAAATTCCTCATTTGATGCTTTGTTCTCAGGCGACCTTACTCAATTATCAAAATCAGGAATTGATATTAAATCCTTTTCTTTGGATGCCAACCATTGTATATTTAACGGTTCGGGCAGCATTAAAAATTTCGATAATCCCGATTATAAGATTAACAGTACGATTAAACTTAACCTGGGTGAAATAAAAAAGTTGCTTCCGGATTCATTGGTAAATCAATTATCGGGAGAAATATCGGGAGACTTTTTTTCTGCCGGTAAAATAAACTTAGATTCTATTGCCGATCAAATGAACGACCTGATTTTTGAGAGTAGCGCCTTCAACCTGATCTTTGATGACGTATCTGCTGTAATGCCTGATACATTAGTGAGTATAGATAATTTCTCCGGACAATTAAATATGAAACCGGATACCATTACAATTCATTCTATGAGCGGAGTGTATAGCGGCATTAATTTTAAACTTGACTCAACCAGAATAGTAAACCTGTACAATTCATATTTTAAAAACCTGCCGGAACGATTATATGTTGATGGAGTTTTTGAACTTGGTGATATCGATTACACAACGCTTATACCATTTCTTCCTCCGGTTCCTCCTGATTTAGATTCTGATAACGCCATTGTTTTAATTGAGAATACCGGCAATAAAGGTTCAGCCCTTAGGATTTCAGATAAAGTTCTGGCTGCAACTCCGGATACTACATCCTTTAACTTCGACTATGTATTAAAGGGAAAGCTGTCTGTTAAAAGTTTTACATACGATAAACAATTTATAAAAAATGTTTCTTTATTGCTGGAACTATCTGATAGTGTGCAGTTGTTGTTAAACAGTTATTTAACCGATAAAATTTTTGTTGAAGATATTTCAGGTTTGTTTAATGTTACAGACAGCCTGTATATTATTGATCAGCTGAAGTTTAATGCGTTTAACGGTGAAATGAACACTTCCGCAAAATATGCCCTGAAGGATAATGGTGAAACTGTAATAGACATCAGAAATAATATCTCACGAATGGATATTCGCAAATTGCTTATTGATTGCAATAACTTTGACCAGACTGAAATGACTTCCGATAAAATTTCCGGGCTGTTATCAGCCAATATTAACACCCGGATAGTGATGCTGGATGAAACTTTTTTGGATGAGGAACTACGCGTAAAAGCAGATTTGAAACTGGAAAACGGGGGAGTATTTAATTATGAGCGCGCCATGGAACTCTCTAAATTTACTGGTATTAAAGAACTTGATAACATGAATTTTAAAACTTTGGAAACCCAGCTTTTTATTTTCAAAAAAGCCACCTATGTGCCTAAAACGCGGATTGTTAGTAACGCTATGGATATTACTGCATTTGGTATGCAGGGATTCGGTGAGGATTACGAATATCATTTGCAAATTCATTTAGGGGCAATATTACTGGGTCAATCCAAGAAGTTATTAAAAGAGCAGGCAAAGATGGGGGATATTGTTGGAGAAGATACCCGTTCGTCAGTATTTTTAGTTTCGTCCAGTGATAAAGGGAAATCAAAAAACGGATTTGATAACAAAAATCTTAGGAAAAAGATGGAAGTTAAAATCAATGCCCAAGAGGCAATTTTAAATTTAAGATTTCATCCTACAATAATTAGTTATGAAACCGGAGTAAGTAAACAATAAAAAAATTTTCCGGAAAGCTATTTATTCATGAACTGTTTTTATTTCCAATCGTATAATGGTATCGTTGTGAGTTGATGATCATTTTTATTAATTATAATACAATTTTTATAAAAGTATAGCGTAATTTTGTTGTATTATACTTTATAAAATTCCGGAAAAAGCTGATTAATTATTTAAATACAATAGATATGAAAAAAGGACTTATAGCATTCTCATTATTTTTATTTGGAAGTTTGGCCGTGATGATGACCAGTTGTGAAACGAAACCCGTAGAATCCTGTGAGCAGGATGAAATATGTACAGCTAAATTTGTAACAGCATGCTGTACAGACGATAAATGTTATTATATTTATAACGGTACTGAATATCCGTCAGATGACATTGATCAATTGGCGGATGACTTGGGTTGTTCTGCTGCAAGGGCTAAATCTACCGAATATGAATCCGATAAGGCTGCGGTTATTGAACAGTTGTATAAATTACTGGATAAAGCACATGCCGGTCTGAATAAATAATACATATTTTATAGATATAAAAAAAGCCGGTAAACTTAAAAGTACCGGTTTTTTTATTGTTTATAATTTTGTTGTATCAGTATCAGATGGGATTATTCAGAAGAAGTAGAAGTACTTTTTTTTTTTAATTTTTTTAACTTCAGCGCAAGCGCCTCGCCTCTAAGATTTACGGCAACAATCTCACCATCTCCGTCGATTAAATAACTGGAAGGGACACTTCGTATACCATATAATTTAGCTGCAGCATTGTTCCACCCTTTTAAATCACTTACATGATTGGGCCATTCCAATTTGTCTTTAATTATGGCGGCTTCCCAGGCACTTTGCTTAAAATCCAGCGAAACGCTATAAATTGTAAAACCCTGGCCATTTTTAAATGTGGCATCTTTATATTCCTGATATGCTTCTACAATTAACGGATTTTCTTTACGACAGGGTGCACACCACGATGCCCAAAAGTCAACCAGCACCATCTGACCTTTTAAAGACGATAATCGCAGATCTTTGCCATTGAGCGATTTCTGTACAATTTCTGGCGCATTCTGGCCTACTTTAAGTTCCTGGCTAAACAGGTTGGCTGTAACCAATAAAAGTGCGATCAGTGAAATTCCATATCTCATAAGAAAAATAATTATAAAAAATTATTACAAGAAGCTTGCTTTCTTTTATTACCTGGTAAAATAATTTAAATAAATAAATAAAAACCTGCTTCCTTTACGACCTGTCAATGTGTAAGTTTCAATAATCATGCAAAAATACAATTATTTGTATTTATTATTCTTTAGAACAATTATTTTGATTTATGGTTGACAGAAATACTTTGCTGATTTAAACACATTAATTATTTTCGGTGAAGGTGAATGCTACTAATAAAGATAGAGTTATATGGCTTGTAAGGTATTCAAAGAATCATCTTTTCTAAAGGTGATGAATATCACCTGTTTTGGTGTACCAATATTATTCCTGCTCCGTAGAAGCACAATATTAGAATTTTTTTTCTCAAATTATATAAATTTAAAATTACTATTATGGCGAATGAAGTATTAATGGAAGATCAGAACCTGCGGGTAGAGTATTCGGTAACTGGTAATTACTTATTGTTGCTTTGGGGCGAACGCACCCCTGCTGAATATTTTCAGGACAGATTTAGTAAAATTATTGGAATATGTGAATCGCGTAAAATTTCCGGATTATTTATTGATACCGTTAGAAATAAAGGGATTAGTCCTGCCTCCCAAGAGTATGCAGCCCGTAAAGTTGAAGAATATGCAAAGAAAAGAGATTCTTTTAAACAAGCCATGCTAGTGCCTCCGGACATTTTTTCAAAATTTTCTGTAGATAGTTATTCAAAAAAAGTTTCTGAATACGCCAGTAATGTTGAAACCAGGTTTTTCGAAGACAATAGAGCAGCGCTGAGTTGGCTAGAAGAAGCTAAGTAATATCTGAAATTTGTTATAGAAATATATGCAGTATCAGAAAAGATTTCTGATACTGCTTTTTTTTATCCGATAGTTACAAATGCATTACAATTACCGGCAATTCTAAATCGGAAAGTGTATATTAAATTTATCTTTCGAAAAAAAAGGAGATTCATTAAGTTACAGGAGGAGAAAAATACATATCTTTGTTTCTAAATATATAGATATTTAAAATGAAATTCAAAGAATTAGAAATTAAACCAAAATCCAACTGGTTTAAGAGAACCATACAGTCTCCACATATCCGGAAATCAATCATTTTTATTGCCCTGGGTGCTATAGCAGGTTTACTATTTTTTTATTTTACAGAAGGCAGGCATATGGATGTGATATCCTCTGGTGATTTTCTAAAAAGTGCACTAATTGGTGGATTTTTCGGGTTTTTTATTACAAACAGCCCTTGTGCTAGAAATAAATGTTGATACACCAGCCATTACTAAAAAATCGCATTACAACTAAAACCTAATTAGATTAAGAATCCTCAAAATTCTTGAAATCCTGAGGATTTATATTTTATTAATTAATTTTTATCGCTGTTTTTTTTGCTCCATCTGAAATCTGAATGGTTTCCGGATTTTCGGGAAGTTTGGTATCTGTGACAGTGATTCCGGTTGTTTCTGCTCCCGAAGCTTTAATAAATATTTTGGAAGTTAAAGGCATAAAACCTTTATTAATCGAAATAGTATTTGCACCTGTAAAAAAATAAACCGGGCCTTCCCGGATATCTGTTCTTACATTATTTAGAGATATTCCCTTTACATTAGTCATTTCCGCACCATTTTCAGCCATAATCCAAACATTATTCAGATAAATATCCTGAATTGGTGAATTGGGCAATCCTGCCATATAAATTGATTTATTTGCACCGCGGCAATATACATTCGAGATATTAAAATCCCTGAAAACCGGCACATCATGTTCCACAATTTTATTGCTTGTATCGCGGATAGCTCCGGCAGGAACATTCTGATAGAAAGTATCAAAAGAGATGGCAGCATCCCTGATTCCTGTCATATAAATATCCCGGATATAAATATCTTCTACAATGCCACCATTTCCGGCAGTACTTTTCATACGGATACCAATATCGGTTCCCACAAAATTACAATCCGTTACAAATATATTACGCACATTCCCATTGGTATTACTTCCAATCACAAAACCGCCATGAGCATGGTACACATTACACCCGGCTACTAATATATTTTCAACTGCGAACGTTCCTGATTCCGGTCCGTCTCCACTGGATTTCATGCATATTCCGTCGTCACCAACATTAATATTACACTTATAAATGATTACATTTTTAGAGGCGCTGATATCAATTCCGTCACCATTTTGTGACCACCATTCGTTGTAAACGTTTGTATTCCGTATGGTAATATTTGTACAATTGTTTGGATATACCACAAATTTCGGAGAATTACGCAGTGTGATATCTTCAATAAGTACATTTTCACATCCTACCAGATACACCATATATGGCCTTAAAAAATCACGGGCAGGAAGAAAATCTTCGGGACCGGGATTTTTAATATCTTTTTTCATTTTCTTCAGATAGTCATTACCATCAATAGCTTCCTTTGAGGGCCACCATATTTCACCATCGTCACTTACCACACCTCCGGATTTGACAAGGTCTTTCCACTGATTTTCAGTTGTTTTTGATTTTTTAACAGGCCGCCAGCTTTCACCGGCACCATCTATAATACCACTTCCTGTAATGGCAATATTTTTAAGTTCATACCCATAAATAGGAGAGGCTGTTACATAACGACTGCTGCGGGCAGATGGTTTAACCATAGGGTATTCACTGCGATCGGATGTAAACTTAATCAAAGCACCCCGTTCAACATGCAGGTTAATATTGCTCTTCAGTTCAATAGGTCCGGTTAGCCAGAGACCTGGAGGAACAACGATTTTACCACCTCCGGCAGCAGTGCAGGCTTCGATAGCCCTGGCAAAGGCTTCAGTATTCATGGTCTTACCGTTGCCTACCGCACCGTATGCTGTAATATTAAATGATAAATCCTGAAATTCGGGAACAATTACCCGGGGCATTTCAAAAGGTATCTGTGAAAGATAATACTCCAAATCCCGCTCCTGGGCAACGATAAAGGTAGGAATGAAAACACTTGCCAAGACAATCAGAAGAGTCTTTTTAAATGCTGAAGTGATAAATTTGTTTTTTTTCATTATAAAAATTTTTGTGTGGTATAATTTGCTATAAAATTAATCATTTTTCTAAATTTCCGGTTCATACATAAAACCGTTTCATCCAATTTTATATGCAAAGTACTTCCTGAAAAAAAATCAGGAAGTAATACTCTTATTGCAAAAGAACCATTCGTTTTAGCTTGGCAAGCTTTAGTGAATTAAAAGCAAAATGAGTGAGTTAATAAAAAACTAAAGTTTTTTATCGCGATATAATAAATAATTCCTTTTCCGTTTTATCTACAGAAGCAACAGAAAGCAGGTATATTCCGTTTTTTATTTCTCCGACAGGTATTGGAATATCAAATTCTCCTTCTAATACATGGAAATACAGTTTTGTTAAAATTTGTTGCCCTGTTAAATCGAATAGAGTAATTGAAATCTTTTCCGGTAAAGCACTATAATATTTGAGGTTTAAAACATTCCCCGATACAGGATTTGGAAATAGTTTTATTTTTTTTTCAGCTTTTACTGTACCAGGTAATGCTGTTATATTTATACTGTTTTCCATGCGATCAATTATCTGCTCTTCAGAAAGTGCATAATCAAAAAAGCTAACTGCGTCAAGGGTACCCTTGAAGTTATTTCCGTTTACTCCGGGGAGGTGTTGCCCAAATACCAGGTCGTATGAGGTTTTGTTTATCAACCCTCCAACAGAAGTAAAAGCATCCAGTTTACCGTCCAGCCATATTTCCATGTCGCTTCCATCATATACTGCTGCCAGGTAATACCATCCTCCGGGTACAGGACTTTTTTCCGAATCAAGGTCTGTTACTGTGGTAGAGGTCTTCAGGGTAAAACGGATTTTATTATCGGATATTGAAATTTTGTACCTGTTTTCCCAGTTTCCATGAGATATCGGATACTGTTCACCTCCCGTAAACTCATCAATATTTATCCAGCAGGCGATGGATATAGCTTCCTGAAAATTCAACAGATCGTTATTGGTAACACGAATATAATCGTCGATCCCGTCAAAGTGCGCCGCACCGTTAGCTGAGCCATTTTTATCATTTACCCAGGTTACGCCGCCTGCATTCCCATGAAGTGCATTGCCACTTGCATCCAGCGCATTCCCGTTCATGGGATAATGGGCTACTAGATTGCCGGTTGGTTTAAGGGAAAGATCACGAACCATTACCTCAATACTATCCTTATCAGTCATTCCGTCTGTGTCGGTTACCGTACAAACAATATAGCAATTATCTTTGGTATCCGGGGCCTTAAAAGCTGCAGCATTACTATCAGCGACAATACTACCGGCAGTCGATGCCCATTGGAAACGGAGCGTGTCATTATTTTTGTCTTCAGCAATACAATTAAGTTCGATAGTTCCCGAAAGATGAACTTTCCTTGGGGTTGCTTCAATTTTTAAAATATCGGGAGGGTACAATACTTTTTCAACAACTTCAATATTCATAGAAAGTGTATCCCACAGGTTCCCAGGATCGGTAACTTTACATTTTATGTTATACATTCCGGTGTTTACAGGGGCAAATAAAAAAACATCCGTACTGTCAATAGTTATCCCTTCGATGGTCCATTCATAATTAAGCAGTTCCTGTTCAGGATCATATGCCGTACAGTAAAGATTTATCGAGGTGTTGATTTCCATTACCGTATCTTCTGCAGCCAGGGCTTTAATCCTGGGTGGATAATCCGATACGGTATTCCCATTATTATAATCGATAGGAACACTGCCGGCAAACGTAGTTTTACCCTGGCTTGTAATGGGAGTACCTGCCGGAATCTGAACAATCATAACTGTTTGTTTTGCCGGTACCGTAATATTTGTGTTTCCTGAAACTCCGGAAACAAGCATAGTATTGGAAATTGCATCATACAAATCATAAGAACCAGCCGGAATATCCACCGCAATCGATTTGCCTGCGTCATAAGGATTATAATAAAGATACGTGGGCCAGGCATTATTCCTGTAATAATCAGTTTTTATCAGATCAAGCTGCAAAATACCTTCAACATTTGTAGTATCGATAATACCGCCCAGGATTCCAACATGCGAGGAGCTGTACAGCATAAGGTTCGTTGCCGCCCAGCCGCCATCCATTGCATCACCCGTGGCATAAGGACTTTTACCATTCTTTAATTCTTTCATCGATTCATATGCGATATAGGAGTCAGGATCGTAAGAATTTGCCCAGCTTTCGTTGTCTTGCATATCGTCGGGTAAATAATTCGAATAAAATAAGCGGGATGCATTTGCCATATTCAGTATCCATTTGGCAACTGCCGTTGCAAAACGGTCATCATAACGAACCATAGGAACCAGGGCTCCTGCATGCTCGAAGCCATTCATGGCAAAGGCATAATCGTTACCTTCATCGTTCGCTTCACCAATTAATCCGGAGCAGTCATAATCCCCCCATTTACCCACTATGGCCCCCCATCCGCGAAGTTCTCCCCGGTCAAAGCACCAGTTTACCATTTTTTCAATATCGTAGGCTGTACCCATTTCTGCATTTAATCGTGCGGCAGTATAAACACCGTAGGGCAGTTGTAATTCGTAAGAAGGATTCCCTGTATATGAATTTAAATACTCGAGACACCATTCCGAACCTGTAAGGAATTTTCGATCTCCGGTAATAGTATAAGTATTATACAGTATCCATGCCATTGCACCAGCCGCTTCAGGTTCTTTTACCCCGAATTCCAATGGTGTCATTGTTGACATCGACCATGCGCGATAATTCATGTAGGGTACGTTCCATGGTGTTGTACTTCCACCCATGTATTTTGCAGCTGTTAGCATCTGATCAGCCAGTGTTTCAACCTGGTAATCAAATTCGCCCTGATGAGGATAAAGGTAGTTAAGCTGGAGAAAAAATATGTTAGGCAAAGTTTCATACCACCAGTCATCTCCGGAACTGGTTTCAGGATGGTTCAGATAAATATTTTCTTCGGGGCGTTTGTTAAAAAATTCCTGGCACATAAAGGCCCAGTTTTGCCCGAACTGATCTGATTTATCGATCCCGACCAGTGAGGCGCCTACAACTGCAGGTATTACATTTATAGCTTCGCCGGCAGAAGGATTAACAGTTCCGATTGCCGTATGCAAACCAAAACTTGTCTGGCCGGGATAATTTACATTTGTTTCGCGGAAAAATACTACCGGCAGATACTGCCCGGTTAAACTTTCGTTAAATACCAATGAATCGTAACCCCGGGCAACCTGCTTCCAGTCGCGCATCAGATAGGGTTGGGGTAAATCAGGCATTAAATTTATACGGGGTACAACAATTTGTTGTGCCTGTATATTACTACTTAATACAGCAAGTAACACCGGTAATATTACCTTCTTATACATGGTGAAAATTTTTAAATAAGAACTATCGAAATTTAATTTTGAAACACCGGATTTATTGTTCTCTCATTCCAGCGACTTCAAGCGCAATGATTGAAAAAACATTCCAGCTGAATACTCTTGCCGATGGCCACCAGCAATTGGGCTGTGACAAATCCATCGGTATTATTTCATGGCTGAAGGGTTCATTGTAATTAAGATAAATTTCAGCCAGCATTCTTTTTTTAATCCGTTCCTCAGCTGGCCCCCAACCGTGTTTTTTACCGGCAACGTAAGCGCAAATTTCGTTTCGCATCCAACTGCCTCCGTTATAATATTGTCCGTTTGCCCAAAACATATCGGGTAAAAACGGTTTGTTTTCCATCGTAAAGAATGTATCCGTTGCATGGAACATGATTGGCGAACAATCGTTTATAACAGGAAATTTATTCAGTGTATTGATAACCATTTCGGAATCGAGAAGGGGTTTATCCCATAACCACCACGAAACAAACTCTGGCATAAGGTCGGTAAAGGATATAGCATAAGGATAATCTTTGTCGGAAACGATATATCCTTTTTCTTTATCGTAAAAATTCCTGTATTCCTGAACTACCTTGTTTATATATTCCTGTTCTATCTTGAACCCTAATTCTTTGGCAGCCATCAGAGTAATCGCAAATACTCCCTGGTTTACAGCCAGCGTTGATTTTTTTTGCTCATAAAACACAACATCATTTTGGCTTAACGAAAAATGAGCGCTGACAATACCGTCCCTGTCGGGATCAAATTCCTGAACACAAAATTCCAGTGCTTCTTTCAAACGCACCGTATCCAGGCTTGAATTAAACCGTCTTTTATTAACCAATCCCCACCAGATCCATTCGCAGGTGGCTTCGTTTCCTTTTTTTTCTATACTCCCCATATAGGGTGTGATTATAGTACCAATAGCGCCCCCGGGGTCTTGTGTTCCACCCCACTTCTTCCAGATCGATTCATTTAACGCTTTATCATACACGGAGACCACACTCCAGAAGGAATCCCTGTTGTACATGTCAGGAGCATAGTTTATGCTTGGTACGTTATGCGGGCTGAAATCCTGTGCTGAGGTAATCCAGGTTAGCATCATAAAGTCAGCATACAATACTTTTTCTTCATCAGATCCTTCAAATCCCAGTCCCTCAGATAACCTGGTCTGGCTGGCCAGCCGGATATCCCTGATATCGTTGGCTTTCTGTACAAACACAAAAATGGTTTTTGTTTGTTTTTCGCCTATTGGCATTCGGTGATAGGGGTACTTTTGGGGTATTATTTTCTGAATTTCAAAATTTTTTATTTGAATTTCCGAGGTACTTTCAATCAATAATTGAGCAGCGTTACCTTCAAGTCCCTGAAGTAATGCTGATTCTTCAAAAAAAAGCCACTCATCAGATGATGCCGGAATACCGGTTTTATAGTGAAAACCAATAACTTCATCCCTGTTATTAAAGGTTTTTAAAAGTCTTAAATTGATGGGTTGTGCTGATTTGTATTTAAATTTTATAGTATAAAAACCATCAGCAGTAGTAAAGGGAATTTTAATTCCTGAATTAGTTTCAGGCTGTTTTTTATCTGGTGTAACAATAAAATTTTCTCCTTTTACGGCACTTATTTTCCCTTCATTGTGTTGGAAAGATTCTAAAAGATATTTATTATTTAACAGAGTTGGTTGTCCGGCATTATAATCCGATAATTCGCCAAAACATAGACTTACATAGTTTTCATTTCGTGCTCGCTCTTTATGGTTTGAAATATGGTAAAGGTTAACATCCGCAATAGTTTGTACTGCCTTAAAACCTATGCCGGTAGCTCCCTGATCGGCAGGCCGTCTTCGAATGTTACGGGTCCACTGGTTTTTATATCCGGCATCTGTTAAGAGACCTACGGCAACAGCGTCTTCGAGAAAGAAACCTGCTGCAGGATATATTTCCCGTATTGAACCTCCCTGATGGTTTAAATGGTCAAAACTCCAATATGAAACGGGTTTGTTATTAGGGCTCAGTTTGGTTTCAAGTTGATAGAATAGCAACGGAATATTATTTTGTTCTAAGCTGATTCCCTTTTTTATTACATGATCATTTAGAATGGAATAATTAACTTCTATGGTAATATCGGTCATTAAATCTTTTGAATAATACTGTCCGGTAAGTTTTATCGCACCGCCTTTTTCTTCTGCTTGATTGGCTTTCCAATTATTAAGGGTATCAGAAATGCTGCGATCCTCGTTTTCAATAATCAGGTTAAATTCACCAAAAGCTTCGTTACTTACAACTTTTTTATTACCATATAGTACCTGAATGTTATATCCACTCTCTTTGTTACCGGATAATTGCAAAAATATATTCTGAGAATACAATATCTGGCTGAGTGAGAATAATATCAGTATAAAAAAAATACTTTTTCTCATAAAAGTTGAATGTAAAACATAAAAGAGAGCATACTGATAAAAAAAAGGGGAGGGATAGTATTTTTATCCCTTCCCCATATCATTTTCTGTAATGTTTATTGAGCTTCAGAATTTTCTAAGGTGTAAATAGAAAGCGCTTCAGCATCTGTTAAAGCTTTATTATAAAGACGTATGTCGTCTATAGTGCCTTTAAAGAAGCCATCGGTGGCATTAGGTTCCTCAACAATGTAATCATCAGTTGGAAGTTGTTGTCCGATAACAAAGTTTTTGGTTACCTGCATTAAGTTACCTGTTACACCTCTGTCAGAAATTTCTCTGACTTTTTCGCCATCGGCAAAAAACTTAATTACACCGGCAGAACCGTAAGAAACAATTATATTAGTCCAATCATTTTCATTAACGGTAAACGGATTGCTGTCGTCGTCACAAACAAATTCCCATGTATCAGGTGCAGTTTGTTTTCTAATGGTATAATAAACTTTATCTTCTGATTGTAAGTTTAATTTATAGCCAATCCAACGATCTAATGAAATAATATAATCATTATTATCCTGGCTCTCCATTTTAATCCATACACTAATACTTAATTCACTGGCAGGATTAAGCTGTGTACTGTAAGGTACCTCAATATTTGCACCTTTATCGAAATAGTAAGCGCTTTCTGCATTTCCAAATCTGTCAGCTGCTAAAACCGGCACTACCGGACTGCCTGCCGTATAGAAATTCGTATGGCCTGATTTTAGTTCCCCATCATGACCATTACCTGAATTATCTGTTGCATCGCCGTTAAATAACCATTGTGCAATCAGATATTCGGTACTTACCGGCTGTATCTCCCGGGTTATAAACACATCCATAGCAGTTTGTAACTGGGTAATCATAGCAGCTACAGTAGCTTCAGTAGTGTACAGGTCGTCAAGTACAGTTTTAGCCGCATCAATTACAATTTTAAAGTCAGCTTTTGATCCTGCAGCGTACTGTCCGGCGCTTGTTCCTTCCACAGCACCATCATGCAGTGCAAGAGCTTCATCATATAGCGCCTGAAGTTCTGTTTTATCGATATTGGTAGGCTGTTTTTCATCGTCGTCTTTTTTACAAGACGTAAAAAGTGCTGCTGTAATAATAAAAACAGCAACTGATAATTTTAATAAATTTTTCATAGTCTTACTTTTTTAGATTAATAATTAATAGATTCTTTGCTTTTATATAATTTTAGTTTCTACTATAATTTCTCAATTCATAATTTGTGTCCAGTTCTCTCTGAGGATACGGGAGATACCTGTTTTCCTGATAATTAAAGTGTTCAACATCACCAAAAACATTGTTGGCGTATGCTTCTCCATACCTCATGATATCAAAATACCGGTGGAATTCGAAGCCCAGTTCGGTTCTTCTTTCGTGGCGTATAATGTCTCTGAGGGTATTCTGGTTTGTTTCTGTAATATCGTCTAACAAGCCGGTCGGGATATCCGGATAATTTACCAGGTTCTCATCTACCTGGAAACATTCTCTTGCTCGTTTTCTTACACTGTTTAAATAGGGGAGTGCCATTGCTGATTTATTATCTTCGTTATAAGCCTCGGCAATCCATAACAGTACATCTGCATACCGGATTGCTGTATAGTTCAGTTCGCCATCACCTTTAATATTGCCCGGGATTTCTGATATCGGCTGCAGTTCTTTTTTTGCTATGTATCCCGTTTCTGTCCAGTCACTGCTATACGCAATGGTGTCATCAATCCATGGTAATTGTGCGTTTTCTCTTCCTATAGTATAGTCAAGCCTTGGATCGTAGTATATTGTTCCTGTTATGTCTACAGTTTCAAACTCATCAACAAAATTCTGGGTAGGTAAATTAAAATAATACCCTTCACCCATACCATAATCCGCAGGCGCTGCAAATGCCTGATTCAGAAGATTTCCCGAAAACGGATCTTGTCTGCTTAAATGTTGTATTTCGAAAATCGACTCGGAGTTGTTCTCATAAGCCACATTAAAGTTGTGTTGATAATTAGGCATTAACTGATACGTGTAAGGAGCTTGGGTTAAAAGCAATGCCGTTTCGTATGCATCCTGCCATTTTTCCTGATAGAGGTAGCTTTTTGCCAGAAGCGCCAGAGCAGCCCCTTGCGTTGCCCTCCCAATTTCTATTGTTGAGGAGTATTCAACAGGTAATACTTCCAGTGCATCACTGCAATCCTGTTCAATTTGATTATATATTTCACTTACTGTAGAAGGAGCTATCTGTAACTCACTTGTAAGCTTTGGTTCCAATAACACAGGTACATCACCATAAATATTAACCAACAGAAAATAATAGTAGGCACGTAAAAATTTCGCTTCGCCAATAAGCCTTGATTTCAGATCGGTATCAATAAGATCGGGGCTCATTGCATTAATATTTTTAATTGCGTAATTACTGCGGGTTATGCCCTCGTAATAGTTTGCCCAAAGCGTTGCCACCACACCATTGTTCGTGTTTTCAACAAATTCATCGATATCTCCTGCATCGGCTTTATCGCCTGCATCTCCACCTTTTATAGCGTCATCCGATCGCGTGTCTCCAATCACCCAAATTTCTGCACCTTCGGTAGCAAAAGATAATGGGCGATAGGCAGCGTTTACAGCCAGAATTGCGTTCTCATCCGAAACAAAAAAAGATTCGGTCGTGTAACTTCCTTTTAATTCAGTGTTTAAAATATCTTCACATGAATAGAATAACGAAGCAAACAGTATTATTATAAATGATGTATATAATGTTGTTTTCATTGTGTTTATTTTTTATTAAAAGCTTTTCATATTTTGTTATATGTACTTATTAATATCTTCTGCTTAAAAAGTCACATTCAGGCCGATTAGGTAGGTCTTTGAAGTAGGGTATGTTCCCCAATCTATCCCTACCGCTCTGTCTCCCTCGCTTGCTGAATTTTCACTGGTTTGCATCTCAGGATCCAAACCGGAAAACCTGGTTATGGTGAACAAATTCTGTGCACACACATAAATTCTGAATTTATCTATCTTGACTATATTGCTTAAGCTCTTTGGCAGTGTGTAGCCAATCTGAATGTTTTTAAGTCGCATATATGATCCGTCTTCAATAAATCGGGTCGAAGGCCGGTTGTTATTTGTTGCTCCGCCCCAGGCTGCACGGGGAACTTCATTACTTTGATTCTGGGGTGTCCAGTGGTTATCATAAAAGCGTTTTGTAACAGGGAATGACCTGTAAAACCCTTCAATGTCTTTGTTTATTTGCATGTATACTTTATTGCCCTGAACACCTTGGAAGAAGGCGGAAAAATCAAAATTTTTATAGAACAAATCGATTGTTAAACCATACGTAAAATCAGGAATAGCGCTACCGGCATGTACTCTGTCATACGCATTAATTGTGCCGTCTGGAATTCCCTCAGGGCCACTTATGTCTTTATATTTCACATCGCCGGGTTCAATGTTTGGTCCCTGGTAAGCATGTGTTAATATTTCGGTGGGTGTTTGGAATATACCATCCATCTGGTACACATAAAACGTACCAATAGCCTGTCCGACTTCAGTTACCGTAACAAAAGTATTATTGTCGACTTCACCGCCTATTATGGGTTTTGCATCCTGACCGCTGAGTGAAAGAACTTCATTTTTAACTTTGGCAAAATTTGCATTTATTTCATATTTAAAATCACCTAAATTGTTTCTATAACCAAGTTCAAACTCAAATCCTTTATTTTCTACACTGCCTGCATTTACCCAGGGGTATTCTGCGGAACCACCGATTGAAGGGGATGGAAAAGGAATGAGCATATCGCTTGTTACCTTTTGAAAATAATCAGCATTAAAAATTACTTTATTATCAAACAACCTTAAATCGATACCAAAATCCATTTGTTTTGTGGTTTCCCACTTAACATCATCATTGCCTTGTGTACTTATTGCGTAACCATGTTGCAGGCTTTGAGATAATCCTCCAAAGGGATAGTCGTAACCACCACTGATAATAGTAGCCCATGGATAGTCACCAATTTCCTGATTACCCAGAATTCCAAAAGAACTTCTAAGCTTCAGCATGCTTATATTCCCCTTTTTATTTAAATTTTCAAAAAAAGATTCTTTTTCAAGACGCCATGCTAATGACCCTGAATAGAAAGTACCGTATCTGTTTTTTTCTGAAAATCTTGAAGAACCATCCCGGCGCAGGGTAAAAGTCGCAAGGTATTTGCTGTTGAAAATATACTCCAGGTTTGCAAAATAGGAGACCAGGGCCCATTCCCATGCATTTCCGTAACTGCGTTGTTCCCCAATTCCGGCGTCTAAATATCTGAAGTTTGTGGTTTGCTGGGTATAGTTTTGTCTGCTACCACCATGCAGTTCTGTTTTATCATGAATAACTTCAGAACCTAAAAGAAGCCGCATGTAATGCAGTTCCATAAAGGTTTTAGTGTATTCAAGCACATTGTTCGAGGTAAGCGCTGTATTTATTGCCGTCTCATTTGTTGCACTTCCGGGAGCATCAATACCTCTGTCGCCCCATTCTTCGTAGAATTTTTTACGATTGGTAATATTCAGGTTAATTCCGTTGTTGGATCTAAAAACAAGATCTTTCAATATTTTTATTTCGAAAAGCGCATTGTTTAAAAAGATATACCTGCGTTCCTTATCATCGAAATGATTTGCCAATCCAACCGGGTTGTATCCGTCTCCCAGGAATTTTGGATTTGGAGGTAAATCAACATAATCACCATTTTCTTTATAAATGGGCGTACCGGGAGTTCTGAAAAAAGCATATCGAACCACACTTCCTTTATCGCTGGATGCTCCGTCACCCGAATTAGAAATAATATTTCTTAAGGTATGCGCAAAGTTTGTGTTTACATTGACCCGGATTCTTTCGTTTATTTTTGTGTTAACGTTTGCTTTGAAAGAATACCGGTCATAATACGAATTAAGAATAATACCTTTCTGATTAAAATAATCGCCCGAAATAAGGTAGGTCGATTTTTCATTTCCACCGGAAACACTAAGCTGGTGACTTTGAACCGGGGCGGTCTGGAATATTGATTCCAAATGGTTTACATCGGCAAATGTTGCAGCAATTTCCGGGGTAATAACATCCCTGTCATCGGCTATAGCAGCTTCGTTATATATATTAATATACTCTTCCGTATTTACCATGGGAGTAAGTCTTCCGTGTTGCTGTAATCCGTAATACCCGTTGTAGCTTATGGTTTGTTTTCCTGAAAGCCCTTTTTTGGTAGTTATCACTACAACCCCATTTGCCGAACGCGAGCCATAAATTGCTGCTGAAGAAGCATCCTTTAGAATGGTAATGGATTCAATATCGGATGGAGAAATTACATTCAGGGCCCCTTTTGTTGGGATTCCATCAATAACATAAAGAGGATCATTGTTTCCGATGGTTCCAACCCCTCTGATCCGAATTGACACAGCATCTCCCGGAGCGCCGGTTGCCTGATTAACTCTTACTCCCGATACCTTTCCGGCTAATGCACGATCAATGTCATTAACAGGTAACTTTGAGAGCTCATCGGCTTTAACTGTCGATACTGCCCCGGTAATATTGCTTTTGCGAATTGATGAGTATCCTGTTACAACAACCTCATCAAGCAATTCAGTTTCCGTTGCAAGCTGCAAATTAAAGATTGTAGTTGAACCTACGGGTATCTCCTGACTCTGATATCCGATATAGGAAACAGTAAGTATTGGATCCTCAATATCCTCCGGAATGGTCAAGGTAAAATCACCGGTAATAGAAGTAATGGTACCAATAGTGGTTCCCTTAATAACAATGTTTACACCGATCAATTCAATACCCTCCGGGTCAATAATTTTGCCGGTTATGATCCGACCCTGAGCATTACTTTTTAATGGGATTAATAATAAGATCAGGATCAGAGCGTACAATAGTTTAGCATACAAATTCATAAAATTTGTATTTTGGATTAGGTTTTTTTTCATTTCAATCGTTCATTTACATTATTTATAGGCGATAATTATAGTATCAAGCATAATTCTTTCACCCCTTTTCTCAAGTTTGCTTCCGGCTGGAATCACAACAATAAGCATAGCCTTATTTGCTGGGAGTGTAAAGAGACCGTTATCCTTCACATTTGCAGCCACTATTTGGTGGCTGATAGCATCGTACAAATCCACGGGATCATTTTCATTGAAGTATTCAATTTGCTTATCCTCGTCATAAGGATTATAATACAGGTAAGTAGGGTATGCAGGCTTTCTGTAAAAATCTGTAGCCAGACAATTAAGTTGAAGGATCTTATCAACATTGGTTTCACGAATAATGGAACCAAAAATTCCAACATGGGCTGAACCATAAATACTGAACATCGAAATGTCTGGTTGACCAATTACCCAATTTGGTCCGTCTCCCAGGGCTACCGGAGAAACACCTTTAAGTTCTTCTTTTTGGTAGCTATCTGTTTTCTTCAATCCTTCATAAGCAATTACATTTCTTGTAATAGCTTTTTCTTTGGGAAGCCACTGGTTTTTATCCGGAATTTCATAAGGGTAAAAAAGTCGTGCAGAATTGGCTGCATTAAGCATCCATTTTCCAATTAGCTGCGCATATTCAGGTTCATAGCGTACCAATGGAACCAATGGCCAGGCCATATCAAACGTATTCATTAGAAAACCATAGCCGCCATCCTGAATGATATTGCCCTGAATACCACTTACATCATAGTCTCCCCAACGGTCATTAATTATTCCCCAGCCGGTACGGCCATCTTTTGCAGTACAACCATCAAATGTCCACGATAACAATTTTAAAATATCATAGCTGGTACCATTTTCAGCATTCAGCCTTGCAGCCGTGTAAGCTCCAAAAGGCATCAAAACCTCATAGAAACGACTTTCCTTCTGGGAATAAAGAGCATCTAAAGCAGAAATAGCTCCATTAAGATACCTGATGTCTCCAAATTTTTGGTATGCGGAATACAAAACCCAGGCGTGGCCTGCTGCTGCATCTTGCTGCCATGGAATCTGATTTCGTTTTCCAAGCATGCTGCTGTAGTCGAAATAGGAATAATCGTAATTTCCGTCGAGCACCGAATCTGCTTTAAAGAACTGTTCAGCAATAATTTTCTGCAGGCTGTCTGCACGTTCAACTCCGGGAAAAATATCAGAGACCGCAAAGTACAACACATTGGGAAAAACATCATACCACCAGTCCCGTCCATAACCACCGCCCAACATGGCCACTTCTGCCGAAGTATTATTCATTATTATATTCCAGCCATTGTCGCAGTTGAAATAGTTCTGAACCATTTTAACATAGTTATAGCCATGTTGACTGGTTTTATCAATCCCCACCAACCCTGCACTAATTAATGCCCCCAGTGAATTGATGGATTCATGAAATTCTCCGTTGTTTATATCCGGCCCCTGGCGTACATCACCAATAACCGTATATAATCCGAAAGTGACCTGCTTAAAATTTCTTTCTGAAGTATCCAGCCAGATAAAAGATATTCCCTGTGAATTGATTTGATGATTGAAGATAATTTCGTCGAAATTCTTAGTCTTTTCATACCAGTCAAGCATTTTGTATGAAGATGGGAACCTGGGCATTTCATTTACTTTTCGTAACCCAGGCTGTTCTTTGTTTACTTTACGTTCACAACTGGCTGCAATAATGCTTAGGGTAATAATTAAACTTATATAGAAGATTTTTTTCATAATTAATGGATCAGGCTATTTTTTTCTCAAGTGATGGTTCAGGTTTGGATTGATAGGTATTTGACCTTCTGATCAACCGCCTGGCAACCGGAATAGATAATAATTGTACAGTTGCTATAATGACTAGTGCATATTTTAGGGCAAAAGACTCGGACACATAATATATGAGTACGATAAACAATACCAGACCTACGAACCTTCCGATATATAATCCAAATTCGTGGTTAAAAATATAGGCATACTGATTTCTGTCTTCTTTAAATGAAAGCACATCTATTACTTTTAATTGTATAGGGAAGTAGGCAATATCATGCAAGGGCATAAACATTACTTTACATATAACAAATACAATTACCCCTGTGGCAGAGAAGGCTATGCCGTTAACCAGTGTTCCTATAAAGAAAATAACCAAGCCAGCAGAGAAAATGTAGATTCTGTGCTGTGGTTTGGAAACTCTGCCCAGTATATAAAGAACAATGGCCGACAATATTCCTGAAAGACTTTGAATCGTACCCAACGAACCTTCGTCACCAACCAAACGCATGATTAGAATAGCAGGTGCAGTTACGAGGTATCCCTGAGCTAATCCTTTTAATGATGAAAGAAACAGCATTTTATACCATAGCTTGTCAAATTTGAAGAAAACGAATCTGGTCTTCCTGGGATTTCTGAATTTCTCCTTATGGATAATTATACTGGACATAATGGTAAGTAAAAAAACGATCAGGGTTACTACTTTGTATGCATTGCCAATACTTCCTATCCATTTCCATGTTCCGGCACTGATAAGAAACCATCCGATGATGAATGGAACAATGATGGTGGTGATGGTATAGAAAAATGTTTCCAGTCCGTAATAATAATTACGGTTACCGTCGTTGGTGGTATTCAAGGCAAGAAAATCGCGGTTTGCCCAGAAGAAACCGAAGGAGGATCCCATTATGAGTCCGGCAAGTGCAACTCCTGGAATATTAACTTCTCCCAGGGTCATCATAAATACCATGGAGATACCGCTTAGAAGCATACCAAAGCTATACAGATGGGCAATTTTAATTTTATTCAACAGGAAACCATTGATAAGAAAAGTAATCGGTATACCGGTGTATGCAGCAAGCTGGTAAATAGCTACCAGCATAGGTTCATCCGAACTTCGCATAATATAAGCTCCCACAAACAAATCAACAACCGGCAATACTAAAGCGTAGATAATATTTGTGACAAGCAGCACCCTCATATCCCTCGGCATACTAAGGAAAAAATCGTATTCTTTATTAAGTTTATCGAGTAGGAATATTTTCATAGTTTACATCTTTAAAGAGGAAAGGATTTCGGAGATCGAGAATTCAGCCATACAAATCACTTCGTCACTGGCTCCGTAATAAATAGTCAGATTATCTCCGTTAACAAGTTGTCCGTTGGTAAAAACAACATTCCCGAAAAAACCTGTTTTTTCATACTCAGCTGTCGGTTCCATAATAGGCTGGTCACTGCGGGCAATTACCTTCGAGGGATCATCAATATCAAGCAGCAATGCGCCCAGGCAATATCTGTTTTGATGGGTAGCGCCATGATAGATTTCCAGCCAGCCTTTGGAGGTTCTTATGGGAGCGGCTCCAGCACCCACACGGGCGTTGTCCCAGGCTTTTTCACGGCTGGTAGCTATACATTTGTGATTTCCCCAGTGCAAAAGATCGGGCGACTGGGCCAGCCAGATATAATTCCCTCCAAGTTCCGGACTGCTCGGCCGGTGTAAAGCATAATAGCTACCGTTAATTTTTTCTTCGAAAATCGCACAATCCTTGTTATGGGGAGGAAAAATCATTCCCCTGCGTTCAAATTTTTTCCAGTCTTTAGTAAAAATATATCCAACACCCACACCCTCCGGAGCTACTTTGGTATAGCTTAAATGATACCCATCGTCCATGGTTGTTACCCGGCAATCCTCAATTCCAAAAGACTCCTGTGGGCCTTTGCCTAAAATTGGGGTATAACCATCAGGTTCAAAAAAATTAATTCCATCATCGCTGCAAACGAGTCTCAGGTGAGACAATGTGGTCAGGTAGTCTTTTCCTTTATAATTGATTATGCGTGGATCTGAAGCATCAAGATTTGGATCGTCCTTTCTAAAACGTTTTATTTCAATACGTTCATCATTCAGAACAGGAAAACTCACTTCATTATTTTTTTGCTCCGGACGCTCTGCCACCCTTAATAAAAGCCATGTTTTATTTTCAAACCTAAAAACTCCCGGATTTAAGAGACATTCAATGTTCATCCCCTCCATGCTGGGTTTTATATCTGCCGGTCTTAAAATCGGATTATGTATATTTCGTCTGGCAATCTCCATATTATATTGTATTCTTCAAGCAGGGTAAATTTCTGCTATTAACGCCATTCCGCTTTCCATTCCGTTTCCAAAATTGTCTACCCTGGTTCCAAAATCACGGTCTTAAAAAAAATGAATGTGATGCGATAGTCTGATTATAGCCATTATATCAGGATGTTATAGATACATACAATGGTATCAGATACACTTTCTATGAATTTAATCATAAAATGCGGCGGCTCAAAAACAGGTTTTATTACAAAATCTGTAGTAAATTGCATTCAGGGATTTGCAGAGCGTAAATACGATTCGGTGAGTATTTATATCACTTTATAAAATCTAAAAATCAGACAAATGAAACCGTACAATTCGACTTACAATTATAAAAGGTGGGTTTAATCAGAGTATACTTTAGCCAGGGGATAATTAAATTTATTAGCTACGGTGATTTGCATAAAATAAAATGTTTCTGAAACATATGATAAGAGTTTTTCAGCTGACATCGGTACTATTTCTGTTTGCTTTTGCTTCTTCTTATGGAAGCACAGGCAATAAATGGATACCCATGAATCTCAGTAATGAAGACGGACTTTCCAATTCTGCGATTACTTGTATTCATCAGGATGCTGAAGGACTGCTATGGTTCGGTTCATGGGATGGTTTGAACCGGTATGACGGATCAAAAATTATTGTTTTTAAGCCCGATTTCTTTAATAAAAAGTCGATAAGTAATAACATCATCAGGAATATTCTTGAAGATAAGTACAACAATTTGTGGGTAATTACCAGCAAGGATATAAACCGGTTTTTATCGAATACCTTGTCTTTTGAATCCTATTTTTCAGGAAATGAATATCTTCCGGTTCGGGAGCAAAACCTTAAAGCATGTATCGGTCCTGATTCTGTACTGTTTATTTCCCTTAGGAGATTTGGTATTTCCAGTTATAATGATGCTGAAAAAAAATTCCGGGAAATAACATTACCGGGGATGTCCGATTCGGAGCAGAAAAATATTATAGGTTTGGCCGGAGGGAAAAAAAATAATCTTTATCTCCTCGACCAACATGGAAAAGTAATTACTTACTCAAAAAATAAGGGATTTGAGAAGCTTTATGAAAAAAATCTGGAATCATACAAGGGCCTTAATTTTGAAAAACACTGGTTTGTTGAGGGTAAAGAAAGTATGTATCTGGCTATAGCTATTGAAACCGGTGGCTTATTTGTAATGAACCTTGAAACCCTGGAAATCTTTCGCATCAGGGAGAATGATGAATTAATAAGTGTTACTACAGTAAACGAAACCAGAGGAGTTGACGAATTCTGGATAGGGACCGATGCAGGTTCGGTCTTCAAATTATTTTTAAGAAATTCTCCGGAACTGATCCTTATGGATGCCAATATGTTCGATTTGTCTTCAAAAAATGTAAAAATATGGAGCATTAATCAGACCAGTGATGATCTGTTATGGATTGGGACTGATGGAAATGGAGTGTACCGGTATATTACGAAGGGAAAACCATTTTTCAATATTAAAAAAGGAAGTAATGAATCAGGTTCGCTGGGACACAATATTGTTCGGTCCATTTTTAAAGATAAAGAAGGGAATTTGTGGATCGGTACCCGCGGAGACGGATTAAATAAAATTTCTGCCCGTGATGGTCAGCGAATATCCTATAACATTAACAACGGCCTTTCGAATAATGCTGTTTTATCTCTGAATATGGATGAGTTCAGTAACCTTTGGATAGGTGTTGACGGGGAGGGAATTGATATGCTGGAACATCAGTCAGGAAAAATATTTCACTTTCCGAAAGATTTTGTTAATGGAAACGATCCGGAATTTGGTTATGTGTACTCTGTTTGTTTTGATATTTATGGAAGCCTTTGGCTCGGAACCAGTGGTTATGGAATAGTGAATATGGAAGTAACCAAAGATAATAAAGGCAGGTATATTCTTAAAAACTACCAACAGATTCAATATAAGGTGGGAAGCGAAGGATTACGCAGCGACATTGCTTATTCCATTGTGGAAGAACGTCCCAATGTGCTCTGGATTGGAACAAGGGGAGGAGGGCTTCACAGGTTAAATACCTTGAATAATTCCTTTGAGTTTTTCGGAGTTAAGGATGACAATAAAAAGAGTTTTATTGATGATGATGTACTTTCATTATGTATGGGCAGCAATCAGAAATTGTGGGTTGGAACAAGCGGGGGACTCAGTGTTTTAAACCTTTCCTACAGACCCTATCAATTTGTTCATTATACCGAGCGCAGCGGCATGCCCAATAATACTGTGCACGGTATTCTGGAGGATGCGGCCGGTGATATTTGGATCAGTACAAACCAGGGATTATCAAAATTAGTAGTTTCAAAAGAAGTGTTCCTGAACTTTAACAAGGCCGACGGATTACAAAACTCTGAGTTTACCGATGGCGCTTTTTTTAACGATACCGCTAATCAAATACTCTATTTTGGAGGAGTGGAAGGACTGGATTGGTTCAACCCTCTGGAAATTGAATCGTCGGAAAATTTTCCACCTATTTTCTTAAGCGAATTCAGGTTAAACAACAATCCGGTGTTGCCCGGGGATTCAACATTAATACTAAAAACCAGTCTTAACACAACCGAAAAAATAGAATTGAAACATAACCAGAATTTTTTCAGTATTTCATTTACCACGTTAAATTATTATAATTCTCACAAGTGTCAGTTTTCTTATTATCTGGAGGGATTCGACCTTACATGGAACGATGTGGGCAATCAGCGAACAGCCAGTTTTACCAATGTTCCTCCGGGAAAATATACATTAAACGTGAAAGCTTCTAATGAGGATGGAATATACGGAGATGAAATTCGTCAGATCTTTATCCTTATACATCCTCCGTATTGGAACACTGTTGTTGCTTACCTGGTATATCTATTATTTTTCGGAATAATTCTTGGCCTGGTAATGCGGTTTTTTAAAAACAGGGCCAAAGTACGCAGAGAGATTGAAATGGGTAAAATTGAAAGGAAAAAGGCCGATGAAATTAACCGGTATAAGTTACAGTTCTTTACCGATATTGCTCATGAATTTCGAACTCCCCTGACTCTTATCCTGGCGCCGGCAGCTGTATTGGAAGAACAGCTTGGCGAGAAAAAACGCCTTGGAAATTATGCAAGATCAATTTTTCAAAACGCCAGCCGGCTGCAAAAATTAATCAGCGAACTGATAGAATTCAGAAAGGTTGAAACCAATAACATGAGGTTATCCGTGGGAAAGTATGATTTAGTATATTACATTTCGAAGCTGATTAAAGCTTTTGAAGTATACGATAAACTCAATGAGGTAACCCTGACCTTTATACATTCAACACAAACGCTGGAAGCGTGGATTGATCCTGAGAAGTTTGAAAAAATACTCCTGAACCTGGTTAGTAATGCTATTAAATATACACCCAAAGGTGGGGAGGTTGAGATTGTGCTGGAAGAGCAGGATGAGCATTTTCATCTGATTGTTCGCGACACCGGAATCGGTATCCCGGAGGAATACCTGGGCAAAATATTTGACCGTTTTTATCATCACGGAAGTGATGTTCACAAATCTAAAATGTCTCAGGAAAGCGGAGGGGTAGGTCTCTCGCTTACCCGGGGATTGGTTGAACTTCATAAAGGAACCATTACTGCTGTTAACAGGCCCGGAGGAGGAAGTGAATTTCGCGTGGTTATCCCTAACAAAAAAGAGAATTTTGAAAAGGAACTGGTGGAGAACATACGTAAACCAAGTGTTGAAAAGATTGCAATAAAAGTGGCCGAGGAATTTAAAATACCCCAATTATTTAATAAAAAAGAACAGGAGGTTAAACCCGAAAACGACAACAGACAGTATTCGCTGCTTGTTGTCGACGATAGTTATGAAGTATGCGATCTGGTTGAAAGCCTGTTGATTGATACATATTTTATTTACAAAGCTCTTGATGGAAAAACAGCGTTGATAATTCTTGAAAAGATGTCGATTGATTTAGTAATAAGCGATGTTTTAATGCCCGGCATGGATGGTTTAGAGCTTACAAAAGTCATTAAAACCGATATTAATACCAGTCATATTCCTGTGATTTTGCTTACTGCCAAGGCAGAAATCGAAGATCGTATTGAAGGTCTGGAAGTGGGCGCAGACTCATATATTCCCAAACCCTTTCACCCTCGTCACCTTATGGTACGAATTGAAAAATTGATTGCCAACAGGGAACGCTTTCGCAAAATGTTCAGAGAATTTGATGACGATCAGCCGAGCTCGGAGTTGCTGGAGGGACTTGCTCCCGGAGACAAAAAACTGATAACCGCTCTTATTGAATCAATCGAAGAGAAAATGTCGGATTCAGATCTAAATGCAGAATTTCTTTCTTCTCATATGGCCATGAGTAAAACCCAGCTCTACCGAAAGATTAAAGCGCTAACCGGATTAACTCCCCATGGCCTGATCAATAACCTTAGGTTGAAAAAGGCAGCCGCCGAGTTAAAAAAAGGAGAAAAGACCGTCTCTGAAATTTTTTATGAAACCGGTTTCAACAGCCGCTCTTATTTCTACCAAACTTTTAAAAAAGCGTATGGAGTGCCCCCTGGTAATTATGTGGATATTTCAGGATAAAAAGAACGAACACCCCGGTAATTTTTACTTCCATATTGAATTCAGTTCAAACAACACACATTGTGTATTTTTTACGGTTCCCTTCGTCTGGAAAAACGATAAAGAATCAAATTTTTCGCCGGGAAAAAAGATCGCCGTTAGGGTAACAAGACCGTTATCAGCAAAAAGTTCTATTGAAGGAACATCCAGAAATATATGCATTCTTAATATATTATCTGTTGTTAATCGGGGTGCAACAGCTTTATTGGAAAAAGTGGGAGAGAAGCTTGTTTGTCCTGAATTTGTTCTGTCAACGTAAAATTGATTCAGCCGGCTGTTATATCCTACTACCAGTTTTTTTTTCCGTGAATTTGAAAAGATGATCCCAAACTCTTCCGCCGAATTTTCAGCCAGACTGGTGCTCATTAATATTTCATTTAATCCCGAAATATTAATTATAGTATCCGTATTGAATTCAAAAGATTGTTTGCCGTTTCTGATTTTCTTCAATTCCGAAACCGGATTTGAACACAGGCGAAGCCCCCTCTCAGTTGCTCTTAACGATATACTTCTGGGTAATGTTAAAGCGCCACGCCAAGCAGTTGTAGGCACTGTTTCTGCATAATCCCAGTTACTCATCCAGCCAATAACTATTCTGCGTCCATCTTCTTCGGGAATATCCGACCAGCTTACTTCGGCATAATTATCCGGTCCATAGTCCAGCCAAAGTTCGGTTTCCTCTGAATTATCATTGGTAAATTTTACACCATCAAAATATCCGATAAAATACCGGGTGCCGGATCCGCCATTTGGCGCTCCTGCATTAATACTCACTATTAAAATCCATTTTATTTCATTACCTGCTTTTACCGGAAATAAATCAGGACATTCCCAAACGCCGCCATGGTCGCCGGCGCCTGTTCCAAAATCGCTTAAATAATCCCAGTATAAAAGATTTGGCGAACCGTAAAATTTTACTTTTTGTCCCGCTGCCAACACCATTATCCACAGTTGTAAGCTTTTATTCCAGGTCACTTTAGGATCGCGAAAATCCGGTTCACCCGGATTCGGAATTACAGGATTATGTTTATACTTAACGAAATTTCTTCCCATATCATTACTGCAGGCCAGGCTTTGAACCTGATAATCTGTTTTTCCTTTTTGTTGTTTTGTTTTATCGTGGTGGGTAAAAATTGCTATCATTGGCGGATGTTCTCCGGTTTGCAAACCCGAGGTATTCTTCCGGTCAATTACCGCGCTCCCTGAAAAAATGGAACCCAGTGCGTCGGGAAACAGGGCAACAGGGAGGTTCTCCCAATACACCAGATCCCTGCTGAAAGCATGGCCCCAATGCATGGGCCCCCAAACCGTACCATCGGGATAATATTGATAAAACAGGTGGTATTCACCACGGTAATAAACCAAACCGTTCGGATCGTTCATCCAGTTGCCGGGAGGAGAAAAGTGAATTTGCGGCCGGTGCTGTTCCTGATAAGGCATTTGTATTTTCTGTGATTTTGCACTATAAAGTTATATTTACGAATATAGGTGAAATCTTTATTGATACCGGAATTAAAACCGCACGGGACAATATGTACCATTATTATTTGGTTTTCTTTAACAGAACACGCATTTAATGGAGAAGACCACCTTCGCTAAAACTAAGGTGGTTTAAGGAGCCATAAAAGTTTGGAGTGAAATACATAATTCTAATACATGCAGTTATAGCATCATATTGCGAGATGCATAGTTAAATTATCTATATTTTTGCATGAGACTCTAAATTTAATCCGTATAAAGTTGTAAATTAATTCCATAGAAAATTTTCAAATTTTAATATTCATCAAATCTAAAAAATTATGAAAATACTAAAGACACTTATATTATCCGGTCTGATCTTTTTTACAACTGAAATCTTTAGTCAGGATTTGCCCGATTCTTATCAGGCTATGTTTAATGAAATTATAACAAATTTTGAGTTAATTCGTGGCTCCAATTCCATTACTCAGGGAAAAAATACATTAAGTGTTGTGAATGAGAATAAAATTGCACTCCGCATTGAACATAAAAAAACGGTGAAAAATCTTACGTTCGAAAAAATGCCTGACGAAGAAAACAAAATGAACTGGAAACCTGTAAACCAGCTTACCATCGACATGGTAAATAAATACGAAGATTATCTTACCAAAATATTAGTTTCCATGCTTGATTTATCAGAAAAGAGGTCGAAAGAATAATTCTTTTGCGCAGATACCGTTAAGAACAGCGAGAACGTGCTGAAGCATCCGCCTACGATAAATCTACAGCGAATCCTGTACTTTTTTACGCATCGCGAGTAAAGCTGGAAGTGGTTCTTGATTTTTTGCTTTGCTAACCAAATCTATAGCGGATTTACAAATTCTCGTGCACTTGCACACCGAAAACTAACCAGTATAAATTACAGAATAAATCTTAATGCCCTGAGAGTTGAATATTTTGAATTAAACCGGATAATTACCCGGAATTTTTAATTCTAAACATTCTTTGGATTTAGGTAAAATTCAGGTTAAGTATTTTATCAGGAGATTTCTCATCCCGACTTTTCGGGATTACCAATGACAGTTTCTTAATTTTTGCAAGAATTTCCAAATAACAAAAAACAAAAAACAAATAAACGCCAAATTCGAAATTCCAATTTCTGAAACCAGACCAATTTTATAATGATGGAATTTGAAATGGTTGTGCAATGAAATTCCTGCCTGCCGGAGCAAAACGGAAGACAGGTATTTGATATTTGTATTTTGTATGTCGGGATTTCTGTCATCATATCATTATGCCTGATACAATTAAGTAAATCCTCGAAAAAACAGGAAAAGGAATCCTGTTGGATGAATCCGTCCACACATATTGACTTTTAAGACTTCCTTTTGTAACTTGCTAAATCTAAAGGATATAATTTTGATAAACTGCTTTTCCTGTATTATTTATTCTATCGTTATGAATACAACACAATTTCCTTTGAGATCAATAATCTTTGGTCTGGCTAATTTATGTTGTCTGCTGTCTGCGGGACAGCAAAGTTTAAACTGTACCTTGCTGGGTCGTTGGGCCAGCGGACCCTGCTACTGTGTAGAGGCTAATGCTGATATAGTCTATTTTACAAAAGGGGGCTATCTTGATATCGTTGATCTTTCAGCAACTGCTAATCCGGTTTTGTTGTCAGAAACACTGATAAGCGGTGAGATCCGAGGAATGGATAAACGGTCGGACATGGTTTTCCTGGCCAATGGAAAGGAGGGACTGACCATAGTTGATGTTTCATCGAATACCGATCCGGAAATATTGGTGAAATTACCGCTTTCCGAATCAGATTATGCCTACGATGTGGATGTAAACGATACCATGGCCTATGTTTTTGGTCAGTATTTCTTTCATATTATTGATATTCGGAACCTCTCAGAGCCGGTTGAGTTAAACAGTTTTGAAACCCAGCACTACGGCTGGGAAATTGAACTTCGTGATTCGCTGGTTTTTTTGGCTAATGCCTCAAGAGGACTCCGCATTCTTAATATTACCAATCCATTGGCAATTGAACAGCTTTACCAGTACGATCCGGATGAATATGTCCAGGGCATAGCTTTAAAAGCTGATTATGCATATGTAACAACCACATCCGGTGGTCTTACGGTGCTCGATATTTCCAATCCATCGGAACCTTCCGAAGTTACCAACATACCCATAGCAGGCTTTACACTGGGGGCAACGGTTGAAGAAAATTACCTGTATATTGCCAATGCTGCACTTGGATTGATAATTTACGATATCACAACACCTTCAGATCCCGAATATGTAACTGAATTAGCCGGTTTATCGGAGGCACATCGTGTTTTTGTTTCCGGTTCACGGGCCTATATTACAAGGCTGGCCAAAGGCCTTTCGGTAGTTGATCTGTCCGATATTGAATCACCTGCACAAGTAGCCCATTTCGAGGCTTCGGGAGCAATTCCGGCTTCTGTAATCAAGGAAGATCTTGCCTATGTATTGGAGGAGGATCACGGTCTCAGGATATTGAACATCGAAGATCCGGCAAATATTACCAGCATCGGATTTATAGAAACAAACGATTATTCCGCACAGCTCGATGTGGAAGGTAATTATGCCTTCATGGCATGCCGCAATGAAGGAGTTCGGATCATCGATATTTCCGATCCGGCAGAACCCGTAGAAGCAGGTCAGTATGTTGGGGCGGAAGATGCCGAAGAGGTGTTTGCCGTGGGAAACACTTTCTATGCCGCATGTGGTACAGATGGATTGAGAATTGTGGATATCACCGATCCGGGAACTCCGGATGAACTTGGTTTTGCAACAATCGGGAAGGATGCAAGTAAGATCTATGTGGAGAATAATACGGCATTTGTCCTGTTCGAAAACTCAGGTTTGCATATTTTCGATGTTGAAGATCCGGCAATGCCCGAAGAACTCGGATCTTATGTACCTGATGGAACAGCAATGGGAATAGGAGTGAAGGATAACTATGCTTTTGTGGCTACCTGGGATACCGGAGTGTACTGTCTTGATATTTCTGATTTGAGTGCTCCCGATTCGGTAGGGTTCTTCCAGGGCGATTTCAATATTGGCGATATGGTTATAGCAGGTAATTACGCCTATCTGGCCTGCAGGGAAGACGGTGTCCATGTGCTGGATATTTCCGAACCGGCGGACCCGCAGGAAGTAGCCTGGTATAAAACTTCTGCAGCGGTGTATAACGTTTCGGTAAAAGAAAACGAGATGTACCTTTCAAGTGGCAGGGAAGGTCTGTATATTGTCCGGCTGGATCTGGCTCAAACCGGTTTGCCCCGCCATTATAATCCCGCTGATCAATCCCGGTATTCTGCTTTTCCGAATCCGTTTACTGCCAAAACAGAGCTTAACATGTTGCTTCAGCAGGATTCATACGTAAAATTGGCAATTTACAGCCTCGATGGCCGGTTGGTTAAGGTTTTGATAAATAATGAGTTTCTCGAAGCAGGAAATTATACGATACCTGTTTATTCCCTCAGCAATTCAGAAAATGAATTAGTTAGCGGGATTTATCTTGCCCGGCTTCTTGCCACAAATAATACTGGTCTGGAGGTAAAGACTATTAAGCTCGTTAAGTATTGATTTGTACAAACCGGTTAAAGAGATGTATATATTTAATTCCGTAATTTCTCCGGATTAGCCCTATAATGGATTGCATTATAGCCTGTCCCGATATTTCATCGGGATTCATATTGCTTAGGACTGAGAGGTTTACATTTACTTTTATGGGTGAGATCTTTATTGAGACCTGTTTTAAAAGTGTGTAGATAAAAAGTTAATATTATTTCCAGAAAAACATTTAACAGAACACGATTATATACATAGGAACAGTCCAAAATGGGTGTGAGTTAGTAGTTTTATCGGTCAAATGTTAATAAATAACTAAAAAAGTTAATTATTCAACTGATTGTTAATTTAGTACACTTAAATACCATCGTAACTTACATAAGTTAAAGCATTTTTATAAATGCGTATTTCAATCGAAGATTTTGTTTTAGCACTTAAGGGGAAGATTCAAGATTATAAAGGTAATACGGATGAAGTTAATATCCTTGATAGGACAATTAATAATGATAAGAAAGATGTTTCAGTTACCGATGAGACTTTCTCTTACCCAATTCTTATTGATCGATTTGGTTCCGAGCAAAATCAAAATTTAGTATTCACTAATTGTAATTTCAAGGCTATAGAAATTAAGGAACTAAAGTCTATTGATAATCTTAAGTTCTTAAACTGTAAATTAGAGAAAATTGTTTTAAGCGGACATATTAGTAAAATTGAAATTAGAGGGTGTCAAATTGGAACAATTAATTTATTAAGAGGGGTAATTAAGAGACTGGTAATCAGTGGGGAAAATCCATTTAATGGCTTATATATTGTGAATGCAAATATTGATCTTCGATGGGTAGAAAATTTCTATTTATTATCTGCTGAAATAAAAAAGTTGAATATTTCTCGCATTCCATTAAGTATAAACCCAGTCCTCAATACATATCACAAATTAGATAATCTTATTGTTGATCATCTAACCTTTACCAAATTAGAAAGTGGTAAAAATCTATTTATAAAAAGAATTCATCCAGCTAGTAAAGAATCCGATCTGGTTTTATTACATACTGACCTCAGCGAAGCTGTATTTCAAGATTGCGATTTTAAAGGATTTAAGTTTCTAAAGACTAGGAATAGTAATTTGGAGGGTATAAAAAGTGAGAATATCCATTGGTTTCAAAAAGTTGTAAATTGGAATGAAGAAGAGGATATTATTTCATATCGCCAACTTAAAGCCGCAATGCTCAGACAACATGATAAGGTTAGTGAAATTTATTTCAGAGCCAAAGAGATGGATGCTTACTTGAAATGGTTAAAATTCAGAGAGAATAAAAGTGAATGGTTATTACTTCAAGCTAATAAGTTATCTAACCAGCATGGATTAAGTTGGGTGCAAGGAATTAAGTTTTCTATAAGTATTGCATTAATATATTATACAATATACTTGCTCACATTAAAAGGATATCCTTATGTTTTTGGATGGAAAGACCTAACTACATTGGGTGAAGCTTTTTCATATTTCATTGGTAATTTTTCAAAATTCTTTATTATTACTCACGATTTCGATTTTATGCTAAAAGCTAGACCAAGAGGAATAAGTTATTTTATCGATGTTTTAGGCCGAATTTTTATTAGCTACGGCATTTATCAGACTATTCAGGCATTTAGAAAGTATGGAAGATAAATATTAAAACACAATTAAAAATGGGAACAATTGAAATAACACTGGTTTGGAGAGTGATCTTCTTAGTTATAGCAGTAATTCATACAACCTTCTTTACAATTTTTGCTTTTAAAATACACTCAACTTCTCAAAAATTAATAAACAATCACAAAGAGAATAGAAATATAGCATGGTTTATTTTCCAATATTTTTTCAACTTTATTGGAGCTGCATTTGCTTGGTGCCTACTTTGGATTTTACTTCCAACTTATATAAATGCTTTTTCTAATCAATCAATTGAATTGATAGGTGTAAAAGAAATTATTCTCTCGATAATTTTACTGCTAGGTTTGTCTGGTTATATTCCGCTAACGATATATGGAATGGCTATAAGCTTTTCTGAAATAGCTAAAAAGCTATCAAAATAAAGCAAATGAATGAAGATGGAAAAATACGTCTTAAGATCTTTGAATGGTTAAGTGATCAAATCAGAATCTTTAGCAATGTTTTAGATACCCAACTGTTGAATAGCTTTGTTTATCTAGATGAAAGAATTTTCCTCCAAGGAAGCAAAGGAATTTGGAAGCCTAAGCAGCTTCAATTTCCCATTTCGATTGCATCTGATCCTGAAGGTAAATATTCAGATGGTTTTATTAGCGAGAGCATGCTGCATTACAGCTATGAAGGTACTGATCCTAACTTATGGACAAATCTGCTCTTACGAGAGGCTATGATGAGAAATATTCCACTCATTTATCTTCAGAAAATCAGCAAGGGTAAGTATTTCGTTCATTTACCAGTGTATATTATAAAAGATGAACCAGATAAACTAAGATTTACGGTCGCTGCAGAGAATGTTATACAGTTTTCAGAAAAACCAAATATTTTAGAAGACCCTGAAATAAGGTATTTAAAACAAGAATATGTAACAAGAGAGGTAAAACAGAGGATGTATCAACAGACTTTCCGGGAATTGGTATTAGATGCTTATAAGGATCATTGTGCAATTTGCAGTTTAAGACATCGTGAACTGTTAGATGCTGCTCATATTAAATCAGATGCAGAAGGAGGGAAGCCTTTGGTCACCAATGGCCTATCACTCTGTAAAATACATCATTCTGCATTTGATCAGAATATTTTGGGCATAAATCCTGATTATATTATTGAAGTCAGGAGGGATGTGTTGGAGGAAATTGACGGACCTATGCTTAAATATGGAATCCAGGAAATGCATGGGAATAGGATTATTTTGCCGCATTCAAGTGCTAAGAGGCCAGATAGGGATTTGTTGGCGCAGAGGTATGAAATGTTTAAAAAAGCTATCTGACTGAAGAAAAACGATGTTAAGTCAAATCAATAAATACAATTACTATGGAAGAAAAAGAATATGAAATTAAGTTTAAATTGAACGGTAAATCTGAAAATTATTATGTAACCGTATCAATTGCAAATATTACTCCTAAAGAACTTAGAGATAGTATTATCTCACGTACTAATTAAGGATTTCCATATTACTAGAGAAGATGACTTTAAAGTTATTAGGATTAAAGAATATAGTAGTAACTAGTGATTTATTAATTGGTATGATACTAGACAGATATTATTATGTTAAATAGAATTCGAAAAAACAAAAACGATAGGGGATCAACTGCTTTAAAACTTCTTTAAAAATGTAAATGTATATCTTTCCCATGCGCAAGCCAGAAAAAAATGCGGGCCATACCGCGTGGAAATTGATGTTTAGGTTTGGTCAGCCAAAACACGAAAACCGTTAAGAACAACAAGTGAGCGCTGGAATTATTTTTTCTTGGATTTTTATTTCTTTTTCATCATTGAAAAAGAATTATATCATAACTTTATAAATAAAATGGCCGCCACCGACTATCTATAAAAAATATAAATGACATTATTTTTTATCAATCTATAAAAATTATTTCCAAGTAAGCAAAAAACATTATTAGCATCAAATGATTTAAAAGAATGAAATTAAAACTACCGGAAATTAAATTGAATGATCAAGAGAGAATTTGGATAAATTCTCTGTGGGAAAAAATTAAAAAAAATGAAAAAATCTCCTATAAAATTATCCGGGCAGAATTATATGAAAAATTACCCTCAGAGTTTAATCCAAGAAAAATTGATAATAGGGTAGTACAATATGGAACTGAAATTACATTATTAGGTGTTCATCTTATTGATCCTGATTACAAAATAATAGGGAAAACTAATTCAGTAATAGAGTGTATAAAACAATTATTACTTAAAAAGCCTGAAATTGAACAAATTGAGGCAAAAGAAATAGCAGATTTTACAAATGTATCCGTTTCTGATGTGGGAATGATATTGAAGTTAATTAGCTCATATGGTCATTTTTGGAGTAGTGCTTCTGGTAATCAGGACTATTATGGGTATAAATCAATTTCTGGCCCAAATGATAATGAAACCTTTGATAAATATTTGACATTTAATTCAATAGAAGAACTTATTAATGATTATTTCAAAACGAAAGAAAAAGGTTCCGAAGATCAGTATTATCAAAAGGAATTCTTTGATGAACAGAATAAGAAAAAAAAGGAAAATATCTTTGGTTCAAAAATTGAGCAAGTAGACATAGGTCTATGTTTCGTATTAATGCCTTTTACAGAAGAATGGTCAGATAGAGTATACAAAAGATATATCAGAGAAAATATAGAATCTATGGGATTGCAATGTTTAAGAGCCGACAACTTGTCTGGTCAAATTATTATTGAAGATATTTGGGTAAAAATAAACCAAGCTGCTTTAATTATTGCAGATGTGACAGGAAGAAATCCGAACGTAATGTATGAATTGGGAATTGCTCATACCATTGGTAAACCAGTTATTCTAATAACACAGGAAATAGATAAAATTCCTTTTGACTTCACTCATTTAAGACATTATGAATATGAGGATAATGTAACTGGTCAAGAGAGTTTTAGTAATCATCTAAAAAGCGTAATACCAAAAATGTATAAAAATTATTATCCTAATGCCAGGATAAGTTTTTGATCATTTATATTTTCAATTTTACAAAAAGGATTGGGTAAAACTACGCGCAGGCCAGAAAAAACAACCCTCGCTAAAGCTTCGGCTGATAAAAAATGCGGGCCAGACTGGCTGTGAATTGCCATTTAGGCCGGAGTAGCCGTAATACATAGGCCGTTAAAAATGGCAAGAGAGCGTAGAAGCATATTTTTTTTATGATTTTTTGTTTCTTTTGTATCCCGGACAAAAGAAAAAGAGGTTTTAAAATCCTGGATCTAAGCAAGTGTATTGCAAATCTACCTGGCGGCAGACAGGCTGAGCGACCCAAGAAGCGAACAAACTTTTATAAGCACCAATGAAAATAAACTCAATTAGAGAATTACCAGGCACAATCAGATACCGCAGAAAAGCAATTTTAAATCGCCGAAAATCGAATATTTATACTTAAACTGTATTAAGGGACGGAAAATTTAATTCTGAAGGAGAATATTTTTCTATTTATACCTTCAAGACCGAATCCCGATTTTAGTATTGTTAGGTTTTGAGAAACAAAAGCCTCAAAAACTAAGATCGGGAGAAGACATAATATAATTATAGGAACTAATTTGGTTTGTGGGGAGGCCGTAAATTATTTAAATATAAATTATTACAATTTTCGTGACTTTATACCGCAAATTGCTTAACATAATTTCGGCACCGTTATCGAACAACGCTGCGCGCCGTCACGATAACTGAAACTATGTTAAATACTCGCATACTCGTATTACGCAATTTGCTTGTGAATGTCCCATAATTAATATTATGTTAAATTGAATATATAAAAAGAAAGGAGAAGTAAAAGAATACCTCTCCTTCAAACTCTTTTTAAGAATTATTCACATCCTAAGGTGCTTAATTCTACTTTTGTGTTTTCAAGCTTGTCATTAATTTTCATTCTGTAATACAGTGTTTTTAATGTGTTCAGGGTTTCACATTTTGCAACCTTGTCCGAAGCCAGCTCATAGGATTTTTCCATAAATGGTAATGCTTTGGCAAGTTCATCATCTGCAATCTTCTTTGCCTTTTCGTATTCCTTATTATCTACTATTGAATTGGCTTTTTCGTATAGCTTAATGGCATAGTTATAATACAATACACCCAGATTATAATATCCGTTAAAATAGTTTGGTTGTTTTTCTATACATTCATTATACAACTCAATGGCTTTTTCTGTGTTACCTATTTTATCATACATGGTAGCTTCGGCAAATGTAAATGATATATTATCAGGATCGTTGGCACGAGCTATACTCAGATAATCAAGCGCTTCTTTTTCAAGACCTTTTGAGAGGTAATAGTTGATCAACTCAATAAGAATGGCCTGGTCTTCAGGATATTTTTTAAAACCTTCACCAATTACTTCCATTCCTGTTGCGGTATCGCCTTTTTCAAAATAATTTTTTTTCAAAAACACATACAGGTTCGGTTCCGGATAATTGTATTTCCGGGCGAGTTCGTAATAGTCAATGGCTTTATCATTCATTCCTGCGCGAGACGCGGTCATACCTGCAAAGTACATGATCATGGTATCCACATAATTATCGTAAACCTTCAATTTATTTATAGCCAGAATATCTTCAAAGCTACTTAACGATTCTGCAAATTTTTCTTTGTCGAACTGACTTCCGGCCTGGGATTCATATAATCTTTTCAAGCGGTCGAAATCATCTTTGATATCCTTACTTAGTTTACCATCTGTATCCAGAGCAGTGGCTTTTTCCAAAGCCTCTTTTGCAACCGGCAGCGGATTATCATACATTTTTTTTGTTTCCTCATAACTTTTTAATGCATCATCTTTAAAGACCATGTTTATTCGGTCGTATATGCATTTCTGTGCAGCTCCCCCTTCGATCTGAACCGTTTGTATTTCATTGGGTTCTCCAAAAATAAGTTTTACTTCACTGAGCGGCATCCCGATACGCAGCCATTTCATGTTTACTTCATAACTATCCATATATGCTTCAGCCCGCGCAATCCAGGTTTTTGCCTTGCTGCTTTTTTTCTCATCCTTAATGGCTTCATCACTTTTGCTGAGTTTATTCTCAAGCGGAGCATAATTTATAAACGTAGTGGTTTGTGCCTTTCCAACTGTTGTAATTATAAAAGTAAATAAAATTAAAAATAAACTAATTCGCTTCATCTTTATGTGTTTTAATATGTTACTTGATCACAAAATTATAATTAAATTAAGAACAGTCAAAAACTTTGCCAAATATTAATCAGAAAATTTTATGTTTGAATTTTAATTTCCATGATAAAGGACAAAAGAACTACTTCTGAATGTTTAAAAGGATTTTTTTATTCTCCTGTTTCCTCATGGTTTTCGTTTTCCGAATCTCCTTCTTCTTCAGTATTTTCACTGCTTCCGACCACGCTTGCTACTGCAGCTATAGAATCTCCGCTCCTGAGGTTCATAAGCCGAACTCCCTGAGTAGCCCTTCCCATCACCCGAAGACCGGAAATAGCCATCCTTATAGTAATCCCTGATTTATTAATAATCATCAATCCGTCTTTATTGGTTACCGCTTTAATGGAGATTAATTCACCGGTTTTTTCAGTAATATTAATGGTTTTTACACCCTTACCACCCCGGTTTGTTATCCTGTAATCTTCAATATCAGTACGTTTTCCATACCCTTTTTCCGAAACTACCAGGATTGTAGATTCCGGGTCGTCTACACAAACAAAACCTACCACCTCATCGTTGGGATTTGCCATTTTTATTCCCCTTACCCCTGAAGCGGTTCTTCCCATCGGTCGAATTTTACTTTCATGAAAGCGTATGGCTTTACCTGATTTGATAGCTATAAGGATCTCATGATTGCCGCTAGTTAATCTTGCCTGAAGCAATGAATCCCCTTCTTTAATATTAATGGCGTTTATTCCGTTTTGCCGTGGCCTTGAATAGGCTTCAAGCGTTGTTTTTTTAATGACACCTTTTTTGGTGCACATCATTATATAATTGTTGTTAAGGTAATCCTCTTCAGAAAGACTGGTAACATTAATAAAGGCTTTTACTTTATCATTGGGTTCAATATTTATAAGATTCTGTATTGCCCTGCCCTTAGACGTGCGCTGACCTTCCGGAATCTGATATACTTTTTGCCAGTAGCATTTACCGTTTTCGGTAAAAAATAACATGGTATTATGCATGGTAGCATGAAACATATGTTCCAGGAAATCTTCCTCGCGGGTAGTACTCCCTTTCATACCTATTCCGCCCCTGTGCTGTGTCTTGAAATCAATAAGCGGCGTACGTTTAATATAACCCATATGCGATATGGTGATGATCATATCCTCATCTGCGTAAAAATCTTCAGGATTAAATTCTTCAGCATCGGGAACAATTTCAGTTCTTCTTTCATCACCATAGGTGTCCCGTACCTGAATCAGTTCATCTTTTATAATCTGCATTCTCAGGCTTTCATTTTCAAGAACCTCCTTAAGATATGTAATTAATTTCTGAAGTTCGTCATAATCATTTCGAATCTTATCTCGCTCTAAACCAGTTAACCTTTGCAACCTCATATCGAGTATTGCTTTAGCCTGAATCTCTGAAAGTTCGAATTGTGTCATCAATCCGTCTCTGGCTTCATCGGGAGTTTTAGAACTTCGTATAAGTTTAATTACTTCGTCGAGATGATCCAGGGCAATTAATAAACCTTCAAGTACATGCGCTTTCTTTTCTGATTGTTCAAGATCGTATGCTGTACGCCGGATGACCACATCATGCCTGTGTTCGACAAAATAATGAATGATCTGCTTCAGATTTAACATTCTTGGTCTGCCTTTTACCAGGGCAATATTATTCACGTTAAATGTGGTCTGAAGCTGCGTGTATTTATACAGGTTGTTGAGTACAATACCTGACTGTGCGTCTTTTTTCAGTATAATTACAATCCGGGTACCGGTTCGGTCCGATTCATCATTAATGTAAGAAATCCCATCGATTTTTTTCTCATTGATCAATTCAGCAGTTTTTCGTATCATTTCTGCTTTATTCACCTGATACGGAATTTCTGTAACTACGATCCTTTCCCTGCCGCTGGATGTAATTTCAATATCTGTTTTAGCCCTGAGTACAATTCGTCCTCTTCCGGTTTCAAAAGCTTCACGAACTCCCTTAAAACCATATATTATGCCACCGGTTGGAAAATCGGGGGCTTTAATATATTGCATCAGGCCATCTATATCTATTTCATTATTTTCGATATAGGCTATTATGGCATTACAACTTTCAACCAGGTTGTGCGGCGCCATGTTGGTTGCCATACCCACAGCAATTCCTGAAGCGCCGTTTACCATTAAAATTGGAACCCGTGTTGGCAATACCGTGGGTTCTTCCAGGGAGTCGTCAAAATTGAGCTGAAAATCAACAGTATTTTTATCAATGTCCGAGAGGGTTTCTTCAGCAATTTTCTGCAGCCGTGCTTCAGTGTATCGCATTGCGGCGGGGCTGTCGCCGTCCATGGAGCCAAAGTTACCCTGGCCGTTCACCAATGGGTATCGCAAAGACCAGTTTTGTGCCATCCTTACCATAGCATCATATACCGAAGTATCACCATGGGGATGATATTTTCCAAGCACCTCTCCTACAATTCTTGCAGATTTTTTATACGGTCGGTTAGATAATAAACCAAGATCAGACATTCCAAACAAAACCCTTCGATGTACAGGTTTTAATCCGTCGCGAACATCAGGTAATGCTCGTGAAATAATAACCGACATAGAATAATCTATGTAGGCTGCCTTCATTTCTTCTTCTATATTTACCTTTACAATTCTTTCACCTTCAGCCATTTTCCAATAAATCGAATTTGTTTAAAAAATTTGTAAATTTATATTAAATTTATTAAAGTTTTACACTACTAATGTAGGTATTATTTGTGGTTTATATAATTTTATAAAAGCCTTAATTATTAACATGAATATGTTTATAAAAGGTTTTCTTTTTATTAGTATATTTGCACGACATATATTTATTTGGTTGAGCGATTGATTTGAAAATTATTGATGATATGGATGCTAAATTTTCACAAAGGATTAAAGACGTTTTATCGTACAGCAAAGAGGAAGCGATACGGCTGGGAAATACAGAAATAGCCCCGGAACACTTGTTTCTCGGGATATTACGCGAAGGTGAAGGTGTCGCTATTGATGTGCTGATTACGCTTGGAGCTAATTTGTACGATCTCAGAAAAGATATTGAAAGTACACTAACTTCCTCAAAACCGGTAATGCTTACAAATACCGATAATATACCTTTATTAAAATCATCTGAACGTATATTAAAATTGGTTTATCTTGAAGCAAAGTCATTTAAAAAGAGTACTATAGATACCGGTCACTTATTGCTGGCCCTGATAAAAGATGAAAACAGTGCGGTAGCCCGGATATTGGAAGATCATTTTATTAATTACGCAAAAGTAAAGCATGAGCTTGAACAGGATAACAATGAACGTACCGATGGTACTGATCCGCATGCAGATTTTTCGAGTGATGAAGATGATCAGGGAGCTTCATTCGGACCTCCCGGTAAAGGCTCCGGTTCGGAATCGGGTCAGAAATCGAGTTCAGATACTCCTGTTCTTGATAATTTTGGTATTGACCTTACAAAAGCTGTTGAAGAAGACCGGCTTGATCCAATTATTGGACGAGAGCGGGAAATCGAGCGCTTAGCGCAGATATTAAGCCGAAGAAAAAAGAATAACCCTATCCTGATCGGTGAACCCGGAGTGGGTAAATCGGCCATTGCTGAAGGACTGGCAATGCGTATCGTACAGAGAAAAGTATCCCGGGTATTATTTGATAAACGTGTAGTTACTCTTGATCTGGCTTCCATTGTTGCCGGTACAAAATACCGGGGGCAGTTTGAGGAACGTATGAAGGCCATATTAAATGAGTTGCAGAAAACCAATGATGTGATTTTATTTATTGATGAGATTCACACCATTGTTGGTGCAGGCGGAGCAACCGGTTCGCTCGATGCAGCCAATATGTTAAAACCTGCCCTGGCACGTGGTGAAATCCAATGTATTGGTGCTACAACCCTTGATGAATACAGGCAGCATATTGAAAAAGACGGCGCCCTGGAAAGAAGGTTTCAAAAGGTTATGATAGAACCTACCACTGCCCATGAAACCATCGAGATTCTTAATAATATTAAAGAACGATACGAGGATCATCATAATGTATTTTATACCCCTGAGGCTATTGATGCCTGCGTGAAACTGACCAACCGGTATATTACCGACCGCCATCTTCCCGATAAGGCTATTGATGCCCTTGATGAATCCGGATCACGTGTTCATATTTCGAATATTAAAGTGCCGGATGCCATCCTGGAACTTGAAAAAAAGGTTGAAGAAACAAAAAAGGAAAAAATAAAGGCCGTAAAAAACCAGAATTTTGAAAAAGCAGCAAGTTACCGGGATAAAGAAAAAGAATATCTGGAACTGCTTGATGACGAAAAAGTAAAATGGGAAAAAGAACTCACCCGCAACAGAGAGATTGTTGATGAAGAAAAAGTTGCCGAAGTTGTTGCCATGATGACCGGAGTACCCGTGCAGCGAATTGCCCAGGCCGAAGGGATCCGTTTACTAAAAATGAACGAGGAGTTAAAGGGTAAAGTGATTGGCCAGGAAGAAGCTATTGCCAAAGTGGTGAAATCCATTCAGCGGAACCGTGCAGGTTTAAAAGATCCGAATAAACCTATCGGTACCTTTATTTTCCTGGGACCTACGGGTGTTGGAAAAACCCAATTGGCAAAAGTACTGGCCCAGTATTTATTCGAATCAAGCGATAACCTGATCCGTATTGACATGAGCGAGTACATGGAAAAATTTTCTGTATCCCGTCTGGTGGGGGCCCCTCCCGGGTATGTTGGGTATGAAGAAGGCGGACAGCTCACTGAAAAAGTCAGAAGAAAACCTTATTCCGTAGTACTTCTCGATGAAATAGAAAAAGCTCATCCCGATGTATACCATATCCTTTTACAGGTATTGGATGAAGGACAGCTTACCGACAGCCTTGGAAGAAGGGTTGATTTCAGAAATTCTATTGTTATTATGACCTCGAATGTGGGTACACGGCAACTAAAAGATTTTGGCCGGGGCGTAGGATTTAATACACAGGCTAAAGACAGTTCCACAAACGATTATCAGAAAAGTGTAATTCAGAATGCTCTCAAAAAAGCCTTTGCTCCTGAGTTTCTGAACCGCCTGGATGATGTGGTTTTATTTAATGCCCTTACAAGAACAGATATACATAAAATTATTGATATTGAGCTTAAAGGGTTATATAACAGAATATTTAATCTGGGATATAAAGTAAAACTTACTGCTGCAGCTAAAGATTTTATCGCTGAAAAAGGATATGATATCCAGTTTGGTGCACGGCCTTTAAAACGAGCTATTCAGAAATATCTTGAAGATCCGATGGCTGAAGTGATAATTAAAGGAAACGTAAAAGAAGGGGATACAATTTCTGTTGGATTTAGTAAGAAAAATGAAGAAATCACCTTAAAGGTTGTGCATAGTGCAAAACAGCTAAAGGCAAATGAAACAAAAATGCTTAAAGAATAATACTAATACAACATAATACTAAAGCGGGCCTTAAAGCCCGTTTTTTTATGCTTCAATTTCTCCAAATAAATCGTAATCAAGCGCTTCGGATATTTTTACGAAGTAAAAATATCCGATATTTAATTTTTTTGCTGAACGTATTAATACTTCATTATCCACTTCAGGAGAATCCGCCTCGGTTCTGCCCACATAAAATTCACCCTCTTCCCTATCAATAATTACTTTATATACCGACCCGATTTTTTTATCATTCAACTCTTTAGAGATATTATTTTGTAAATTCATAATTTCTTCGGCGCGGAAATTTTTTACATCTTCCGGAACGGAATCTTTAAAATTTCTTGCTGCGTAGGTATCTTCTTCTTCAGAGTAGGTAAAAATGCCCAGGCGATCAAAACGAACCGATGAAACAAATTCTTTTAATTCATCAAAATCTTTTTCTTCTTCTCCCGGATGCCCCACCAGCAATGTTGTTCGAAGTGTAATATCCGGAATTTCTTTCCTGATAAAGTCAATAAGATCATAGGTTTGTTGTTTGGTGTGATTGCGCCTCATATTTTTAAGCACATGGTTGCTTATATGCTGAAAAGGAATATCAAGGTAATTGCAAATATTGGGATGGTCTTTTATTACCTGAATAATATCTTTTGGAAACTGCGCCGGATAAGCATAATGCAAACGCAGCCATTCAATACCGTGAATTTTTGATAACTCCCTGAGAAGATCGGCCAGTCGTTGCCTGCGATAGATATCTACACCGTAATATGTTAAATCCTGGGCAATTAAAATAATTTCCTTTGCCCCATTATTGGTAAGATACTCAGTTTCAGATACCAGGTTTTCTATAGATTTTGACCGGTGTTTTCCACGCATTAGCGGGATGGCACAAAAGGAGCAGGTGCGGTCACATCCTTCTGAAATTTTCAGGTATGCATAATGAGAGGGGGTAGTTAACAGCCTCTCTCCCACCAGTTCAGTCTTATAATCTGCCCCTAAGCTTTCAACAATTTGTTTGAGGTCGTTGGTCCCAAAAAACTGATCAACTGCAGGGATTTCGGTTCTCAGGTCGTTTTTATACCGCTCACTCAGGCAACCCATAACAAATACATTGTCAATAATCCCGTCTTCTTTAGCTTTAACATATTGAAGTATGGTATCGATCGATTCTTCCTTGGCATCTTTAATAAAACCACAAGTGTTGATGATAACGGTTTTGGCTTTTTCGGAATTTGAATTGTGCAGCACTTTGAGTTTGTTCCCCTGTAATTGTTTCATCAGGTATTCTGAATCTACCAGATTTTTAGAGCAACCTAACGTAACTATATTAATAATGTTATCTTTTACTTTGGTTTTCATCGATTTAAAAAAATTGACTCTTGAAAAAACTCACAAAAATAAATAGTTTTTTGATTAGGTTAAAGTAATGTTTTCCTGTAAAATCAGGGAACTAAATTACTTCTAAATAAGGAATAAAGATAATCTATAAAAGAAGGAAAATTATCTACTGTGAAAACAAGGAATCCACAAATTCATGTTTGTTAAAAATATGAAGGTCTTCCATTTTCTCTCCAATACCGATATATTTTACGGGTATTTTAAACTGATCTGAAATACCGAGCACCACACCCCCTTTAGCCGTACCATCAAGTTTTGTGATAGCCAAAGCATTGACCTGTGTTGCTTTTGTAAATTGTTTGGCTTGTTCAAAGGCATTTTGACCTGTGGATCCATCAAGGATTAACAACACCTCATGCGGGGCATCGGGTATAATTTTTTGCATTACCCGCTTAATTTTTGTGAGCTCATCCATTAAGTTTTGTTTATTGTGAAGCCTGCCCGCCGTATCAATAATAACAACATCGGCTTGCTGGGTTTTTGCGGATGATAAGGTATCATAGGCCACAGAAGCAGGATCGGATCCCATTTTTTGTTTTATAATAGGAACTCCAACCCGTTCTGACCAGATTACCAGCTGATCGACAGCAGCAGCCCGAAATGTATCGGCAGCACCCAGAATGACTTTCTTCCCGGCTTTTTTAAAATGATAGGCAAGTTTTCCAATGGTAGTGGTTTTCCCAACGCCATTCACACCTACGATCATTATTACATAGGGTTTAACATTAAGGTCAGCAGTAAAATCTGATACTTCGTCTGTATTATTTTCGTCAAGCAGGGCAACAATTTCTTCTTTAAGAATATCATTTAGTTCATTTGTTCCAAGATACTTTTCGCTGGCAACACGCAGTTCAATACGTTTTATTATGCGCAGGGTGGTATCTACCCCTACATCGGAGGTTACCAGCACTTCCTCAAGATTATCCAGCACCTCGTCGTCTACCTTTGATTTGCCAATAACTGCCCGTGAAAGTTTTTTAAAAACCGTTTCTTTAGTCTTTTCAAGACCTTTATTTAACTCGCTTTTAGTGTTTTTGGAAAATAAACTGAGTTTTGCCATAGTACCTGATTTGAACAAAAATAAAACAAAAAAAGCCTTCTTTATTTAAGAAAGCTTTTGAGCAAGTTATATAAAATATTCTTTTATTCTGCAAAAAAATCTTTAATATGCTCGTTGTTAACAACCTCTTCTTTAAAAATATAGGCATCTGACTTATCAGATTTCACCATTTTTATACATTTGGTAAAATTTCTTGTCGCGCCGGTCTGTAATGTTGCAACTACTTTCTTTGCCATAGTATCTTATTATTTTATTTCTCTGTGTACAGTAACTTTTCTTAAAATCGGATTGAACTTTTTCTGTTCAAGCCGGTCCGGTGTATTCTTCCTGTTCTTGGTTGTAATATATCTCGAAGTACCGGGCATTCCGCTATCCTTGTGCTCTGTGCATTCCATTATAACCTGCACCCTGTTCCCTTTTTTAGCCATGGTTCAATAAAATTAAATATAATTAGTAACTAGCAAGGTATCCTTTTGCTTTTGCTTCTTCCAGAGCGGGTTTTAATCCCTTTTTATTTATATTTCTAATCCCTGATGCGGAAACTTTTAAGGTTACCCATCGGTCTTCTTCCGGAAGATAAAATTTCTTAACAAAAAGATTTGGATAAAATTTTCTTTTTGTCCTTCTTTTAGAGTGAGATACATTGTTTCCCACCATAACTTTCTTTCCTGTAATCTGACAAACTCTTGACATTTTCTTTCTGTTATTAGCACTAAATTTTAAACAGAGCGCAAATTACGGTAATTTTATTTAAATAATCAAATATTCTACAAACGAATTTTTATTATAAACTGGGTATTTTAAATTAATAGTACAGCAATTCGATGAAATTATACGTGCAATTCAAAACAGAATAATCGATGTTGTATTGAAATATAAGACTATACGCTGGTTGTACTAATGTAAAAAATTAATTTGTAAGAAAAATCCAAAACATGCTGAAGTATCTGTAAAATATATAATTTTTTAATACTGAAAATGAGCTCCTGATAGTAAAATTCTAATCTGAAAATATTCAGGCTTGCAAGGTTTTCCACAACATAAAGAGAGCGGCTATGGCAGACTTTTCAATATTTCTGCCCCGGTGTTCTCCCATTTGGAATTTTTGAGCTATTGTGGCGCCGGGAGAGGCTACTGCAATCCAGACAGTACCCACAGGTTTTTCCTGAGTGCCCCCATCCGGCCCTGCAATTCCGGAGGTTGCAATTGCATAATCTGTAAGTAACAGATGTTTCACACCTTCTGCCATTTCGATAACTACTTCTTTGCTAACTGCACCGAATTTTTCCAAATGCTGTTGATTAACATTCAGAACGCTTGTTTTAACATCATTGGAATAAGCAACTACAGAACCTTTAAAATACCTTGATGCTCCGGGAACAGCAGTGATTAATTCTGCAATTCTACCCCCTGTACAACTTTCGGCAGTAGCACAGGTAGTTTTATTTTTTTGAAGCAACCCTCCTATCAGTTGTTCAAGCCGGTCATTATCGTATCCGAAAATATTATCAGGAATAATCTTTTGCAATCCCATTAAAGTTTTATTTACCAAATTCGATAGAAATTGTAAGTTATTTCCATACGCGCTCAACCGTAGCTTTAAAATTCCCGGTGATGGTAAATAGGCCAGCTTAATATCTTCAGGCAATTGATTTTCCCAGTTTTTTATTTTTTCAGCCATCACCGATTCGGGTAATCCATAAGTTAGAACGGTTTTGTGAAGAATTACCGGGAGATTGTGTTCTTTTATAAGTGTTGGAATAATATAGTTAGTCATCATTTCCCGCATCTCGTATTGAACTCCGGGCATAGAAACAAGAATTTTATTATTTTTCTCGAACCACATCCCGGCGGCGGTACCATATATATTGTTAATGATCCTGCAATTATCCGGAAGATCGGCCTGTTGTATATTTCTTTCAATAATTTGCACCCCTCTCCTGCCCAGCAAATCTTCAATATGGGCCAGCACCTCAGGATTTCTTACAAGTTTTGAATTAAAATATTCTGCCAGGGTGTGTTTGGTGATATCATCGTTTGTTGGCCCCAGGCCGCCGGTGATTAATACCAGGTCGCAGTCAGTAAAGGCATTATTTATAGCATGGATTATGTCTTCTTTATTATCTGAAATAGAAAAAATTCTTTTTACTTTAATTCCTGCTTCATTTAATTGATTTGCTATAAAGGCTGAATTGGAATCCACAATTTGCCCGATTAAAATTTCGTCGCCAATAGTAATAATTTCTGCATTCATTGATAATAATTTCATTTGGCTAAAGTTTAAATTAGGGTTGGTATGAGTATTTGTGACTTAGAGACTTCATGGCTATTAGTATTTTGCCATTAAGACACAAAAACACGAAGAATTCACCAGGATTAAATCACGATTAAAACTTAAGCTTTTCATTTGTAATTATAAGAAAATCGTTTATTCAGTTAATCCGCAAAAGTAAAGAAAAAACAGGTATTCATACGGTTAATTATTTGAATCTGTTTTGAGGAAGTATAGAATACGAGCAGGTAAAAAATTGAGCGGCAAACGGGGCTCGAACCCGCGACCTTAAGCTTGGGAAGCTTACGCTCTACCAACTGAGCTACTGCCGCAAAATGTAGACAAATATACTTTATTTTTTAATTTCCGATTACTGCAAAAAATATTTCAATAAAAATATTTTTAAGAATAACATGTTTTACCTGAAATACAGAAAATACAGTTTATCGAAATTGAATATATAAAAAAAACCTCTCACGGGACTTGAACCTGCCTGTCGGCAGACAGGCCTGCGACCTGCTCATTATCCATATTATGCTAAACAACTATATTATTTGAACTGGCTTGCTGTGACAAGGCGCATCAAAGCCAAACAGGCTCATGTGCGTTATTTTAATTTATATGAGCCTCTCACGGGACTTGAACCCGCGACCTGCTCATTACGAATGAGCTGCTCTACCAACTGAGCTAAAGAGGCAAAATATTTTTTTCAAAGAACAAATGTAATATTATTTCATTTTCAGCGCATGTATTCGCTGCAGCAAGGTAGGATGCGAATAGTGAAAAAATACGTAAACCGGATGTGGTGTAAGGTTGCTCAGGTTTTTAACCGAAAGCTTTTTTAAGGCTGAAATTAATTGTTCCCCATCAAAGTGTTCTTTCGCAAACCGATCGGCTTCATATTCATTTTTTCTGGAGAATATATTCATCAACAGACCGATTACCAGTGAGATTGGACTATAAAGAATACCAAAAGCAACCAGTCCAAGATGAAAACCCGGTTCGTTTGTTCCAAGGGCCCGGGATAATGCCGGGTTATCCACAAAAAGTGAGAAAATAAAAAGAGTAAGTCCTGTCTGAATTATACCCAGAATCAGGTTAGATATATTATGCTTTTTCTTATAGTGACCAATTTCATGGGCAAGCACGGCTACTAACTCATCTGTAAACAAATCTTTAATAAGCGTATCATATAATACTATCCTTTTTTTTGATCCTAATCCGGTAAAATAGGCATTCGATTTTGTAGATCTTTTTGAACCATCGATTACAAAAATATTATCGAGTTTAAAACCGGCGTTTGCGCTGAATTTTTCGATGGCATCCCTTAATTCACCGGGTTCGAGGGGTGTTTGTTTATTAAACAGCGGAACAATAAGATTGGAATAAAACATATTCATAAAAATGGAAAAAACTGCCACTGCTATCCAGGCATAAATCCAGAATAAAGAAGTAGTCAACTGGTAAAACCAGATTATCAAAGCCAGCAGTCCACCACCAATAACTGCTCCCAGGAGCCAACCTTTAATCTTATCGAAAATAAAAGTTTTTACAGTGGTCTTGTTAAAACCAAATTTTTCTTCAATAACAAATGTGTCATAAATGGAAAATGGAGTATTTATTACATCGGATGCCAACATGAGTATTCCAAAAAATACAAGCGCTATAAGTATGGTGTTGGAAACAAAATCTTTTGCCAGGCCGTCAACAACGCTAAATCCTCCCAAAAAGAACATTAGTAATATTAAAATTAAGTTAAAACTACTGGTGATAAGAGAAAACCTGTCGTTTACCTTTTTATAATCCTGGGATTTTTTATATTGTCCGGCATCATATATCCCTTCAAGTTCCTTTGGCAAAATGTTTGTCCATTTTTGGGCATTAAGCCAATCCAGAAATCTTTCAAGAATAAAATTGAAAATAAGTATCCCTACTATTATGTAAAAAACTATATTGTACATCTGGTAAATTTTAAAAAAGCTGTGCAAAAATAGCAATAATAATGAATAATAAACAGTCCAACTATTCACCCAATAGTTGCATTGTAACTTTGGCTTTCGCATTTATCCTGCTCTGAATCACATTTTTGTAAAACTCTGTAAGTTTATTGTATTTAATATTATTTGAAGTTGTAGTCCAATATAGGGCAGTTTCCAGATTATCCTGCAATTCATTTGCCAGGGCAAGGTTAAATGCAGCCTTAGCCGCAACATTCTTGTTTTCTTCATCTACCAGTCTTTGCCAGATTTCCATAGCGCCTGAGATATTATCTTCTTTCAATAATTTATTTGCCTGGGAAAGGTTACGGTTGCCTGAAGCATAATAAAATCTCTGAATATCATCATACCACAATGGGACAATTCTTTTTGCATATTTTGATCCAATGTGATTAAAGGTTTCCATCAGCATATCATCAATATTGGGCATTTGATTTACGGCATTATTACAATCAACATCATAAGTAACCCAGTTCAACGAATCATGGATATAAAAATTATCAACATACTCAAGCGGTTGTGAATTGTAAATTATCCAGTGCGCTTTATAATATATAGTATAACTTACTTCGCAGTTTTGGTAATAATCGGTATTGATATCTAAGGAATCGGCCAGTTCAAAAAATTCGAAAGAGATTAATGCATCGGTGCTGTCATTTTTACACTTACGGATTAAATCTTTCCAGTTTATAGGATTATCAGTAGTATATGGATCTTGCAGCTTCAGAAATTCCCCGGCAAGGTGCAGATGCTGAAATCTTGGGGATTGTTCCAGTAGATCAATAAGCGCAAAGAGACTTTCAGAAGAAAAGGAAAAATAATTCTTATCCGGATTAAAACGCAGGTTATTTAACATACTAAGTTTGCCGTTTTCAAATTCTGTGGGAATCCTGGAAACTATACTTACTTTATTTATTTCCGGAGGAATATTGATTTCAGCAGGATTCAGTATACTAATGGTTATTTTTTTAACCGGTGAACACGCAAAAAAGGGCACAGCAATTAAAATGCAGAAAAAAAATCCTGTTCTAGACTGTTTAAAATACTTTATCAATTACACCTTTTTTAAATTGAAGAAAAAACCAGATTAATAATTTATTAATCTGGCTCTAAATTTATTAAAAAATTACTTAGGTTTTCATTGCACCACAAATGTTGATCACCTGGCCACTAACATAACTAGACAGATCAGATGCCAGAAATACGATAACACTAGCTACTTCTTCGGGTGTACCTCCGCGTTTTAACGGAATTTGTTCTTCCCATTTTTTACGCACATCTTCAGGCAGCTTATTGGTCATTTCCGTGATTATAAAGCCCGGAGCAACGGCATTGCACCTGATATTCCTGGAACCCAGTTCCTGAGCGATAGATTTTGTAAAACCAATAATTCCGGCTTTGGAAGCAGCATAATTCGCCTGACCGGCATTTCCGCCAACACCTACCACAGAACTCAGGTTAATAATAGAACCTTTACGGTTTTTTAGCATATTAAGCTGCGTGGCTTTTGTATAATTAAATACAGATTTAAGATTTACTGATATTACTTTATCCCACTGATCTTCAGTCATTCTCATTAATAATGTATCCATCGTAATTCCTGCATTATTCACAAGAATATCAATACTTCCAAAATCTTTAATAATTTCATTAACCACATGTTCTGTGTCGCTGAAATTGCTGGCATCCGAAGCATATCCTTTACCTTTTATACCTTTGCCGGTAATTTCTTTTTCAACAGCTTTCATATTATCATCATAATTCAGATCGGTAAACGCCACATTAGCTCCTTCTTCAGCAAACCGAAGCGCAATGGCTTTTCCAATTCCCCTGGCAGCCCCTGTAATTATTGCAGTTTTCCCTTTTAATAAGTCCATAATTTAGAGTTTTTGAATTTTTCACAAAATAAACAAACTTCTTTTATTTTTTCAATTTTTAAAAAAAATCATTTACAGATTATTGTTCAATAATTAATTAATTCCAGACTTTTTAATATTATCTCAGTCTTTATGAAACCTGTAAATTCTTATTTCGTAAATAACAAGAAATCACCAAAAACCAATTCCCTATTAAATCTTGTTGCTGGATTATATGCACTAATCATTTATTATCGTAGTGTTCTATAATAATTAATGTACTAATTAAAAAATACAATGATGGGGAAGAAAGATGTTTTTATTAAAAATGGATTGTTGATTACGCTAACTGTTGTACTATTCTTAAATAATATTTCGGCTATTGGGCAGCAAAGACAGGTAACTGCGCCTCGATACATTTCTTATGCAATGTATAATTTTGCAAAATCTGTTAATTGGCCGGAACAGTATAAATCGGGGGATTTTATTCTGACAGTGGTGGGAGATAAAGATGTATATAACGAGTTGAACAAGCTGGTAACAAATCAAAAGATTGGATTGCAGAGTATTGTTATTAACTATTACAAAAACATTGATGAGCTTTCCGGATTTCAACACATACTGTTTTTAGCCAGCTGGCAAAGTGCTAATATCAATACTTTATTGGAAAAAGTTAGTGAATCAAGCACACTGATTGTCACTGAAAAAGAAGGTATGATCCATAAAGGATCCGTTATCAATTTTATTCCCAAGGATGGAAAGATGGCTTTTGAGTTGTCACAGGCAAATGCTGACAAGTCTAATCTTCAGGTAAGTTCATACCTTAAGAAAATGGCAATATTGGTGAATTAGGTTTTAAAATTCACTTAAAAGTATTTTTAATATTTTATTGAGGTCAGAAGGATGCCGGGGTTATTTCCCGGCTTTTTTAATGGCATCAACCATGGTTTTGCCAATATCTGCAGGTGAATTTACAACATGAATCCCGCATTCTTCCATAATCTTCATCTTAGCAGCTGCGGTATCGGCTTTTCCACCTATAATAGCGCCGGCATGTCCCATTCTTCTGCCTTTTGGCGCTGTTTGACCGGCTATAAATCCTACCACCGGCTTTGTACCGTGTTCTTTTATCCAGTATGCGGCATCAGCCTCCATGCTTCCACCAATTTCTCCGATCATAATAATTCCTTCCGTTTCAGCATCTTTCATAAACAATTTTATAGCATCAAGAGTGGTGGTGCCTATTATCGGATCGCCTCCAATACCGATACAGGTAGATTGTCCCAATCCGGCTTTTGTAATCTGGTCTACCGCTTCGTACGTTAATGTTCCTGAGCGCGATACAATACCAATTGTTCCTTTTTTATGAATAAATCCGGGCATAATTCCCACCTTTGCTTCTCCGGGAGTTATCACACCGGGGCAATTTGGTCCAATTAGAGTAACTCCCTTTTTTTCTGATAAATATTGTTTCACTTTAACCATATCCTGGGTGGGAATTCCTTCTGTAATGCAGACAATTACTTTTATGCCCGCGTCAGCTGCTTCCATAATGGCATCGGCAGCAAATGCCGGAGGAACAAAAATCACTGAAGTATCCGCCTGTACTTTAGTAACAGCTTCAAAAACCGTATTAAACACAGGTCGGTTAAGATGGGTCTGTCCTCCTTTACCTGGAGTTACACCACCAACAACATTTGTTCCGTATTCTATCATCTGTCCGGCATGAAAGGTTCCTTCACTACCCGTAAATCCCTGAACAATAACTTTCGAATTTTTATTGACTAAGGTGCTCATAAAGTTCTCTTTTTCTAAACTGCTCAAAAATAGAATTTTTTACGCAACAAAAAAAGGCAATAATGAACGGATACATATTGCTATGGTGTTCAAAACCGACAAGGATTTTTATATATTCTAATCACGTTGCAGTATTTGAATTTTTTATTTTACTAAATAGTAATCAGATTTCTTTAATTTTAGGGCAAATTAATTTTATGTTTGATAATTCTACCATAGTTGCCATTTCTACTCCGCCCGGAATAGGCGCCATTGCAGTAATACGCATGTCAGGTGAAGATGCCGTAAACATTTGTGATACGGTTTTTAGCTCTAATTCAAATAAAACGCTGGGATTACAGTCTGCGAATACACTTCACTATGGAAAAATCCGGGAGGGTGAGACCGTTATAGATGAAGTGGTAGTTGGTATTTTTAAAGCACCTCACTCCTACACCGGAGAAAATGTTGTAGAAATATCCTGTCACGGATCGTTGTATATTCAGAAAAAAATTCTTGAAGTTCTTGTTCAACAGGGAGCCCGTCTTGCCCATCCGGGAGAATTTACGCTTCGGGCATTTTTAAACGGTAAACTGGACTTGTCGCAGGCAGAAGGTGTGGCCGATTTAATTTCTTCATCTTCAAAAGCAGCACACAGGGTGGCTATAAACCAGATGCGTGGAGGAATATCCGAAGAAATAAAGGGACTGCGGGGTCAATTGCTAAATTTTATTTCTCTAATTGAATTGGAACTTGACTTTAGTGAAGAAGATGTAGAATTTGCTAATCGCTCAGATCTTAGAATCCTGGTATCAAAAATTGGACGATTATTAAAAATACTTAAAGATTCCTTTTATCTTGGCAATGCTATAAAAAACGGCATTCCGGTTGCCATTGTGGGTAAAACCAATTCAGGAAAATCCACCCTGCTGAATTTATTGCTCAAGGAAGATAAGGCCATTGTTTCGGATATTGCCGGTACCACCCGGGATTTTATTGAAGATATTATATCAATTGATGGTATTCATTTCCGGTTTATTGATACCGCAGGAATCCGGCATACTACTGACAAGATTGAGCAGCTAGGCATTGAACGTACCTTTCAGAAGATAAGCCAGGCTGCCATTGTTTTGCTTCTGGTTGATCTGGATGATGAACAGCAAACAATAGTCCAATCGGTTAAAAGCCTTAAAAAACAAATTGAACATTCAGAAACCCATCTTGTGGTAATTATTAATAAAATTGACCTGTATCCAGTTAACGAAGTTGATAAAATCATCAGATTGCTTGAGCCAATGGTAACGAACAGTAACAGAGTAGTGACTTTGTCTGCAAAATTTGGCAACAATCTCGAAGTGCTCGAAAAAACCCTAAAGGAGTTGATACATGCAGATCAGATCGAACAAAGTGATATCCTGATTACAAATACACGGCATTTTGAAGCCCTCACAAAATCGTATGAAGCCATTCAACGGGTTGCAGCAGGCCTCGAAAGTAATATCCCCGAAGATCTTTTAGCACAAGATATCCGCGAGGTTTTGCATTATCTTGGTGAAATTACCGGTGAAATAACAAATGACGAAATCCTAGGAAATATTTTTAGTAAGTTTTGTATTGGTAAGTGAATGAGCCACGGCTTTTGCGAAGCATAGCTTAAGCGAAAGACGTATGGCGAATTCATCCCGCTAAGTACAGCGAAAGCGGGATCTGGGTTTGTATTTATTAAAAAATAATCTGATTTCTATAGAGTAATCAGCAAACCTATGTTTTCAGACGGCTTTTGCGAAGCATAGCTGAAGCGAAAGACATATGACGAATTCATCCCGCAGAGATCAACGAAAGCGGGATCTGGATTTGTATTCATTAATAAATAATCTGATTTCTATAGAGTAATCAGCAAACCTATGTTTTCAGAAGGCTTTTGCGAAGCATAGCTTAAGCGAAAGATGTATGCCGAATTCATCCTGGAAATGCTATGCTTGTCGGGATCTATCAGTTCCCTGCAGGGTAAGGCAATACCTATCAGGAAATGAATGATGCCACTATACAAAAAAACAGCTTTGATTGTTGATATCCAGAAACCATTCATTCCATATCCTGAAAAAAACCTGAGGCAGATTTTCTCACACGATAATTTCTGCCTTAAATTCCATGATTAAAAACAACCTGTGCCATCCCAGCAGTGCGTGCAGAGTTTTTCTTTTGGCATACCGATGGCATCAACCAAATCGTTAAGCTGTTGAAATTTGAGTGTAGATAAATTGAGTGTTTTTCTAATTTGCTCGATCATGGCCATGTATTTACCATTTTTAGTATCGGAATACTCGCTAAAATCGACATCTTCGCGACCTTCGATGATTTTTATGGCCTTACGTGTGGCTAAATCAAAGTTAGAACGAGAACGGCTGAAATTTAAAAACTCGCATGGATAGGTTAATGGCGGACAAGCGATGCGCATGTGAATTTCCCGAATGCCTCCGGCATGCAAATGGCGAACATTATCTTTTAGCTGTGTACCCCTCACGATAGAATCGTCCAGGAATATCCCTTTTTTTCCTTTAATCACAGAATGATTGGTTATCAGTTTCATTTTGGCAACAAGATCTCGGGTATCCTGGCTCTGTGGCATAAAACTCCGTGGCCATGTGGGAGTATACTTGGTATATGGCCGTTTTAACGGTATTCTCTTTTCATTGCTGTACCCTATGGCATGACCCACTCCCGAATCGGGAATACCTGCAACAAAATCAGCTTCTATATTATCGTTTTTTGCCAATGCAGCACCGCAACGATAGCGGGTCTCATCTACATTAATGTTTTCGTAAAACGAAGGTGGATAGCCATAATAGACCCATAAGAAAGAACATATCTGCATTTTATCTTTAGGTTTCTGTACCTGCCGGTACCCATCAGCAGTAATAACAAGAATTTCACCAGGTCCTAAATAGTATTCCGTATCAAAATCTAGGTTAGGAAAGGCACTGGTTTCAAATGATACTGCATATGCATCTTTCTTTTTCCCGATAATTATCGGAGTCCTGCCAAACTTATCGCGTGCAGCAATTAATTTATCTGCTGTCATAATCAGTATTGAGCAGGAACCTTCAATTTTTTCAAATACACTGCTTATCCCCGATACAAAACTTTCGCATTCGGCTATAAGCATGGCTACTAATTCGGTGGGATTTACACTTCCCTGGCTGGTTTCCGAGAAAGTGTGGTGATTGCCGATACATTTTTTTTCCAGTTCATCAATATTTTTGATTTTACCTACGGTTGCAACAGCAAAACGCCCCAAATGTGATGTTACTACAATGGGTTGCGCTTCGTAATCGCTAATGATACCAATGCCACAATTCCCGGAAAATCCTTTTATATCGTTTTCAAATTTATTCCTGAAATATCCGTCTTCAAGACTATGAATCGCCCTTTGAAATCCGCTATCTTTCGAAAAAAATGATAATCCTGCCCTTTTTGTACCCAGATGCGAATGATAATCGGTACCATAAAACACATCCATCACACAATTATTCTTTGAGATACAACCAAAAAATCCACTCATAAATATTTATTATATACTAAATTTTATTTGATTTAACTAATTTCTTAATGATAATCCTTTAGCAAAATTTTGATATTCAACATATTTCGACATTCTTTTTACAACATAATTTCCGGATCAAATTAAGTTTAATTTGATGAAGATAGGATTGATATTAAATGCTAAAAATAATGATTTTTAGTCACGAACTTCTCAACTCTTAATAAAAGAGCTGAATTGTTAATATTTTATTAAATTACTTTTTGTATTGGGGAGTGAGTGATACTTAATTCCATGAGAGCAGCGAAACTAAACTTATAAGCAAAAGCTGTCTGCCGTTAGTCAGGTTCATCCCGGCGAGTAAAACGAAAGTTATGAATTTCTAAAGTCGAACCAGCCTAATAGAATGTAATTTTTACCAAATCCAATTTTTTATGGATATAAATTTCCAGAATGTCCAATATTTTAATTGGCTAGTAGATACCATAATAATACTTCTTATTACAGTAAGTTTGTTTCGAAAACAACCTAAATAATATCTAGTGCAGATTAATTAGATTATATTCTCCTCGCTGACTTAATCTTAAAAAGGCCTCTTCTCTTGCTTTTTTAGAATGCTCTTTTTCATTTAATTCTGCCGGTTTCCAGTTCATTTTTTTCAATTCCTCCCAGGAATAATCCAGCATTATGGAATCGTCATAAAAGACCTCCTCCCCTCTTTTATCAAAGAGGTAGGCAGGGCTTACGATGTACAACACATGAGTATCTTCATTAGATTTATTTATCAGTTGAAAAAATTCACCGCCAATTGATATGGCAGAATGGTTAGCATATAATTCTACCGGGTAAGAATCATTATCGTTTTTTCCTTTCATGCGCAGCGTAATTTTACCAGATAGCACATAGGTTACCTGATCCACATATGGATGTACATGAATTTTAGAACTTTCATGCTTTTTGATAATTCCATATGCCACGCTGAATCCGTCTATTAAATTAAATGGTAAGTTGCTCGTGGAATCTTTGGGGTTCAGAAATGCAGATAACATTGTTCCATCCGGAATTTCGAAAAATTCTTTAGGTTCAAAAATTTGATTCATTGCCTTTATTTTAAATTGTGGATATAGAAAATTGCTTCTACTTATGGATCCTTTTCAAAGAGATCCTGAAGATATTAATTATCAATGTAAATTATAAAGAATTTATCATCCTGATTCCTAGTCAATAAATACCATGTCAAGATTAGGATTAATGCAGGGCAACCAAAAATCGTTTAGGTTTATCCGTGCTGTTCCATCTTCAGTCCAAGTAACTATTCTCATCTCAATTACAAAGTTGATAGTTGTTCCTTCATAAAGCCTGAAACATTCGTTGCGATTGTTTACCCGGTACCATCTTTTTAATTCATCTCTGGTGGTTCCGATGCCGGATATTTTTGTTTCCCGGGCTTCCAGGGTAAGAACCCTGATGTAGGTTACGGGGCCGGGAATATGCAACCCTGAACTTAACCATATTTCCAACATGGAATCCAACTCCCATAATCCGCTACCGGTAAGCTTGTAATCTACATTAACATAAAATTTTGAAGCTGCTGTATTAAAAAAGTAGTAACCTGTACGTGGAACATCCATGGTCCAGGCCAGTAATAATCTCCCACCCATATATTTTCCTGTATCATAATTTCTTAACTGACCTGCATTTGTCCAGCCCAGTCTCCCCCCGTAAACATCGGTAACTGAAGGTGCAAAATCCAGGTCACCCTGGCTGATACCTTTCCAAAATGTCATGTATAAAGGGCTTTCCGGAGGATCATCTTCTGCTTGTTTATGATCTTGCCACTGATATGATGCTGCAGATGCTTTCGGTATTGGAAACACAATTCCTTCTTTTTTCTGCATTTCCTGCATTTCTAACCATTCTGGTTCTACCTGTTCTGTGCTATGCTGGCATGTTTTTATAAAATCCAAATAACCTTCCCTGATCTTGGAAGCATCAGTAAGATTTTTTTCCATAGCATCAAGGTAGCGTTTCTTTTTTTGCATCAACTGAATTTTCTGTTCAATGGTATATCCCGATTTACAGGTTCTCTCCAATTCTATTGCTTTTCCGATTGCCTGTATAACCTCTAATTGTTTTTTGTCTTCCGGTTTGTTTTTCATAACATTATTTTTAAGGTTTAATAAATAGAAGAGAAATATTAGTTTTCGTGTTTTACCAACAGTTTCAGATAAGTAGAAGATAAACCAGTTTTAACTTCCATAAAATAAAATCCATCCGGTAGATTATTTACTGGAATACTTTGTATTCTTTTTTCATTTAATATTTTTTTTATAACACATCCGGTGCTATTGTATAGAATAAGGCTTGCAGGTTTAACTGAAAGGATATTCACAACATCAGTTGCAGGATTGGGAAATATTTTCATTTCCTCATTTTGTTTTAAAACCTCAAGTGCTGAGGTTTCTTCGCATATATCCCCAATACCATCGCCATCAGTATCGTTTTGATCCGGATTGGAAGAATCCGGACAGTTATCACACGCATTGCCTATATCATCGCTATCTGTATCTTCCTGACCTACATTAGCGATTGAAGGGCAATTATCCAGATGATCTTCGATGCCGTCATTATCTTCATCGAATTTTTTTCTGACCAGATTTATTTTATCAATAATAACTGAAGAAGTATCCATCCCCAGTTCGAAAGAAAGTCTTAGGGAAGGCATTATTGCGGTATAGGGGAATTCGTAGAAATATTCCTCTAAAGAGGTACTCAGATCTACTTCTTCATAAATAAGAGTTGTGTTAGGCGCTTCATCCAGACCCAGATAAACATACATTGGTCTGTCTTCTTTCGTGGATGATGCTTCAAATGAAAGGATATAGATTGAATCTTTCTTAAGCCGGTTTCGCTGCGATTCGCTGAAGAACTGCATTAATTGTATATACCAGCTTACCGGTTCTTCGGAAATTGTAATATCAGAGATTGAGCAGGTACCCTCCTCCAGCGTCATATTTCCGGTGGAATTCTCGCTATAAACCTGGAAAAGGATCCATGCATCTAGGTTACATTGATCAAAATAACCATTCCTGATAATATTGTCCGGGTCAATTATTCCCGGGATACATGGTTTTTCCAGGTGTAAATCAAACTTATCAAAAAAGAGAGTTCCAGTCTGGTAACCAATATCCAGCTTAAATAATCCATGATAATCCTGCATGGTTGTAAAAGAAAAGGTATACTCCTGCCAATCTTCTGTCAACACATAGTGCTGTAAAAATAACAGGTCATATGGTTCTTCTCCATTTAATAAAACCACATCGATTTCATCTCCTTCATTTAGGGATCTTGCCCAGAAACTTCCTTGATAAACACCCATTCCGTTAAGATATGCATCAGACCTCATTAAGCAGGTATAGGAATAAATTTCACCAGGATCATACACTTCCGCTTTAATAAATTTTCCATCCAGCGGCAATGGATCATCTTCAAGAAAAAATCGCGCACCCCATGGATATGCACTGTGTGATCAGTATTTAATATCGTTCGTAAAGTTGCCATTAAGAAGTACATTATTGGTTACAGAAACGGGATATGAAATTGCTGTAGTGTATTCATCTTTTGTTAACGAAAGTTCAATGTCACCCCCTTCATCATTCCATCGTACAACAATGCGATCGGTACCCTGTCCTGTTAGAATTTGAGCATGTTCAGGTACATTCCAGTTGTAGGTAGCTCCTTCAATTTCCGGACCCTGGTATATTTCTTTTGTATTCCAAAAGACATATTGGTTTCCACTGATTTCTGTATTATCCAGTTTTTGATATACCCTGATATAATCTGTAACCATAGAGGCCGAGTCGATATCAAAATAAGCTCCGCAGGCCAGGCTGAGAATAACATGGAAGGGACAATCGTAAGGCCAGTTTTCATACCCTGTATAATCGTTATGGAAAGTGAAATACATGCTGTCGTCTACAAAAAAATTGACACTATCCTGGTACCATTCAAGAGCGTAAATATGAAATTCGCTGTCTGCATTTTCTGTTTCCATACTTCCCTGACAAACATCCTCACCATAGATATGATTATATTTTTCTGTACCTATATTACCCCATATTTTATTAACATTTTCAGTAAAAACTTCAAAAATGTCGATTTCACCACTGGTTGGCCACCAGCCATAGTTGCCATTCTCATACACAATCCAAAAGGCTGCTGTGAGATTAGGAGCAGAGGGAAGTTTGATTCTGGCCTCCATTCGGCCGTATGTCCATGCGATTTTTTCAGAAGTCCTGATAATGCCTGAGGTATTTTCCTGGTCGAGGTAATTTTCTTTTCGGGCATTAAGGTAAAGATAGCCGTCTTTTAAAAGTATATTTTCAGGTCTGCCTGTTGAATAGTGATAGGGTTCCGGTCTTTTATCGGGAGTCCAGAAACTTGTATCCAATACTTCCTCGTTAAATTCATCTGACCAGACGAGGTAGAGGGAATCGGCGAGTTCGGCAGTAAATACAATGGTTCTTACTGCTACAAGCAGCAATATAAGTGCTTTATATCTTAAAAGTCTACCTGAAATGAGCATTGGTGTTTTTATTTTCTTTTTCATTTGTAAATATTTTTTTACCATCTTTTGCATCTACAAGGAAGATTTCGGTTCCGTCGGGAGACCATGCAGGAAAATCAACACTTACATAATGATCAAATAACTGTTCCTGATTACTCCCATCACTGTTCATTAAAAATATTTGATGCCTGAAATTTAAGTCTCTAATAAACGCAATCTTTCTGTCAGTTAAGGTAGTATCAGAGTCACCACATACAAAAAGCAAAAGACAAAATCCACAGAGTATTAATATTAAAATTACAGGATGGATTAGGTTTATATTTTTTTTGAAAATACTTTGATTTTTTTTCATTGAATTAAGGTTAAATTAACTTATAACTGATGCAATACTTTTAAGAGTTTTAATAATTTAAATGGTTTAGTTATGATAATTCTTTTGTCTATTAAAGGCTATCAATAACCGATAAAAGCCTACTGTAAAATAATAGTAATTTAGAATCTGATAATTAACATAATCGTTGCAAACTATTTTAAATTTGGGAATACAAATGTTGCATTTAGGTATTCTGGTTGCATTTTCTAATCCATCCTGAAGAAATCGAAATTCAGCAGGCTGAAGCAAAGTCAACACAATATGAATACTTGATACAAATTTGTTTGGTAACATTGAACTCATTTACTTTATTCACAGGCTATTGTTTTATAAATGACATATTTATTCCTTAAGTATTAATCCTAAAGGTTGTTTTTTTGCTACTTCGATCAATTCGTCCAGCAACTGTCTTAATTTCTCTGACTTCTCAGGCAAAGGCACTGAATCAATAGCAACACTGCCTTTACTGACCTTCTTTGCCTTTTCAGGTGTTGTCCAAATGCCGATAGCCACTATATCATTAATCAAAGCAACTGTCGTTGAAACTGAATATAATTTTACAATTTCTTCCAGCTTTCGTTTAAAAAGTTCTTTTTGTACTGATTTATCTGTTTTTTTCATTTCTAAGTAGAATTATTCATATAGTAATACATTCTCAAATGCCGCATAGTTTTTTTCACGTAAACATTGAAAATCGGCATGGTGGTTTATACATAATTATTTATACATACCGATTTAGTAAATGATAATGATCGCATATTTAAACACTTAATAGAATTCAGGATTTAATTTACAACCAGACAACAGCTAAAGCAAAAAAATGGTACGAACGGAGATTATGATGTTACAAACACCATTTGTTTATTGAAGATTAAGTGAATAGAAATTTTAACAGAGGTCAGAATCAGAAAATAATATTTAGGTTTTTTCTGATATTTTCTTTATACATTTTGCCAATAGGGATCGTTGTTTTATCGATTAAAATCTCGTTAGGTCTCACAGAATCGATATATTCAAAATTAACGGCATATGATTTATGTACTTGCAATAATGATTTTAATTTTATATTCTGAAATAATTCAATAAAAGTCGATCTTATCAGGAACTTCCTTTGATTGGTGCAGTGCATTTCCAGGTAATTGCCTTCTGATTTAATCCATATTATATCATGTATCCTGATTTTTTCAAACTGAAATTTATGTTTAACAAAAATATATTCATTAAAAATATAGTTATCTGTTTCTTTATCAGGTGAAAGAGATTTTGATTTTAAAAAATTTGAAAGTGCTATTTCCACTGAAGTAAACAAATCCTTTTTATCAAAGGGTTTTACAATATATCCGTCAGGATTTGCCAGCTTTGCTCTTTCAACGGTAGCTTTATCGGAGTGGGAAGTAACGAATATAACAGGTAGATTATTTTTTTCTTTAATAGATTGCGCTAGTGAAATACCATCGATATTACCTCTAAGCTGTATATCGATAAGAGCAATATCAGGTAATTCTTTTTCCAGTAAATCCTCTGCTTCATTATAATCGCACGCTACTCCGATCACACTATATTCGAGTTCCCGGAGCATTTCCTTCATATCTTCAGCTATTATTAACTCGTCCTCAACAATCAGTATTTTAATTTTACTCATGGTTAGGTCGAACGTTTCGTTTATCCAAAATAAAATTACCAGAAAAAATAATATTATTCCATTTTTGATATTACCAATTTAAATTCCACTCCGTCGTTCAACTGATATTTTAAATCTGCATTCATTTGCCGGGTTAGAAGTTTGACTAGTTTCAAACCCAGGGTTTGACTTTCTTCTAAATCAAAATCTTTAGGAAATCCTTTTCCGTTGTCTTTAATCCTTAGGACAACATTCTTTTGTGGTGTGTTTTTGAAATGGATATCAATCTTGCCTTCTGACCTCCCTACAAATGCATGTTTGTATGCATTGGTAACAAGTTCGTTGGTTATTAATCCCAATGGCACAGCAGTATCAATATCCAATTGGGTATTATCGGTATTTATAATATAGCTGATTTTGTTTTCTGGCTTGCTAAATGTATTGTGCAATGAAACCATAAGTTGTTTTAAATATTTGCCAAAGTCAATAGTTGTAAAACTGTCAGTTTGATAAAGCAGCTGATGGATTAACGCCATAGATTTTACCCTGCTTTGTCCTTCTTTAACAATTATTTGTGCATTTTCATCTGAAATACTACCTGATTGAAGGTTGAGTATACTACTGATCACCTGTAAATTATTCTTTACACGATGGTGTATTTCTTTCAGAAGAAGTTCACGCTCTTCCAACACGTTGGTTTCATTCTTTTTTATAATATTAACCATATAATTTATAGTAACTCCAAGAATACCGGAAAGGCTTAGAAGGAAAATATGATTAAACAATCCTTTTGGTTGATATTCAGGATAAAATGATAACAGGACAAAATGAAAAGACAGGATTAATAATAAGGCAACTAAAAATTGTAATGGGTTAAAATCAAACACAACAGCAGAAGCAAGAATGAGAAAAATAAAACCTGTAACAGTAATTCCCTCATAACCTATTGTTAGAAAGGAAATAACTGAAATCGACCAGCTTAAAGGAATTAAAATAAGAAATCCCAGGAGACTAAATACTTTTTTACTGATTTTGTTTAAAAATATCAGCAATATAAGGAAGTAAAACACAAGTAACGAACGAATAAATAAGGATATATTATTACTTAAAATTTTTACTCCTTCAGTAAACCGGTCATATTCAAAATAAAAGCTATACCCTATTAGGGCAATAATACATAATATCAGCGCCCACTTAAAATACAGTTTCTGGCGATCATATTGAATTTCCTTCATGTTACTGATTTAAAATTATTATAAGTCATCCAAGCTTTGAGAGAATTGCTTCTTCCAACAAGCAACCATTACATTATTCAGGAATCTTCATGCTTTTGTGATGACTAAGCTCATAAAAAGATATAATTTCATCATTGTCATTTCAGGTACAAGGTTTCTGATACACATGTTGTTGTCCGGCTTAATATTTAGAAATCCGGAAAGTTAAAACAAGATAAACCATATATCTGTGTATTTCAAAATTAATTTAAAAATTACTTTATTATGTAATTCTTTTATCAAATAATATTCTGTTATATGGTTTTTGAAATGATTATGAATATGCTTTTGGAAGCCCTATAAACCTTAAAAAATACTCAAAAAATAAGCGATTCCCCAAACTTATTGTTGAATTGTGAAACACAAAATATTAATTTTAAAATTTCCAATATATTAATATTGATATTACTTAAAATAAAAGATAACCATGCTGGTTTTATTTTTGTTCATATAAATTAATTATAGATTATTTGCCAAAATATACTTGATTTAATTATTCCTTAGAAGGCGGTTTATTATAATATTTTGTAATTTTACTGCTATATCCAGTACCTAAAACCTATAATCCTATGAAATCAAAAAAAATTATTGTATCTGTTTGTATATTAATTTTTGCAATATCGCTGGTACATGGGCAGGATATCGAAGATATGGTATCTAAGTATACCCAGGAAAATGGCCAGGGATATATGCAACCATTAGCCGATGCTTTCGGTGCAACATTTAACAGCGGGCTTTATCATAGTGCGTCTATTAAAAAGCTGGGCTTTCAGGCCTATTTGGGCGTTGTGAGTTCTTTTGCATTTATACCGGATAGTAAAAAAACTTTTGAAGCTACCACTGAAGGGTTCTTTGAACCCGTAACTACAGCAGATGTTCCAACAATATTCGGAGCTGCTGAATCAGTTGAGGTGGATGGAAATGGCGGAACAACTTATGTTTTTCCAGCAGGTCTTAATGTTTCCATGGTTCCTTTTATTGTTCCCCAACTAACCATCGGATCAGTTTATGGAACAGATCTTACGCTTCGGTACTTTTCGGTCGGAATAAATGAAGAACTTGGTGATGTGAAATTATTCAGCTGGGGAATCCGACACAGTATTAGTCAGCATTTTGATTTATTACCGGTGGATATTGCTGTTGGTTTTTATTCACAAACCTTTTCTATCGGCGATCTTGTTTCTGCAAAGGCTTCTGTTATTAATGCACAGGTTAGCCGAAATGTGATGCTGTTTACTTTTTATGGCGGACTGGGCTACGAAAATTCAAACCTGGATATAAAATATACCAATACTGCCGAAGACACTGAAATATCTTTTAAATTAAAAGGGAACAATAAAATTCGGTTTACTGCGGGGGTTACCTTTAACCTGGGGCCGGTAAAAATAAATGTGGATTATAACCTCTCCGATCAGAGTGTATTATGTGCAGGCCTTGGCTTTGGTATCGGCAAATAATTAATACTGTTTAAAACCAAAACTTAAAATCCTTATCATGAAAAAAAATATAATAATATTGTTTTTAGTTCCTTTTTTCTTTTCAAGCTGCGAAAAAAGAAAATTTGAATTCGATCTTTCCCTGAATTTGGAAGAAACCTACATTGTGGATCATACCGGAAATTTTTCCGAATCACAGACTATCACAAGAAGTGATGTTATGGATGCCTTAAGCATCCCGGAAAATGCAGAAATAGAAAGTGTAAGTATTGAAAGTATAGCCATAAGTATTCAAGTGCTCAACGATAATGAAGCTTCTGCTTTATTAGTAAGTGGTATGGCACAACTGGGTAACGGTAGTCCGCAGATTTTTAATAATTTTCCCATATCACTTGTCGGGGTGGATATTCCGTTTGTTGGAATAAACAGTCTTATAGCTGACGGAGTTGAAGGTATTAAAGATAAAATCGAAGGATATATAAAAGGAACCGATTCAGCACCATTCTCCATTGAAATTTCGGGAGATTCATCACCCACTGCAGGTCAGCGTGTTCATGTTCAGATTTTAATACAGGTAAAAGGCAATGTAAAATATACGAATTGTGAAGATGCTCTGCCTTTTATGGGGGCAGACTGTTCGTAAAATATAAACAAGATATTTATAAATTTATTCTGCCTTACCTGGATTCTAGTGCTGGTTTCGGTATAAACAATCCGTTTGTTTACATTTCTGGCAGGGATATTTATGTTTTTTAACTTCTTTGCCCAATCCTATAATTCCGCTTACTGATTTTATAGGGCTCATTAATGCAGATTCAGTTAATGTAATGCCGCTAAATTGTTGGGGAAAAAAGCTGAATAATTCTGCCTGTTCCTTTACGTTCCAGGTGCAATAACCGGGGCTGAAGCGGTTAGTTATGGAATACCTGTATTGATTTGCAGTTTTATTAATAAATTGATGGATAATTTCTGCAGTTTCTTCAGCGGCCTCAGAACCAATAATATCAAGAGTATAACCTTCAAGGGAATCCCCTTCACCCATTAATTTCCGGGCAAGTTTCTCAATTTTATCTCCGATGGTACAAATAAAAAGAGCAATAAATTCAATTCCGGTTAATTGTGATGCAATAATTCTATTTACATGCAAGGCTTTTCCATCAATGAGCAGAATACCCTTAGTTTTATCCAAATGATCAATTTTTTTTATAATAAATCCGCCTTTCGGATGAATCAGGTGAATGCTTTCTGATAAATATTTATTTATTACCACGCTAACCATTTCTTCTGGTTCTTGATGCTTATACCCTAAAAAGCTTAAAATATTCTGCGTATTAATTTTAATATCGGCAGTATGTATGGGTACATAGGTAATTTGATCCGGTATCATGATACAAAATTCTGGTAAAGGTTTTTTAATGTTCTTACATTAATGTTGTATCCCATGGCAATAATTTCGGTTTGCTTTACCGGAAACTCAATAATTTCTGTACGGTAATCTCCAAATGTTGCCTGCAGGGCAAGTGCTTTTCCATCGTCAAGTAAAATATACCCCTTTAGCCGGTAACATAAGGGCACAATACCGGTAATAAAACTTTCCAGTTTATCTTTTTGCAATGGTTTTACAGTTCGTAATACGGCTGAATTTATATCGGGCTTACCGGATGTGCCGGAAACGACAAACATTTTTTTATACCCTGCCTGAAATTCTTCTGTCTGCTTATCTAATATATTATCCAGGGAAACATTGCAAAAGCTTACCGGAAATTTTTCAGCAAATGGATTTATCTCATTCAATCGCGATAAAACAGGATTATAGTTATCATTTAGGTCGGTTTTATTAATAATGATATAATCAGCAACCATTACCTGGTGGTTAATCCGGGTCATCAAGGTATTCATTGAAAGATAATTTTTTGCATCTATTATGCAAAAACTACCGGCAAGAAATACCAGGTTTTGTAAATCAGGTGAATCAAATATCTGTCCAATTGAAACCGGATCGGAAAGCCCGCTGGCTTCTATAAATATGACATCTGGCCTAAAATCTTCTACAAATTTTTTAAATGATACGATAAACCCGGATAACAGACATACACAAAAGACCGAACCGTTGTTTATTTCCAGCAGGTCGAATTCTTTACCTGTAGTTCTGCGAAGTTCTTTTCCATCAAAGTTAGACGGTGCAAATTCATTCTGAATTATTGCAATTTTGAACTGGTCAGAAAGAGTATCAATAACTCTTTGAATAAAGGTGGTTTTTCCACTGCCTAAAAAACCTGTAACCAGATATACCGGAATTTTTTTCAATAATTTATTTCTAATAATGATTTATTGCTGCCTGGAATTTTCCCCATTTGAAATTTTCACACTCCTCCTTCATCAGGCAAATTCATTTTTTACAAGTCTTTTAGCCATTCTTTGATGATGTCTACCTTTGGAATTTCTCCCTGGGTTTTTAATTTATGCTCAGTAAGAATTACTGCCGGAGTAATGGCCACTCCATATATCAAACGGGTTTTTTCCTCATATGAAACAGAGAGTTTAATGTTTTTTCCGGTTTCTTTAATCGCGGTATCAACATTATTCTTTATTTGTTTGCATTCTTCAGCATTATTTCCAATTATAAGAATTTCGGCTTTATGCGAAGAAATTATCAGTTTTAACTTTTCATTAATCCGCTGTTGAATAGCAGCAATCAACTCATGTTTAGGCGGAATTTTAGATACAAACGCAATTTTACCGTCGATACAAATTGTAGGAATATTTTTCACCATCAGGGAATTCATAAAAGTAACGCTCTCCATTCTTTTTATGGCATGTTCACGCCATTCAACAATCCCTTCAAAATGCGGTGCTATATTTTTTACTGCTTCAACCATATACTGACAGGGTGCGCAGGATTCAGAGTCAAGGGTGATGATATCCACGATTATTTTGCCTGCTTTGCCATAATCTTTCATATTTAACAGGTCGAGATCGACTTCTGATTTCTCCATAGCTCTGACAATGTCCTGCAAATATGGATCTTGCACCAGACTGGTAACTGCCTGAAGATTTTCAATGGGTGTATCCATTGGTAAATCGCACCCGGGCGCCAGAATAAATCCTTTTTTCCCACCCAGATCCATACATTCCATGGCTTCTCTCTGTGCATCTTCCGGTGTACCCATGAGCAGTACAACGGTTAACTTCATATTTCCTCCGAAACTAATATTATGTTTCAGCGCTATTTTACCAACAAAATCCAGGGGTATATTTTCATCAATAGATATATTATCCGGCCGGCAGGCACACATAGCTTCTATATTTTGCTGGGCATGGCCGCAGACAAAAAATGAGCTTAAAGCGCCCTTATCCCTTATGATCTGAAAAATTTCTGTTGCCGGTTGTGTAACAAACATTTCGAACGAGCCCGGATCAATTTGCGAAGTCATAGGATCAACAACAGCAATTATATCGCAACCGGCATCAATATAATAGCCAGCCATAGCTTCACCAACTTTTTTTGTAAACTCAAGGAGCTCGGTTACTTCATCAGGAGATTCCATCATTTTCATAAAAATATCGGTTCCCATCAGATGAAGGGCCAGTGTAAACGGGCCGGTTATCAAACCATATAATGCGATATCGGGAAAATTGCTGCGAAGCTTTTTTGTGGCATTCAGGATCAATGGTATCCTGCCTTCTTTGTTGGATGGAATTTTTAAATCCTGTAGTTTAACACCTTCAGATAGCACATGAGAAACCACTGCGGGCGGATTATCTTCAGCCCAGATTAGATTACAACCAAGGGCTTCAGCCTCAACCTGCAGATCAAACATTACGGGAATGCCATCCGGTTTATAGATTTCAATAGCTTTGCTAATGCCTTCTACAATATTATTTTCTGATTGCAGAAAGCTGGTAGCGTTTATATTTAAAAGTTTCCCTGCATGACATCCCACAAAAGGTACCCAGGGAATCCGGTCGCTGTTGCCAAGTTGAAATGATTTTACTACTCGTTCTTTGCCTGTCATTTATTTTATCTAATGGAATTATTGGTTTAAATAGGCTACTGCGCCCTGAGGATCCGGAGAATAAAAATCTGCCCCGATTTGTTTTCTGAAATCTTCTGTTACCGGCGCTCCTCCAATTAATATTTCGTTGTGGGGATAGTGACTTTTTACATTTTGAACAATATCCTTCATGTTCTGCATGGTGGTAGTAAGCAATGCAGATAATCCAACTTTGGCATCCGGATTTTCTGCCAGAGAAGCAATAATTTTTTCTGACTTAACATCAGTTCCCAGATCAATAACTTCCCATCCGGAACCTTCAATGGCCATTTTAACAAGATTTTTCCCAATATCGTGCAAATCACCCTGAACGGTAGCAAGTATAAATTTTCCTTTTCGCTGGATTTCACCACTTGTAAAAAATGGTTTTAAATGTTCAATGGCTGCATTCATGGCTTTTGCTGACATCAGCATCTGTGGAATAAAAATTTTCTTTTCTGAAAATTTCTTTCCTACCCTGTCCATTCCTGTAATTAAGGCCTGTTTAAGAATGGTTTCTGCTTTTACGCCCTGCTCAAGAGCTTGTTTTGTAAGCTCATCAGCGCCGTCCTGATCTTTCATATTTGGAGGGTAAGGCGCAGCCTTATTAATCTTTCCAAATTCGATACACGTGGTAATCTGTTCTAAAATGTCTTCCATATGAGAAATTTTTTACTCAATTATATTAAACTCTTGTTTATCTGAAATGATGATTTATACAAATATGTTATACTCAATTAAACCGTCTAAAAATAATAAACAATTTGTTGAAAATTCAATATAAACAAACTAAAAAAGCGAATATTCAATTTGTTGGAAATAATAATACTTTTTGTTGCATTACATAAGAGGCAACAATGTAAAATTAATTGCATTAATATATTTTAATTGCATTTTTAATTTCTTATTAAAGATTAAGATCAGCTAAAAAATATTTCTGAAAAATCTTTTGTACAGATGAATTTTATTTATATTTAAAACCGATAAAATTTGAACTATGAAAGATACACAGTGGAATAATTTAATTAAAGTTGTTAATGGTGAAACACCAGCTTCAGTGCCTGTTGGATTTATTATTGATTGCCCCTGGCTTCCCGGCTGGTATGGGGTAAATATACTCGACTACATTACAAATGACGAATTATGGCTTAAGGCCAATTTGAAAGCTATGGAAACTTTTCCGGATGTAACTTTTCTGCCGGGTTTCTGGAGCGAATATGGTATGTGTACCGAGCCTTCTGCATTTGGTGCAAAATGTACATTCTGGAAAAATGAATTTCCTTTTGCAGATAAAATTATTTACTCTTCAGAAGATTTGGATAAGGTTAAAGATCCAAATCCCGAAACCGACGGACTTCTACCTTTTATGTTAAACCGGTTATTGCTTGCACAGCCTAAGATTGAAGATGCAGGTTACAAATTCCGGTTTTCAGTTTCCCGCGGCCCGTTAAACATTGCATCTTTCCTTATGGGTACCTCTGAACTTATGATGGCTATGATGATGGAACCTGAGAATGTACATAAACTACTCCGTATTATTACCAATTTTCTGAAATCGTGGCATGAAATACAACATAACACCTTTTCGACCATTGAAGGGATTATGATGCTTGATGATATTGTGGGATTTGTTGGTGAAGAAGAGTTTAAAGAATTCGGACTTCCCTACCTGAAGGAATTATATAATACAAACGATAAAATAAAACTATTCCATAACGATGCCGACTGTTCTATGTCGGTAAAATATTACCCCGAGATTGGTATTAACCTCTATAACCCGGGAACACATATGACGGTGAATGATTTAAAATCAGCCACAGATAACAAAATAACCATTCTGGGTAATATTCCTCCCCGTGATGTGCTGGCATCAGGAACCCCCGAAACGGTCAGTAAAGAAGTAAAGGATTTACTTACCGGATTGAAGCAACGCGACAGGTTTATCCTTTCGTGTGGCGGTGGAATGCCTCCGAATGTTTCAACCGAGAATATACAGTCGTTAATTGATACAGCCAGAAATATCTAAACAAAGATACAATCTGATATTTTCTGTATTTTGTAATTTGATAATTGAATTGTTGGTTTAGCAAAAAGTACAACTTTCTAAAATTTCAAACGATCACTCAGGTTCATTACAAATTTTCAGGATTATAGGCTACCTGAGACCTTCCAAATGCACAAATCTGCGCATCTCCGGCAAAGGATTTATAGGGCTTTGATTCGCAGGTGCCGTTTAAAATCCGGGTCAGACATTCTAACTGATCCAGAATAAAATCACTGGACATGGGTTCGTTATGCCCCGGCAATATAAGATTATATTCTTTTAGTCGCTGCGCTTCCTTTTCCACAGATTGTTTATAAACAGATAATGGCAGGCAAACATCTAAAAAGAGCCAGACCAGGTTATTGTTATTATCTCCCGAAAATAACAGCTTATTTTGAATATCGAGTAAACTGATACTGCCCGGAGTATGACCGGGAACCTCAATAACCTGTATTTGTCTGCCGCCTAAATCGAAAACATATCCCTCATTTACGGGGATTAATTTGGTGTTGTGAACTTTTGAATTGTATAAATCCTCCGCAGATAAAGAATTATCCTGCTGGCCCATGTTCAGAATTCCTTTTCGTTGATCAGGCTGGTTATACATTCTGGCCTGTGTTGAATCTAAAGCATGAATATAAACCTTTTCGAACTGATAATTTGCTCCGCTGTGATCGGGATGTGCATGGGTATTTACTACAATTAAAGGTTTATCTGTAAGCCTTTTAGCTTGTGCCTGAAGGTTTGCAATACCTATTCCGGTATCCACTAATAGAGCGCTGTCACCTCCTTCAACAAGATAAATATTTGCAGCTTTATGGTCATCAATTACCCAGACCTTATTAGCAACTTCTTTTACAGTAAACCATGATGATGTGTTTTGACAATGAATTATGAAAAATCCAAATAGAGAAATATTAATTAGCAGAATTCTTTGAAAAAGTAACTTCATATCGGTATAATTTAAGGAGCTAAAGATAATTTATTAATTCAAATTGAAGAACGGTTATTAATTTTAAAAAGTAAACAAATATATAACTGACCTCAGGGTTTACCTTACATCTTAATTTTAATTCATTAATCAGATTCTAAGGCTTTACCTGAAAAATTATAAATACGAATGAATATATTTTAATGAATTGGTAAATTTCAAATATAAAGTTTTTAAAGTTGTTTCTGTATAAAATATATAACTACCTTTGCAGCCCTTTTTAAAATTTAATTCATTAAAGTTTTTATTAGCGAATGATAACGGTAAGTAATCTGGCAATACAGTTTGGGAAACGCCCATTATTTCAGGATGTGAACCTGAAGTTTAATCCCGGGAATTGTTACGGAATTATTGGGGCGAATGGTGCAGGGAAATCTACATTTTTAAATATTTTGTCGGGTAATCTAAATCCAATCAGGGGATCTGTAAGCTTAGGTCCCGGTGAACGGCTTTCTGTATTAAAGCAGGACCATTTTGAGTTTGATGAATGTACGGTATTAAACACGGTACTCATGGGTCATGAGCCTCTGTGGAATATTACACTGGAAAAAGAAAAAATCTATACCAAAACCGATTTTACTGAGGAAGATGGCGTAAAAGCAGCGAATCTTGAAGAACGATTTGCTGAAATGAATGGCTGGAATGCAGAAAGTGATGCCTCGAATCTTCTTAGTGGATTGGGAATCAGTGAAGGATTGTTTCACAAACAAATGAAAGAACTCAGCGGAAAGGAAAAAGTAAGGGTACTTCTGGCTCAGGCGCTATTTGGTGATCCCTCAAACCTGTTACTTGATGAACCTACCAACGACTTGGATATGGAGACCATATCATGGCTCGAAAATTACCTTTCCAATTTTGAAAATACAGTATTAGTGGTTTCTCATGACCGGCATTTTTTAGATGCCGTGTGCACACATTCAGTCGATATAGATTTTGGTAAGGTAAAACTTTTCGCCGGCAATTACAGTTACTGGTACGAATCAAGCCAGCTCGCTTTGCGGCAGCAGCAATCACAAAATAAAAAAGCAGAAGAAAAACGAAAAGAACTGCTGGAATTCATTGCACGTTTTAGCGCAAATGTGGCAAAATCGAAACAAACCACCAGTCGCAAGAAAATGCTGGAAAAGTTGAATGTGGAAGAAATTCAGCCATCATCAAGAAAATATCCCGGCATAATATTTACTCCTGATCGGGAACCCGGTAACAATATTCTTGAAGTGAGCGGGCTTACTAAAAGTAGCGAAGGCCAATTATTATTTAAAGACTTAAATTTTACAGTTGAAAAAGATGACAGAATAGTATTCCTGTCAAGGGAACCGAGGGCAATGACTGCCCTGTTTGAAATTCTTAACGGGCATATAAAACCGGATAAGGGATCTTTCAAATGGGGGGTTACGATTACAACGGGTTATCTTCCGATCGATAATACAGAATTTTTTAATTCCGACTTAAATTTGGTGGAATGGCTGGGACAGTTTTCTTCAGACACTACCGAACTATTTCTCCGCGGATACCTTGGGAAAATGCTTTTTTCAGGAGATGAAATTTTTAAAAAAGTATCTGTCCTTTCCGGTGGTGAAAAAGTGCGGTGTATGATAGCCCGGATGATGCTTCAAAATGCCAACGCCCTTATTCTTGACACGCCGACAAATCATCTTGATCTTGAATCGATACAGGCTTTTAATAATGCCCTGGTGCGGTTTAAGGGAAATATATTAATGTCGTCGCATGATCATGAATTTATTGAAACTGTTTGTAACCGGGTAATTGAAATAACTCCCAAAGGAATGATCGATAAACAAATGGATTATGATGATTATATTTCAGATACCACAATTAAAGCGCTTCGGGACAGTATGTATTAAAAAATCCTGTAATTAAAATGGAGCAATCTTCAGAAAATATAAACCTTTCTTTTAATCCTGAAATCTTAAAAGACCTGGTGACCCGGCGAATGCCTTTTGGAAAATATAAAGGCCGGATTCTCTGTGATCTGCCCGAACCGTACCTTGTATGGTTTTATCAATAAGGATTTCCATCGGGAAAATTGGGTATGTGGCTTTCCACGTTGTATGAAATAAAATTAAACGGACTGGAATATTTATTAAAGCCGCTTAGGAAATGATTCCAATCTGGCACACATTTGTGATGCCCTGGAGTAAATTTGTATCACGTGCCCATAATTATAAAACAAAATAACAACTACCAATAAAACATTGTCCCGTCATTTTTCCGGTTTACCGGAAGACAAGCCATTTCGTAAGGAAATTTATTGGCAGCCTTTTCATCGATATCCACACCTATTCCCGGTGTATCATCAATGTACATAAATCCTTTATCGTAGCGGTAATTAATTTTAAAAACTTCGTTAACAATTGCCTGGTGCGGCATGTATTCCTGTATGCCGAAGTTGTTAATGGCCATATCAAAATGAAGGGATGCCGCCAGGTTTATCGGGGATAAATCGGTGGCGCCATGAAACCCGGTTTGGATATGAAATACTGAAGCAAAAGATGCTACTTTTAGCATATGTGTAATACCGCCTCCATGTACCAGGGGCATTCGGACAAAATCGATAAGTTGCTCAGTGAACAGGGTGGTATAATCATAAACCGAATTAAAAACTTCACCAATGGCAATGGGTGTGGTAGCATGTTTTCTAATATGCCGCAATCCTTCCTGCAATTCACCGGTTACAGGATCTTCAAGCCAGAATAAATGAAAAGGATCCAATTCATGGGCCAGGCGTGCTGCTTCAATTGGCGTACAACGATGGTGGACATCGTGGAGCAACAACAGGTCTTCTCCATATTTTTCCCTTACTTTCTGAAAAAGCTTTGGTGCAAAATTCAGATATTTAGAAGTATCCCAATAATCTTCATGTGGTAATCCTTTTTGTGCCGGTTCATAAGGTTTGTTATCCTTAGGTACTCCATACGTGTGGGTTATGCCGGGAATCCCTGATTGTACCCTTATGGCAAAAAACCCGTTTTCAATCTCCTCTCCTACTTTTTCTAATGTTTCTGAAAGATCTTTACCGTTTGCATGTGTATAAACCAATACTTTTTCCCTGCTTTTTCCACCTATAAGATTATATAAAGGAGTATTCAACATCTTGCCTTTTATATCCCACAAAGCCATATCTATGGCTGCAATAGCCGTCATATTTACAGCACCTCGTTTCCAGTAAACCCCTCGATAAAAGTAATGCCAGATGTCTTCAATATTTTGCGGGTCTTTTCCCAGTAATGCCGGAATACAATATTCCTGCAGATATGTAGCAACCGCTTTTTCCCGTCCGTTAAGCGTGGCATCTCCCATTCCGTAAACTCCCTGATCGGTAAAAATTTTCAGGCTGACAAAGTTACGGCCCGGACTGCATATGATCACTTTTGCATCTGTAATTTTCATTGAACGAATAAATAGAGGTTAATAATACCGGGAATTTTGCATGAATTTTTTAAAAACCTATCGAGTTTCCACCATCTACCGGTAATATTACACCGGTTATAAACGAAGAAGCTTCAGATGTCAGAAAGAATACAGCTTCGGCAACTTCTTCAGATTTTCCCAGTCGTCCGAGTGGCGTTCGGGAAAGCACTTTTCTTTTGCGTTCCGGATCGTTATTCAGCGCTTTGGTAGACATATCGGTTTCAATAAATCCGGGAGCAATACAGTTAACCCGGATCCCAATTGGTGATAATTCAACAGCCAGGGCACGGGTCATACCTTCAACAGCCGATTTGGAGCTGGTATATGCTATAACTTTTGGTATGCCGTATCTTGAAGCCATAGAACTGATATTTACAATACTGCCCCTACCCTGTTTCTTCATATATATAGCAACTTCGCGGGTTAGACTAAAAACAGCCATTTGGTTCGTATTGACAATTTCCCGGAATTCGTCATCAGAAACCTCAAATAATGATTTTTTTAAATGAATTCCTGCATTGTTTACCAGGATATCGATCCTGTTATGCTCTTGTATTATTTTTGCAACCAGTTTCGGTAATTCAGCTAGATTCGTAAGATCTGTAGCATAACAATCAGAAAGAGGCCCGACAATAGAACAGGCTTTCCTCAACTTATTTTTATCCCGGCCGATTAAAATGGATTTGATATTGTTTAGGGCAAATTTATTTGCCACGGCAAGACCTAATCCTGATCCGCCACCAGTAATTACGGCTACCTTTTGTTGTGTATCAGAATTGTTTTCAATACTTGTCATACAAGATTATGAATTACTTTTGCAAATGAAATTTGATAATTTTCGATTATAAATTGCAAAATTTACGGGACATAATAAAACTTTTCATTTATATAATAATCCAGATTTTGTTCAGGTTTTTCCAAATCATTCGGAATTGGCCGTTTTGAAAACGTCTGGAAATACAGCACACATGCATCCCTCCATCTTATGGCTTCTTTTTCCTGCATTTTTAATAAGGTCTTTACCTGATTATAACGCTCATTATCTATTAATCCTTTAGTTTTCTCCCATTCTTTTTGCATCCAGATCACAGAATCTACACCGGCATAATATTTATAGCACATCTCGTCCCAAAGTGTTCTTCCGGATTTCATTTTATAATCCCAGGGAAGATGATGAAACCAGAGTAAAACATTTTCGGGGCAGGTTTCCACATTCTCAAATTGATCCCGTACAGGAGGAAAATACTGACTAACCGCATCACTGCCAGTAGAAGTGCGGTCAAAACCAATTCCCAGAGAATCCGCCCTGTGATAATAAAGAGAAGTCCAGTCTGGTCTTCCCTCACTTACCCATGGTCCCGGGCCAAAATGATGTCCTCTTCCCATGATATGGTGCAAGCCGATAGGTGTCATATAATTAACTGTTATCTCACGCGAAGCAAGCATAATAGATTTTACAGTATTTATAAAATTTTCTGAATTGGAAAAAGTCATTCGAATCCATTCATTGGCAATATCACCTGAAGTAAGGTAAGGATCCCAGGCCAGACGTCCAAAAGCATACCAGTTAGCCTGGCCAAAGGGATGACCTGTCCAGTTTCGGTCTGTTCCAATATTAGAAACTCCTGCCATTCCCGAAAGGGACTTATGCTCTAATGAGCCGTCGATAATTGAAGCAACTGTTGATCCTTTGCCTTTTGCATAGGTGTCTGATTTAAGGCATTCTTCAAATAAAGTTGCCAGATATACCAAATGTGTGGCAAAACCTAGATATTCCTGGGTAATCTGGAATTCCATCATCTCCGGTGTTTTGGGCATTGCGCCAAAAAGTGGATGAAAAGGTTCCCGGGGTTGAAAATCAATGGCTCCGTTTTTAACCTGTATAAGCACATTATCCCTGAATGTTCCATCCAGGGGCACAAATTCATTATAAGCCTGTTTGGCCCGGTCTTCCGGCACATTATTATCATAAACAAAGGCACGCCACATAACAATACCATTAAATGGTTTAAGAGCATCAGCAAGCATATTTGCCCCGTCTGCATGCGAACGTTCGTAATTTTGCGGACCGGGTTGCCCTTCCGAATTGGCTTTTACAAGAAATCCTCCAAAATCGGGAATATAGCTGTAAATTTCTTTAACCTTTTCGTTCCACCACCAAACTACATCGGGATCCAGAGGATCAGCAGTTTTCAGTTTTCCAATTTCAATGGGTGCACTAAAACGTGCCGTTAAATATACCTTTATACCATATGGGCGAAATACACCGGCAAGCGCTGCTACTTTTTCGAGATAATCTTTTGTAAGTACAAGGGCATTGGCATTAACATTTGTAAGAACCGTACCATTTATTCCAATAGAAGCATTTGCACGGGCATAATCGGTATATCGGGTGTATAAATAATCAGGAAGTTTATGCCAGTCCCATAAAGAGAAGCCGGCGTAACCTCTTTCTACAGTCCTGTCAAGATTATCCCAGTGGTTCAACACCCTGATTTTAGTTTTGGGTGCACTCTCAATAGCAAGCCCCGTAATATCCAGTTGTGTTTGTAATACCCGTAAAAAATGAAACACTCCGTATAAAACGCCAATATCACTATTTGCAGCAATAATTATTGCCTTTTTCTTATTTACTTTTCCACTGACAATTACATAACCTTCACTACCAAGATGTTTCAATTTCTCCTTTAGAGCAGCATCTGCTATATCCGACAAATTATTTATAGTGCCTGCTATTACAATTCCATTTATAGAAAGTTGGTTCGTTTCTGGTATAAAATTTCCTAAAAGTCCGTTTAGCCCGGTTTGTAATTCCTTTTTTGCAGCATCAATAATAGCTGACTCTCCTTTAATAGTCCAGTTTGTTATTGCTTTTTTATATTCTTTTAGTGTTGGTTGATTTGATATTGTATGATATCTCATCCATAATTCATAACCATCCTCGGCATGGATAGAAAACCGGAATGGGAGACTAGATAAAAGAAGCAGGATTAATAGGTTCTTTTTCATTGTTTAAAATTTTAACTTTTAATAAAACATACAAATTTAAGATGGTAATTCTTTACAAAATTGCGGCCTTATATAATAAGATACAAGAATTCATGAAAATTATTTTATAGGATATTCAACCCGATTAACCGGATTTATTTCTTGCAGATGAAGGCCGGATAATCAGATCATGGCGTAATACTATGGTATTCAAATTATGAGAATTTACATTTTTTATCTGATTAATAAGCGTGGTAATGGCTACCTCACCCATTTCTTCCCCGGGATAATTAATTGTGGTGAGATTAGGTTCTACAACTGTAGACATTGGTGTATTATTAAATCCCACCACAGCAATGTCTTGTGGTATCTGTTTTCCAAATTGTTTAAATCCACAAATTACAGCTACAGCAGAGGCATCATTGGCAGCAAAAACTCCATCCGGAACCGGATCAAGTTTTAACATCTGACGGACTACTTCAATTCCACATTTGTAATCCAACTTATTAAATATTACCAGATCATCGTCAAAATCCATGTTGTTATCTGCCAATGCTTTTTTATATCCTTTAAACCGGTCGACGTATACATTACTGTATTGACTTCCCCCCAAATGAACAATTTTCTTACATCCCTGATCAATAAGATGTTTAGTAGCCTCATATCCGGCTTTGAAATTATCGATAACTATACTTACACAATCGGGATGTTCAAATACCCGATCGAAAAAAATAAGTGGAATACCCTTCTTAAATAATATTTTAAAATGATCCAGATTTTTTGTTTCCGTTGATAATGATATTAATAAACCATCAACCCGGCTGTTGAACATGGTTAAAATTCCTGAGGATTCTTTTAGTACAGATTCCTGAGACTGCCCAATAAGAACATTATATCCAAGATCATTTGCTTTTTTTTCAATACCGGCAATAACAGTAGACATAAAATAACTATCCAGTTTAGGTACAATTACACCAACCGTTCGGGTATGTTTACGTCTTAAATTACTGGCAAATGTATTATGCTGATAGCCCATTTCCATTGCAACCTGTTGGATTTTTTTCTTAGTATCCTTACGAATAGCCGGATGGTCGTTGAGTCCTCTGCTTACTGTTGATGCAGAGATGTTTAAAACTCTGGCAATATCATATATTGTGGTTTCTTTGTTTGTTTTCATTTCAATCGATTGCATTGCAAATTAACGACAATTTAATTATAATAAAAAGTAACTTTTTAAATTAATAATGCAATCGGTTACATTGTTGGAATTTATTTTTACCTTTGAAACCTTACAAAAATGATACTGTCTGAAAAAACCAGATATTCAGGATTCAAATAAATGCGTATGAAAAAAGCCATTAAGTATAGCCAAAATATTAATATTATTTAATATATTCATTCGCTCGTTAAATACGGCAGATAAAGAATGCAACAATATATTTTTACATATATAAAATAATTAATATTCAACAGTTTACATATGATTTGACTATGTAAGCTGTTTTTTTATAAATACATTATTGATCTTAAATATTCAACATTCTTAAAAATTCTAATATTGATTAATATCTTATAATTTATGAAACCTGTATCACAAACTTTATCGGTTAAAGAAAAAGTTGGTTTTAGTTTAGGCGACAGTGCCGCTAACTTTATCTTTCAGACAATTATGCTATTACAGCTAAGTTTTTATACCGATTCATTCGGAATATCTGCTGGAGTAGCTGCCGTACTTTTTCTGGTTGGCCGCCTCTGGGGCGCAGTTGCAGATCCCTTGATGGGAGTTATTGCAGATAGGACAAATACGCGCTGGGGAAAATTCAGGCCATGGATTCTATGGACTGCTATTCCTTTCGGAGTAATTGGCTTTTTAGCATTCACGACGCCAGACTTTGAAACAACCGGTAAAATAATTTATGCTTTTGTGACTTATTTTTTGTTGATGTCTGTTTATTCAGCAAATAATATTCCTTATTCAGCACTTAGCGGAGTAATTACAGGTGATCAAAAACAACGGAACAGCCTTTTCTCCTATCGTTTTGTTTTTGTTGTTTTAGCAACTATAGCTATTCAGGGTTTTGCCGTACCCATGGTGAATCATTTCGGACAGGGAGATACCGCCAAAGGTTACCAGATTACAATGGGGATATTTTCTGCCCTAGCCATTATATTCTTTTTAATTACATTCTCTACAACCCGTGAAAGAATTAAACCCGATCCAAAACAACAATCTTCATTAAAAGAAGATGTTCTTACCCTGGTTAAAAACCGCCCATGGGTAATTATGTTCCTTGTTTTTGTGATGATGTTTGTTTTTCTTTCTGTGAGAAACGGTATTTTGTTATATTATTTTAGGTATTATTTAGACACAGACAGTATGGCCGTTTTTATGGAAAGCATAAATAAAGGTTTATTCGGCTTACTTGAAAAAATTGGTATGGCAGGTGCAAATGCTGATGTTGCCGGAAGCGTATTTGGCATAACTAATATTTTTGGCCAGCTTTCTGCGATTTTAGGAATTATGGTATCCAATTTTCTGGCTGTTAAATTTGGTAAAAGAAATATTTTTATTTTCGGTTTAGCACTTGCAATGATATTCGGAGCATTGTATATGGTTGTTTCACCCAGTGGTGTAATTTTGGTGCTGCTGCTTCAGATATTATTCAATTTTTCATGGGGAATCACTATGCCGCTACCATGGGCAATGATGGCCGATGTGGCAGATTATTCAGAATGGAAATTTAACCGGCGGTCTACTGCTATTGTATTTGCCGGAATTGTAATAGGTCTTAAAGTCGGTTTGGCTCTTGGAGGTGCATTGGGCGGATTACTTCTAAAATGGTACGGGTATGTGCCCAACGTAGCTCAAACAGCACATTCAATTATGGGTATTCGTTTAACAACAAGTATTTATCCAGCTATTGCTGTAATTGCTGTAATTATCTTGTTATTATTTTATAAAATAAATCAGAAAATGGAACTTACAATTCAGGATGATCTTGTTGAGAGAAGAAAATCCTATGAATCTTAATAGTATTGAAGGTTTCCATTTAAAATAAAACATGGTACAATGAATAGAAATAATATATTGAGACGATCTGTTTACGTCCTTACGATTTTTATAACAGGTACTCTATTTTGCTCTTCTTGCAGTAAGCCTGAAGTTACAATAAAAGATACTTTTAAGGATTATTTTTTAATTGGCGGGGCATTAAATGCTGAACAAATTCTTGGAATCGATTCCCTTGCCCAAACTGTTTTGATAAAGCATTTTAATTCAGTAACCGCTGAAAATGCTATGAAATGGGAAAGAATACATCCTGAACCGGACCAATATAATTTTGAACTGGCAGATAGTCTGGTTGCCTTAGGGGTTCGAAATGGAATGTTTGTTATTGGACATACGCTGGTATGGCACCATCAGACTCCTAATTGGGTTTTTGAAGATTCATTGGGAAACCCGGTAACACGAGATGTTCTCCTTCAAAGAATGAAAGACCATATATTTACTGTTGTAGGCCGGTATAAAGGTCGTATAAATGGATGGGATTTGGTAAATGAAGCTTTGACCGAAGACGGACAGTTGAGGAATTCAAAATGGTATGAAATAATCGGTGAAGATTATATTCAGAAAGCATTTGAATTTGCTCATGAAGCAGATCCGGAAGCTGAGCTTTATTACAATGATTATAACATAGAAAACCCGGGGAAAAGAGAAGGCGCTCTGAAACTTTTAAAAAGCCTTCAGGAATCGGGAGCTAAAATTGACGGCGTTGGTATTCAGGCGCACTGGCATTTGGATTTTCCCGAATTGTCTGATATAGATACCAGTGCATCGCAATTTGGCGCATTAGGACTTAAGGTTATGTATACTGAACTGGATGTGAATGTACTTCCAAGACCGGAAAATTTAACAGGAGCTGAAATTTCACAAAACTTTGAATTAAATCAGCAAATGAATCCTTTTCCTGAAACTTTGCCGGATTCAATGCAGGAAAAATTATCTGAACATTATGCCACCTTGTTTAAAATATTTCTTAAACACAGTGATTATGTGAGCAGGGTAACCTTATGGGGAATTCAGGACGGTCAGTCATGGCTGAACAATTGGCCTGTTCAGGGAAGAACGAATTATCCCCTGCTTTTCGACAGGAATTATCAACCAAAACCCGCTTATTATGCCATAATTAAAACGGCTGAGAAATAAAACTGTAAATCTGATTTCTGTACCATCAAAGAATTTGAAATATGCAAACTTCAGAAGACGATTTATTAAAAAATGCAGCTTATAAAAACTCTAAGCTGTCCATTGAAAAAAGAGTCGCAGATTTATTATCACGAATGACCCTTGAAGAGAAAGTGGCACAAATGGTTTGTCACTGGCAGAAAAAAAATGAATCGTTGCTGGATGAAAAAGGGAACTTCGATTATAAAAAAGCGCAGGAATATTTCAAAGATGGTTTTGGACTGGGACAGGTAGGACGTTCAAGCGATGCCGGTGGGGGTAAAAATGCCGTTGAGATGGCTGTATTAACTAATGCCATTCAAAAATTTTTTATCGAAAACAGCCGGCTGGGAATCCCTGTAATTTTTCATGAGGAATGTCTTCATGGACATGCTGCACCGGGAGGTACCAGTTTTTCTCAACCCATTGGTTTAGGTGCAACCTTTAATCCTGAGCTTGTTGAAAAGCTTTTTGAAATGACGGCGGAAGAAGCCCGGGTAAGAGGAACGCATCAGGCCCTTACTCCGGTTGTTGATGTGGCGCGTGATCCCCGCTGGGGCCGTGTGGAAGAGACATACGGTGAGGACCCGTACCTTGTTTCCCGCATGGGGGTGGCTGCTGTTAAAGGTTTTCAGGGTGATGGTTCATTTAACGATAAGAAACATATTATTGCCACCCTGAAGCATTTTGCAGCACATGGACAGCCTGAATCAGGAACAAACTGTGCTCCGGTTAATGTATCGGAACGGATTCTGAGAGAGGTATTTTTATATACATTCAAAAAAGCAATTATTGAAGGCGGAGCTTTAAGCATTATGCCGTCTTATAATGAAATTGACGGTGTTCCTTCTCATGCCAATACATGGTTGCTCAGGGATGTCCTTCGCGGTGAATGGGGATTTAAAGGTTTTGTTGTTTCTGATTATTATGCCATTCGCGAATTAAATGAACGCCCGGAACTTTACGGGCATCATCTCGCAAAAGATGGTAAAGAAGCTGCAATTCTTGCTGTTAAAGCCGGAGTAAATATTGAACTTCCGGAACCTGATTGTTATAAGCATATTATTGAAGCTGTTAACGAAGGCAATATTAAATTATCCCTTATTGATGAACTGGTTTCAGATTTATTATACTTCAAGTTCAAAATGGGATTATTTGATGATCCTTATGTGGACCCAATGGCAGCTGAAAGAGTTGTGGGAAGAGATAAAAACTCAAAACTTGCGCTGCAGGCGGCACGTGAGACTATTACCCTGTTGAAAAATGATGGCAACGTTGCGCCTCTGGATTTAAAAAATATTAAAACTATTGCGGTAATCGGGCCAAATGCAAACCGTGAATTGCTTGGCGGATATAGTGGGATTCCTAAAAAAGTCTCTACTGTGCTTGAAGGTATTCGTGAACGCGTGGGAAATTCTGTTAACATATTATATCACGAAGGGTGTAAAATTACTATTGGGGGTTCTTGGTGGCAGGATGAAGTTACTCCCAACAATCCTGAAGAAGACCGGGAAAGTATTATTCAGGCCGTGGAGGTTGCAAAAAAAGCCGATGTAATTGTACTGGCTATAGGTGGAAACGAACAAACTTCCCGCGAAGCCTGGATGGGTAACCATATGGGTGACCGTTCCAATCTGCAAATGGTAGGTTTACAGGATGAATTGGTAGATAAACTGGCACTTCTCGGAAAACCAATAATTGCCTTCGTTTTTAACGGTCGTCCCCTGTCTTTTGTAAATCTTGCAAAAAAAGCATCAACACTTTTTGAATGCTGGTATCTTGGTCAGGAAACCGGGACGGCAATAGCTGAAGTGCTTTTTGGCGATGTTAATCCGGGAGGAAAACTTCCAATTACCATTCCCCGCTCCGTTGGCCATATTCCGGCATATTATAATTATAAACCATCCGCACGCCGAGGATACCTCTTTGATGATGTATCTCCGCTTTTTGCATTTGGTTTTGGATTAAGTTATACACAGTTTAAATTTAAAAATATTAGACTCGAAAAATCAAATATTCATTTTTCTGAATCTACAAAACTTCTTGTTGATGTTACCAATACCGGAAAAATCGCCGGCGATGAAGTGGTTCAGATGTATATCAGGGATAAAATAAGCTCGGTTACGCGTCCAGTAAAAGAACTTAAAGGATTTTTACGTATTACTCTTCAACCCGGAGAAACAAAAACAGTTGAATTGAATATTACACCTGAACATCTTTCATTCTGCGATATACATATGGATTATGTGGTTGAACCGGGAGAATTTGAAATTATGGCGGGCAATTCATCCCGGGATAAAGACCTTCAAAAAGTTTTGCTCGTTGTGCATGATTAGGCCGGAAATTACCAGCATCAATTTCGGCTTCTAATTTCCTTATAAGGAAATATTTTTAATTATTAACCTAAATTCTACTAAACAATGGAAAATTTATCTGTAAAGGTAAATTGGATAATGAAATCCATTTCTTTTATAACCTCAAATGCAAAAAGTAATTTTAGATATCTGAAATTAAACCGATTATCAGATTTATTTAAGTTAATGGTTCTGATGGTGATTATTGTAACCTGCGGAAGTCCTGTTTTTGCTGTAGGCAATCCATCATATATAAGTATTACAAAAAGCGATGGGTATTTCCCACTGGTAACGGAAGGACAGGCAGCCACAATATTTGCAAGTAACGGGGACTACCCGGGAGTAGTTCGGGTAGTGAAAGAATTGCAAAAAGATTTAACTTCGGTAACTGGAAATTCCCCGGCATTATTTTTTGATGAGAAACCTAAGACAGAAAATGTTATAATAATAGGAACACTGGGTAAGAATCCGTTAATTGATAAGTTGTTTAAGAAAAAGAAACTCAATGTTTCCGAGGTAGAAGGAAAATGGGAAACTTTTCTGATTCAGACAATTGAAAATCCCATGCCAGGTGTAAAAATGGCCCTTGTTATTGTCGGAAGCGACAAAAGGGGAACTATATATGGAATATACGATTTATGTGAGCAAATTGGGGTTTCACCCTGGAACTGGTGGGCTGATGTTCCGGTTAAAAAACAGAATAATCTGTATATACTTCCCGGAAAACACAGTTTAGGAGAACCGGCTGTAAAGTACCGGGGCATTTTTATTAATGATGAAGCTCCTGCTTTATCTGGCTGGACTGCTGAAAAATTCGGGGGATTTAATCATTTATTTTATGAAAAAGTTTTTGATCTTATCCTGCGCCTAAAAGGGAATTACCTGTGGCCGGCAATGTGGGGTAGTGCATTTTACGACGATGATACATTAAACCCGGTAAGGGCAGATGAATACGGAATAGTAATCGGGACTTCACACCATGAACCGCTGATGCGTGCCCATGCTGAATGGCGTAAATACGGTTCAGGGCCCTGGAACTACGAAAAAAATAAAGAAAAACTGCAGGAATTCTGGAGGATCGGAATCGAAAGAATGGGTACCAATGAAAGTCTAGTAACCGTTGGCATGCGAGGCGATGGTGACGAACCCATGACAGAAGGAACTGCAATATCACTGTTAGAAAATATTGTTAAAGACCAGCGTGAAATAATCGAAGAAGCAACAGGTAAAAAAAATGAAGATGTTCCGCAAGTATGGGCCTTGTATAAGGAGGTGCAGGATTATTACGATAAAGGCATGCGTGTTCCGGAGGATGTGACCCTGTTATGGTGTGACGATAACTGGGGAAATGTTCGAAGGCTTCCAAAAAAAGATGATCCTCCCCGTTCCGGAGGTTATGGCATGTATTATCATTATGATTTTGTTGGCGGACCAAGAAATTACAAATGGCTAAACACTACACAAATAGAACGGGTTTGGGAACAGATGAACTTAAGTTATCAATATGGTGTAGACCGTATATGGATTGTTAATGTGGGTGATATTAAACCCATGGAATTGCCCATAAGTTTCTTCCTTGATTTTGCATGGGCCCCGGAAAAATGGCCTGCAGAAAGGCTGCCTGAATATTATAATTTATGGGCCGAACAACAGTTTGGGAAACAATTCAGTGAAAAAATTGCTCATATTCTGGCCATGTACACCAAGTATAATTCCAGGCGTAAACCGGAAATGCTGGCCCCCGATACTTACAGCTTAATTAATTACAGAGAAGCCGAGACAGTGGTAAACGATTATAATAACCTTGCCCGGGAGGCTGAAACTATTTTTAATGAATTGCCTGATGAATATAAAGATGCCTACTATCAGCTGGTACTTTTTCCTGTAAAAGCCTGTGCCAACCTAAACGAACTTTATGTTACAACAGCTAAAAACTATCTGTATGCCAAGCAGCAGCGGGCATCAACTAATCTGATGGCCCAAAAAGTAAAGGATCTTTATGAGAAGGATGCCGAATTAACGGAATATTACCATAAAAATATGTCTGATGGTAAGTGGAACCATATGATGTCTCAGATTCATATAGGATATACTTATTGGCAACAACCGCAAAAGAGTAAAATGCCTGATGTTAAAGAAATAATAATTTCTGATAAACCGGCAATGGGAATCGCAATTGAAGGATCGGAAAAATGGTGGCCAAATGATACGGGAGAAGCAGTGTTACCCGCATTTGATCCATTTGGTACAGACCATTATATTGATATTTTTAATCAGGGAAAAAATTCATTTACCTATACTCTACAGACTAATGCCAACTGGTTAAAAGTATCTGCTGATAGTGCTGAAATAGATAAACAAAAAAGATTGTGGGTTTCTGCAGACTGGTCCAAAGTACCTGAAGGGGATTCTAAAGTTTCAATAACAATAACAGGATCTGAAGGCACTAAAGTTATTGTTTATGCCAATGTTTTCAATTTTTTATCCCGGATACCTGAAAACTTTGAAGGGTTTATTGAAAGTAACGGGGTAATATCCACTGAGGCAGTACATTATTCAAAGAAAGTAAACTCAAATGATGCCCATTGGGAGCAGATACCGAATCTTGGACGCACCCTTTCTGCCATGACCCTTTTCCCGGTTAATGCGAAAAGTCAGTTGCCAGAAGAAAATGGACCGCATTTAGAATACAATATGTTTGTAACTAACCCGGGGTCGGTAAAGGTAAATGTTTATTTATCCCCTACTCAGAATTTTCATGATACCCAGGGGCTCAGGTATGCTGTTTCATTCGATGATGAAACTCCTGTATTGGTAAATATCCATGAGTATGATACTATCCCTGATTGGAAATATCCCGAGGAATGGAATATTGCAGTTGGTGAAAATATTAAAATTAAATCATCGGAACATACCCTTTCATCAGCAGGCGTGCACACATTAAAATTCCGGATGGTAGATCCGGGTTTTGTATTACAGAAAATAGTAGTTGAAACCGGTGAACCAAAATATTCTTATCTCGGACCTCCTGAGAGTTATTATTTAAAAAGGAAAAATTAAAAGGGTCATATAAATTAATGCCATACTGTTACTATAAATTAATTATTATTAATCGTATGGCTATTTATAACCTTTTTTTTAACTACATAAAAACCATGTTAAAATGATTAAAATTTTAGTATCTTTTATTCTTGGCAGTATACTATTATCATGCAATACTGGCCAGCCGATTGCAACGCTGGAAGTGGAATTGCCGGATTCAACCATGGGAATTGATGTTCCTGCAAGTATTAATTTAGATAACATAACCACTTATACAGGTGATTTATCATTATTTGAAGTAACTAACGGCCAATCCATTGAGGTTCCTGTGCAGATTTCGAATGGTGAAAAAAGAGTATTGTCATGGCTGGTTACTGGTGATAACTCTATTGATAAACGGAAATATGAGCTTGTAAAGGGTAAATCTGCAGAAGCTGAAATAGTTCAGGCTACTAAAGAAGACGGTGGATTGGTTATTCATGAAGGAGATAAAAATCTGCTTCGCTACCAGTTTGAAACCATGTATCCGCCCGCGGGTGTTGATTCAGTTTTTAAAAGAAGTGCATTTATACATCCTCTGTGGGCTCCCCATGGTCAGGAGCTAACCCGCATTCAGGCTCCGGATCACATGCATCATTATGGCATCTGGAATCCCTGGACCCATGTACTTTTTGAAAATGATACTATTGATTTCTGGAACCTGATGAGAGGCGAAGGAACTGTTCGATTTGCTGAATTTCAATCAATACTCGAAGGACCTGTTTTTGCAGAATATAAATCACTGCACGAACATGTAGTTCTGAAAAACGGACAAGATAAAGTAGCGCTCAATGAAGTACAAAAAGTAAGGGTTTATAAACCGGAAAAAAACCCTGAATTGTTCATTGTTGATATCACCTTTACATATAATTGCGCTACAGATAGTCCGTTTAAAATGCTGGAATACCGTTATGAAGGTTTGGGTTGGCGGACAACCGAATTTTGGAATAACCAGAACAGTGAAGTGTTATCATCAGAAGGCAAAACCAGAATTGATGTTGATGGTACAAAAGCCCGCTGGTGCATTGTTCAGGGTGAAGTAGAAGACAACGATTATGCAGGTGCGGTTATGATGTCATATCCATCGAATTATAATTATCCGGAACCTTTACGCATATGGCCTATAGACCAGTACGGTCGTGGAGATATGTTTGCCAGCTTTTCGACAACAAAAGATACCGACTGGCTGCTTGAACCGGGTAAAGAATATGTATTAAAATACAGGTTTCTTGTTTTTAACGGACATATGGATGCAGAAAAAGCAGAAAGCGCCTGGAAATATTTTGCCGAATCACCAAATGTTAACGTTTTAAAAAATTAAAGCTTATTTAGTTAACGCCCAAAAATGTTAGCATGTAGAATGAAACATTTTTAGGTCGGTAAAAGGTTTTAGGTGTAAAAAGAAGAGTTACAAATCCTCTCAAGTATATATTTAAAACCTGCTTATTAAATAGCTACAATACAATAATTTAAATAATTTAATGATGAAAAAATACGGATTTATTTGTGCTGTTATAATGATTTTTTCATGTTCATGTTCAACACAAAAAACAATGAAAGAAGAATCTAAAAAAGTAAAACTGGTAACTGTTGATCCCGGACATTTTCATGCAGCGCTGGTGCAAAAATCTATGTATAAAAATGTAGATTCTGTGGTTCATGTTTATGCTCCTGAAGGTCCTGATGTGATTCAACATCTCGAACGGATTGAATCATATAATACCAGAGAAACAGATCCTACCTCATGGAACGAAAAGGTATATACGGGTCCTGATTTTTTTGAGAAAATGATACAGGATAAAGCCGGAAACGTAGTGGTATTATCGGGAAACAACAGAAAAAAATCGGAATATATTCTACGCTCTCTGGAATCGGGTTTTAACGTACTTGCCGATAAACCCATGGTGATCAATAAACAAGGGTATGGTATGTTGAAACAGGCATTTCTGGAAGCTGAAAAAAACAATTTATTGTTGTACGATATCATGACAGAACGATACGAGATAACAACTATTCTGCAACGTCAGCTATCCCGTATTCCTGAAATTTTCGGAACGCTGGAAAAAGGGAGCCCTGAAAATCCTGCTATTACAAAAGAAAGTGTGCATCATTTGTTTAAGTATGTATCGGGCAGCATTCTTACCCGACCAGCCTGGTTTCTGGATGTTGAACAACAGGGTGAAGGTATTGTAGATGTAATGACCCACCTGGTGGACCTGGTGCAGTGGGAATGTTTTCCCAACCAGTTAATCGATACAAACGATATTGAAATTATTGAAGGTAAACGGTGGACTACTGATCTTACGTTATCGGAATTCAGCGCTATTACAAAAATGGAACAGTATCCTGAATATCTGCTTAAAAATGTAGTAAATGATACATTACTTCAGATTTATTGCAACGGCGCTATAAATTATAAGTTAAGAGGTATTCACGCTAAAACCTCGGTAACCTGGGCATATAAAGCTCCTGAAGGTGCGGGTGATACCCATTATTCAATTATGCGCGGATCAAAAGTTAACCTGGTTATCAGGCAGGGTGAAGCGGAAAATTTCAAACCAACACTTTATATTGAACCGGTTAGTGATGATGCATCATATGAAAGTAGTTTAATCAAGAATTTTTCCCAGATTCAGAAGATTTATTCCGGTGTTGAATTACAAAAATCAGAAAATGGATGGATGGTTGTTATCCCTGAAGAATATAAAAAGGGACATGAAGCGCATTTCGGACAGGTTATGGAGAAATTCCTCGAATACCTCGAAAAGGGAAATTTGCCTGAATGGGAAATTCCCAATATGATTGCAAAATATTATACTACAACGCTGGCCCTGGAGCTTGCCAAATAATTTTATTACCCCGGCAGAGTTTTCATACCCTGTCGGGGTCTTTTTCAGGGCTGCATGTATAAGTCGTCGTTTCCGCTATATTCAAACCATTGGTAAATTACGGAATTATTACTGGCGTTGCCTATGGAAGTAGCATACATGGCATACATACATCCTACAAAGCCTCCTGCTATTTTTGTGCTTAAAAACTTTGCATCCACATTGTCTTTAAGTAAATTCCAATCATTACCTGATTCCGAATAATAAAATGAATAGGTATTGGTATGGGATTCAATTTTAAGCATCAGTGGTTCCGGATTAATTGTATTTGCTAAATACCGGGATTCCAACAATTCCATCACTTCATTTTCTTCATCGCCGGGTGCCAGCGAACGGTATAATTGAACTGCCGGTTTATTATCAACTAAAGATTTACATATGTAGTAATAAAAATTTTCGTTCTGGAACACCACAAGGCCTGCTTTTTCATTTTCTGTATTCGCATTAAAAATCATAGATACACTGGCATATCCGTTAAAATGCTGCTGACGCCTTGCAATAAATGCCGGATTTGCAGAATCTGAACAAGTTACCGGTAAAAGTTGTAATGTCAGATCGCCTTTCTGTTTGGATAGGCTATACCATTGTTTACGGGGGGTTCTTAAATACATCCAGTTCATATCAAGTTCTTCATTTACAAACTCATCTTTGATAGTAAAATTACCACTGTATGGCCATCCGGTTATATGATTTGGTGAATGAATTGGTATCGGGTATGTATACTGCACTTCATCAAATTCAGGATTAATCACCGGCCATCCATCTTCCCAACTCACAGGGGCAAGAAAAGTTTCACGCCCCAGATTATAAAAATCCTGATCTACTGGTCCATAAGGACGACATCCTAGAAATACAGCCCACCAGTCGCCGTTTTGAGTTTGTACCAGATCAGCATGACCTGTTGAAGTGATCGGATTTTTCCGGTTCGGATTAAGATGCCGTTGGGTTAAAATGGGATTATTATCATACGGAATATATGGCCCTGTAACATTTTTACTTCTGAAGACTACTTCTGAGTGATTGTATGAGGTCCCTCCTTCTGCTGCCATCAAATAGTAATAGCCGTCTTTTTTATAAATGTGCGGTCCTTCAATCCATACAGGCTTTTTATTAATATCTGTTCCTCCGTTCACCAATAAATATTCATTGCCGGTAACATTAAGGTTATTCACATCAAATTCATATATCCGAAGCGTCCTGTGTCCGTTATATAATTGCAAATTGTCCGGAGCATCGCTGTTATACACAATGTATGCTTTTCCATCGTCATCAAAAAACATGGAGGGATCAATGCCATTGACTTCCGGAATCCAAACCGGATTAGACCATGGGCCTGACGGATCTGATGCTGTGACTATAAAATTTCCACCTCCGTCAACTACCGTGCAGGTAACGTAAAATACTCCCTCATGATATCGTATCGCCGGGGCAAAAATACCTCGTGAAACCCCAAGATTATCAAGGTCTAGTTGTTCAGGTCTGTTCAGTACGTATCCGATTAGTTGCCAATTCGCAAGGTCTTTGCTATGAAAGACCGGGATACCCGGAAAATAGGCAAATGTGGAATTTACCAGATAATAATCTTCATCTACCCTGCAAATGCTGGGATCCGGATAAAATCCGGCCAGAATTGGATTGTTAAATTGTTGCACAGGCGATGTACACATGCTAAAAAGCAAAATCAGCAGTAAAAACAGCTGTATTATTTTAATGTGTTGTAACCATTTTTTTTTCATTGCAGATTTATTTATATTTTTTAAACTCAATATTAGCAGCTAAATTCAGTGCCAGATTTTTGGCTGTTTCCAGACCCCATAAGTCATCACTTGCATGCTCACCGAATATTGTTGCACCAGAATGATGATAATTTGGTCCGTCACCAATTACAGACATATTCATTTGAAGCATAAAGGTATGAATATTTTGTATAGTATATTCCTGCCCCCCGTTCCTTGAATAAGCACATGCTATTGCACCACCGGTTTTTCCACTCATAGGAATGGTATCACCATAATTGGGGCGCATGACCACACAGCGATCCATCATGGTTTTTAATTGTCCGGTTATCATACCAAAATATACCGGGGAACCAATAAGTAAACCATGGCTCCATTTCATTGCATCCAGAATCTCTTCCATATCATCTTTCTGAAAACAAGTATAGCTTTCACTACATTTCCAGCATCCTATACAAGGTTTAATTTTTTTTCCCGACAAGGAGATGTATTTTGTTTGATAACCTCTTTCTTTTAAAACTTCTAAGGCATAGTTAACCGTATATGCTGTATTTCCTTTTGAATTGGGACTTCCTGAGATACCTAAAATATTCATTTGTTTTAATTTTTGAATAAAAAAGGGATGATCCGAAAGAACCATCCCATCCCTGTAATTTATTTGAAATATTCAGATACATATCAACATTATCGTGCAATATATACAATATTTTATCTAATCCGTTTTACAATAAAGTTATTCTTGATTTAAGAATTCCTTTTTCAGGTACATCAGCTGTTTTCTGAGGTTGTGTGCCTCCAACAAATATATCAAAGCGACCTGGAAGCGTTACCCTTTCAAAGTTATTATCGATAATTGAAAATGCATCTGAAGGAATTAGAAAATGAACTGTTTTGGTTTCACCCGGCAATATATTTACTCTTTTAAAACCTTTTAATGTACGTATAGGTACAGGTACTTTTGCATCGAGATTTGATACATATAACTGGACAACTTCGTCACCTGCCATCTTACCGGTATTTGTAACATCTACAGCAACTTCTACCAAATCTCCTATATGATATTCTTTATTAATGTTCAGATTATTATATCTGAAAGTTGTATAGCTTAGTCCGTAACCAAAAGGATATAAAGGTTCTCCCTTAAAATACCTGTAAGTCTGGCCCACCATTCTGTATTCTTCAAAAGAAGGAAGATCTTCTGCTGATTTATAAAAGGTAACCGGTAGTCGTCCTCCAGGATTATAATCTCCAAAAAGTACATCGGCAATTGCCTGTCCTGCAGCCTGACCGGTGTACCATGCTTCCAATACCGCCGGAATTTTTTCATTTTCCCAGTTAATAGCCAGTGCACTTCCATTTAATAGTACTAAAACCACAGGTTTACCCAATGCATAAATTTCTTTAATAAGTTGTTGCTGAACATACGGTAAATCAAGCCGCGTGCGGTCACCGCCTCTGAATCCTTCAATTTCTATGTCCAACTGCTCACCTTCTAGTGATGCAGAAAGGCCCATACATAAAACAATAAGATCAGCCTTTTTAGCAGTTTCAACTGCCTGATGTCTTAATTCTTCGTTTGGATTTGTTCTGGGTTTGGCCCATACCAATTGTACCTGTGCATCAGCATAAGATTCGCCGGCTTCAATTTTAAGTGCATATTTTTTACCTGCTTCAAGAAATATCGGTTCCGATTTTTTTAGCCGCGGATCACCATATTCGTCCCTGAAATGATAGGCGGTATTTAAAATCAAACTGTCATTTAAATAAAAATCTACTTTACAGGATGTAATAATTCCCAGACGGTATTTCCCGGTTAACTCAGGTACTATGTCCCCTGTCCAGCGCACACCAAAATTATCATCGTCCATATCCTCCCTTGGGGCTTTATTATACCAGTTTGCATCAAGTTTGTCAACAGTTTCAGTATAAAGAACATTACCGCTACGCTCTTTATTATTATAGTATTCTGCTTTTAAACCATTTTCATTTCCATTAAACAGAACTTCTGAGGACACCATTTCAAACATGGGCATTCCTTCTGCAAGTTCACTTCCCTGTGCATAGAGCACTTTTGAATGGTCTCCCAGTTTTTCTTTTATTCCTCTTAAAGGAGTAACCGGATCTGCCGGAACCCCATTATAATTACCAAGAAGCATCAGCCATTGGTCGGAATTTGGACCTATAACAGCTACAGTCCCAACTTTTTCTTTATTGAGGGGCAAAATATTATTTTCGTTTTTTAATAATACAATTGATTTCCGGGCAGATTCCAGGGCCAGTTCCCTGTGTTCTTTACTGTCTACAACACTGTATGGGATATTTGTATATTTTACCATTTCCGGCGGATCGAACATGCCTAATTTAAACCGGGCAGTAAACAATCTTTTTACTGCGATGTCAATTTCCTGTTCATCAATCAGATTGTTTTTTACAGCGTCTACAAGGCTCCCGTAAACTGTGGCACATTCAAGATCAGTTCCTGATTTTACGGCCAGTGAAGCAGCTTCTTCAGGTGTAGCCACCACTTTATGATCTTTATAAATATCTGTTATAGCGCCACAATCGGATACCACGTATCCATCAAAATTCCACTCATCTCTTAAAATGCCATTAAGCAAATGATTACTGCCACAACAGGCTTCTCCATTATAACGGTTGTAAGCACACATTACAGAATATGCTTTACCCTCCTTAATACCCATTTCGAACTGGGGCAGATAGGTCTCTTTTAAGTCCCTTTCATCGGTCTGAGCATCAAATCGATGCCTTTCTGGTTCAGGGCCGCTGTGAACGGCATAATGTTTAACCGTGGCAATTGTTTTGAAATATTCCGGATCATCGCCCTGAAGTCCTTTAATAAACTGGACTCCCAGCTTACCGGTAAGAAAGGGATCTTCCCCATAAGTTTCCTGACCTCTTCCCCAGCGTGGATCACGAAAAATGTTAATGTTGGGAGACCAGAACGTAAGTCCCTGGTAAATAAATCTTTTACCCTTTTTTTCGAAATCATGATGTTTTGCCCTGGCTTCATCTGAAATAGCCGTTGAAACACGGAACATCAGATCTTCATCCCAGGTGGCTCCTAAACCAATAGCTTGCGGAAATACAGTCGCTAATCCTGCTCTGGCTACTCCGTGAAGACATTCATTCCACCAGTTATATTCAGGAATACCCAAACGCTCAATAGCTGGAGAGGCATTCATCATTTGGCTTACTTTTTCTTCGAGGGTTAATCTTTCTACCAGATCGTTCACCCGTTCTTCGATGCTTAAGTTGGTATTATAAAAAGGTAAGTCTTTAACATTCTTTTTTGTATTGCATGAGTTTATCGAAAACAATATAAAAAGAACAAGGATTACTTTAGCTAGTCTTTTAAAACGAATAAAAATTTGTTGCTTTATTGTCAGCATCTTTTATGGTTTATATGGTTAATATTTGGATTAAGGATTACAAGTTAATTAAATTAATAATAAAAATTATTCAGCAATTATTACAGTAAAAATAAATTACAGATTTCTAATGACTTATTTTTCAATTTATCTCAACATCAATTATTAAATTATTATACAACCAAAATCGCATTCTGAGTTTAAATTTTGACAATATTATAGAATTTCCATTAAATAAGCACAACAAATAATTCCCTTTAAATTAAATTTATTCAGATAATTACAATTTCAACAAACCTTAAAGTTGCATAACAAAATTGTCTTTTTCTTGAGATAAAAATTATCAATCACAATACAGATGCACGGATTGTTTTGCAACACGTTTCTGCAACAAAATAAATGTATACGACCCTTTAAAAAAATAAGGCTGAAGAGCCTGTTTTACTTGCAAAAGTTATTTGGTATTGTTGAAATTTTGTACTTAATTTAAATCAATTATATGAGTGTTTAAATTACAGTATATCTGAAATACAACTAATATTATATTTATTTTATATACTATTTGGAAGCCTTATTTATTGGGAGGAAAAATCATAATAACAATGAACAAATTTGGATATTTGAAATTTAAATTTTAAAAACAGGAATAAATAAATACACAATAATTTATAAAGTTAACCAATAGATACTGATGAACAAAACAATTCAAGAACTTGAAAAAATGGCCCGTAAGTTAAGGTACAACGTTGTACAAATGATTGGCGTCGGTCAAAAGGGTCATTTAGGCGGATCCTGTTCCCTTGCGGATATTGTGGCGGTCTTGTATTTCTCAAGAATGAAACATAAACCAGAGAATCCTTCATGGGAAGATAGAGACAGATTTCTTCTGAGTAAGGGCCATGCTGCTCTTATTCAGTATGCAGCCCTTGCAGAGGCAGGATATTTTTCAAAAGATGAAATTAATAAAGTTAAAAGTCTGGGAGCCATGTTACAAGGTCATCCCGATATGAAAACTACTCCGGGAATTGAAGCAAATACCGGATCATTAGGACAAGGGCTATCTATGGCTTGCGGAATTGCAGCCGGTCTAAAACTTGACAAAAAAGAAAGTAATGTATATTGTATTATTGGTGATGGCGAAATAGCTGAGGGACAAATATGGGAAGCAGCAATGACTGCTTCGTATTATAAACTCGATAACCTAGTTGTATTTCTGGATAAAAATAATTTGCAGGCTACGGGTCAGATTATTAGGCGATACAATACGAATCCATTGGTGGAAAAATGGTTAGCCTTCGGCTGGCATGTTTTAGAAACGGATGGACATAATATTAAGGAAATAATTGAGACACTTGATAAAGCGGATACCATTAAAGGCCAGCCAAAACTGATAATTGCACATACCATAAAGGGTAAAGGTATACCATTCGCTGAAGATGTAGTTGCATTTCATAATGGTGAGCTTACTCAGGATCAATTTGAACAGGCTTGTAAAGAATTAACTTAACCAGGAGAACTTTTTATGAAAATACAAAATCCAAGACAAGTTTATGGTGAGACACTCCTTGAACTTGGAAAAGAGAATAAAAATATTGTGGTATTAGAAGCAGATCTAAGTAAATCGACCATGTCCTGTCTTTTCGAAGAACAATTTCCAAATCGGTTTTTTGAGATGGGCATCGGTGAAGCTAATATGACTTCTTTCGCAGCTGGTCTTTCATTAACAGGTAAAGTAGCTTTTACAAATTCATTTGCTGTTTTTGCCTCAGGACGTGCCTATGATCAGATACGTCAGGCAATCTGCATATCGAAACTCAATGTGAAGATCGTAGGTTCCAGCGCAGGCTTATCTGACTTTGGAGATGGTTCAACTCACCAATCTGTTGAAGATGCAGCTATAATGCGGGCCATTCCGAATATGACAGTTTTGGTGCCTGCTGATGGTATTGAAACAAGGAAAATGACCCGGAAAATAGCGGCATATAACGGACCTGTATATATGCGCTTAAACCGAAATGATTTACCTGACGTTTTTCCCGAAGATGAAGAGTATGAGATTGGTGAGCCCTATTTAGTAAGAGAGGGTAACGATATTGTTGTTTTTGCAAATGGAATTATGGTTTCAAAAGCACTTAATGCTGCTGAAATACTTGATAAAACAGGTATTTCAGTCAGAGTTATAAATGTGAGTTCTTTAAAACCCATTAACGAAGAAAAAATTAAAAAATTTGCTGTCGGGGTAAAGGGAATAATAACAGCTGAAGAACATTCATTGATTGGTGGTCTTGCGGATGTTATTACCTTTATTTTAAGAGGACAAAATTCTCCAATAGAGTGTGTTGGTATTGAAGATCGTTTTGGACAATCGGCACATAGTTATGATGAACTTCTCGTTGAATATGGCCTGACTCCTGAAAATATTATACGATCGGTTAAGAAACTTTTAAGTTAATTTTAACTATTTATCAGGAGGACCTCTCTATGCTGCTAATTATTGTCCTTGTATTATGCATTATTTTTATTATCGCCTCGTCAACTAAGTTACAGTTACATCCATTTCTTGCACTTTTATTTGCTGCTCTAGGATTTGGATTATTTACAGGTATGCCCCTGACCACAATTGTTCAATCAATAAATGATGGCTTTGGAGGTACCATTGGTTATATTGGTATTGTAATAGTTGCAGGGACTATTATAGGTACTTTTCTGGAGCATTCAGGTGGTGCTTATGCCCTTGCAGACTGGATTTTAGGAATAATCGGACAAAAAAGGGTGCCTATGGCCATGGCCTTAATCGGGTATTTTGTTTCAATACCTGTCTTTGCTGATTCGGGGTTTGTAATCCTTTCCCCATTAAACAGGGCGTTGTCTAAGCGGGCCAATATTTCCCTGGCTGGTCCTGCTATTGCATTAAGTTTGGGGCTTATTGCTACACATTGCCTTGTACCTCCCACTCCGGGACCTATTGCTGCTGCCGGTATTTTAGGAGCAGATCTGGGACTGGTAATTCTGATTGGCTTACCTGTGAGCTTCATAGCATTGTTTTTCGGGTGGTTATTTGCAGTTAAAATTGCTTCAAAAGTGCAGATAGATCCAAACCCGGAAATTTCAGAGAAAGAAATAGCATCAAAACTTAAAGAAGCTCCGTCGACGATTAATGCTCTTGCCCCAATGTTAATTCCAATAGTTTTAATTGTTGTAAAATCAATTTCAGATTTTCCGACCCATCCTATAGGTGATGGCGCTTTTAGAGCATTTTTTGGATTTGTTGGACAACCTGTAATTGCATTACTTATTGGTGTTTTATTAGCTTTTGGATTACCAAAGAAATTCCAGAAAAGCATGCTTTCTGATTCCGGCTGGGTTGGTAAGGGATTACGAAATGCCGCCATTATTATTTTAATAACCGGTGCTGGCGGAGCATTTGGTAAAGTTTTACAGAATTCATCACTGGCTAAAACAATTGGAGATGCCATGTCGACGGCTAATCTCGGGATCTGGCTACCCTTTATAATTGCAGCAACAATTAAAACTGCTCAGGGATCATCTACTGTGGCCATAATTACAACGGCTTCAATTTTATCACCTTTATTGTCATCCTTTGGTTTTACTTCTGAAATAGCCAAAGCTTTAATGGTGCTTTCTATTGGAGCCGGAGCAACATTTGTTTCTCATGCAAACGACAGTTTTTTTTGGGTAGTCACCCAGATGTCGAGCATGGATGTGAATACTGGTTATAGACTTCATAGTATGGGCACATTTATTTTAGGAATGAGCGCTGCTGTAATTATTTGGATTTTAAGTCTGATATTTGTATAAATTATAAAAGAAATTATAGATGGAAACAATGAAAGCTGTTGTTAAATACGCTGATGCACCGGGAGCTACTGAGTTGCGTGATGTTCCGGTTCCTGAAATTGGGAAAACTGATGTATTGGTTGAAGTGGCCTATATAGGTGTTTGTGGAACCGATCCGCATATGCATCATAATGTATCGGCGTTTCAGTTTAAGCGTCCGTTTATCATGGGGCATGAATTTTCGGGTATTATTGCTAAAGTGGGTGAAGAAGTAAACGGATATAAGGTGGGAGACCGTGTTACTTCTGAAACTCACGCCGATTATTGCGGAAAATGTGCATTGTGCAGACAAAATAACTATCATTTATGTAAGGAAAGAAAAGGTTATGGATTCCATGTTGACGGAGCTTTTACAAAATATGTTAAGGTACCCGAAAGGATACTGCACCGTGTTCCGGATAATGTTTCCCTGAAAGCAGCTTCAGCTACAGAGCCATTATGTGTAGCTTATAAAGCGCTGGTATCAAATAGTAATATTATTCCAGGCGATACTGTTGTAATAATTGGTCCCGGATCAATCGGAATATTATGCGTTGAAATGGCCCGGTTATGCGGAGCAGGTGAGATTGTAGTTGTGGGCACTGAAGGCGATGATAAACGACTTGAACTTGCCAAAGAATTTGGGGCAACAATAACGATTAACAGTTCAAAAGAAGATCCTTTAAAGAAGATTATGGCTATTGGTGACGGTTTAGGAGCTGCATTAATTGCTGATACCGCCGGAATTTCCGCCACGCTGAAATTATCTATTGATGCAGTGCGCCCGGCAGGTCAGATAACAAAAATCGGCTGGGGTCCAAAACCTGTAAACTTCAGCCTCGATCCGCTTGTAGCTAAATCTGCTACTTTAAAAGGACATTTTAGCCACACCTGGGATGTTTGGGAAAAATGCCTGACCCTGATGGGAAATAAAATGATAGATCTCGAAAAAATTATTACGCATGAACTAAGTATTGATAAGTTTGAAGAATCTTTTGAACTTATTGAAAATAAAGAGGCGCTTAAAGTTGTCTTAAAGCCAATTTAATTTTTTAATATAAACAGTAAAAATGAAAAACATAGGTTTTATCGGTCTTGGAATCATGGGTAAACCCATGGCAAAAAATTTACTGAAAGCAGGGTATTCATTAGTTGTATATGATATATTTGAAAATCCTGTAAAAGAACTGGTTGCAGCCGGAGCTAAAAAAGCTGCTTCATCGCGGGATGTTGCTTCGCAAACTGAAATTATTATTACTATGCTACCTAACTCACCTGAAGTGAAAGAAGCAGTTTTAGGAGAAGGTGGGGTTATTTTTGGAGTAAGACCCGGTAGTATATTAGTGGATATGAGCTCTATTAATCCATTATCCTCAAAGGAAATATCGGGAAAATTAGCTGAGAAAAATGTGATAATGCTGGATGCACCTGTAAGTGGCGGAGAACCAAAAGCTATTGAAGGGACACTTGCTGTAATGGTTGGCGGTCCGCAGGAGGCATTCAACGAGGTTAAACCCATACTCGAGGTTATGGGGGGGTCGGTAACACGCGTTGGTGAAATAGGTAGCGGTAATATTACCAAGCTTGCCAACCAGATAATAGTAGCGCTAAATATAGCTGCAATGGGAGAAGCTATGGTGCTGGCAACAAAGGCCGGAGTAGAACCGGAAAACGTGTATAAAGCCATTAGAGGCGGACTGGCTGGCAGCGCGGTTCTTGATGCAAAAATGCCTCTTGTTCTGGATGGTAATTTCAAACCGGGTTTCAGAATCGAACTTCATATTAAAGATTTGATGAATGCCCTGGATACTGCCAAAGAGCTGGGAACACCAACTTTTTTAACCAGCCAGGTTATGGAGATTATGCAGGCCTTAAAAGCAGATGGTAAAGCCAAAGACGATCATGGTGGAATTGTTCAGTTTTATGAAAAACTGGCAAAAATTGAAGTGAGGAAAAAATAGGAATATCAAAGAAAAAATATTCGTTTAATATTATAAAAGGATAGGAACTGTTCCCCTATCCTTTTTTTGTTTTTAATATGTTAAAATATTTTTCTGTAATTGTGCAAGGAATTATAATACTTGCAAAACGAAGTAATTCATCTAAAGCGTAAGCTACGTAAATATTGTTCTCAGGCTGCCTCAGTTAAAACCAGTATAATTCTACAGGAAACCTGTAAGAAAGAACATTACAAGACAACAATCTTTTGAATTGATGAATTTTGCCCACTTTCCAATTGTATAAGGTAGATTCCCTGTTCAAGATCAAGATCAAGTGTTAAAAATTTTTGATTGAAGATCTCAATATCCTGAATTAATTTGTTATTCAGACTGAAAATTTTAATTCTTTGAATCTCAAGTTGTGAACTAATTGAAATGGTACCGTTGCTAACCGGGTTTGGAAAAATATTTCCTGAAAAGCTGGAAATCTTTGGATCATTAATCCCTGAAATACATATCTGATCAGTTGTAGTTGGAACATAATTATTTAGCCAGGTTAATGCAGGGCGTTTTGTTCCATCGTTTCTTACAAGATACGCGTCTTCTTTCCAGATGGACCCTTGTTTGTATCCCCACAAAGTAATCCCTTTTACTGCATAATGCTCCCAGAATACCGGGAATTGTTGCTGATATTTTAACAATTGGGCGTTATCATCAGCAATGTTTACATCATATTCCGTAACATAAACAGGTAAACCGGTGGCAGCCAGTTTATTTAAATTTGAAACAATAAGGGATATATCTGTGCCTTCAAGTCCATGTGCCTGCACCCCAATACCATCAATAAGGCTACTGTCTTTCAATATATTGATTATACTAATATACTTGTTGGTGTTTGTTGAGCTGTTTAATATACCATAATCATTTATATGTAATTTGGCATCAGGAAAATATTGTCTGGCTTTTTTAAATGCCCACACCACCCAGTCGTAGCCAGTAGTTCCAGATCCACCTATAGCTGTTTTGTATGATGGAGGAGCATGCAGAGGTTCGTTAACAACATCAACATAATCTACATTTGTATATCGTCCGGATACCAGCTGAATCAATTCTTCCACCTCTGCCAGTTGCTCTGATGGTATCAGATCTGATACCCAATCAGGTTCCTGGCTTCCCCACACAAATGTATGCCACTTAAAAGGATAACTGTTATCTATTGCAAAATTGTATGCAAGATCCAGATAAGTCCAGCTCATATTATCCATTGTTCCTTCAATAAAACTCCATTTGCCCCCATTTTCTGGTGTAACCTGGTTCCAGTAATCTGAAAAATCGGTTGGAACGCTATATCCGGTAATATTTCCAAGAAATTTACATTTGCCAGCTGCAATCTGTGCCATGGATTGTTCTTCGGAAAAAATAAATATGGAAAATAATACAGCAAATACTATGATTCCCCAACTTCTTTTACAAAATAATAAATTCTTCATCTGTTTAATTTTAAATCAAATTATATACTGATATTTGGCTTTAAATATATAAATCTTGTTTGAAAAATTAACTTGTAGTATTCAATTTATACAGAAAATAAATTATTTAACACGTAAAATTTTATGTACTAGTGTGAATATATATGGCTGTCAGATATATAAATTTCGTGTATGCATAAATCTTTTAATATTTTTCGATCTAAATAGCAGCAGGCATAAATCTTGTAAAGAGTAATATTAACAGGCAGGCTATAACAGAAGTAATAACTCCAATAACAATTCCAAATTTAAACCATTCAAAAAATGAAATATGTTGCCTGTATCTTTTTTCGACCATACCCAGTGCAACAATGTTGGCTGTTGAACCAATAAGTGTTATATTACCACCGAAACAACCCCCAAACAGCAGAGCCCACCACAAGGGAGCAGCGCCTATTTCTTTAACAACAGGTATAAATGCAGCAACAAACACTATATTATCAACAAAAGCAGAACCAATAGCTGTTATAAATAAAATTACAGGAGTTAAAACTGTAAGGTTTGTACCAAATGTATTTGTGAAATTATGAGCTATATGTTCAGTAACCCCGGTTTTTTCAAGTGAACCAGCCACAGCAAATAACATCATAAAAAATAATAAGGTCCACCACTCTACTTCAGATTCAATATAGTGGCGGGCCCGTTCATTTTTCCAGATCATTAATAAACCTGAAATTGCCAGAGGAGCTACAATAAGCAAGGTGTTTTTTTCAATGCCAAGTTTTTCTTCTAACACATGGTGCAAGGCAATAAGCGAAATAGCTGAAATAAGGATGATCAGCCCCTTTTTAAATGGTATTTCTATCAAGGGTCCAAGTCCCAGTTGCATTTCTCTTCGGGCTACCAGTCGCTCATGCAGCAAGTTAATTTCTTTCTTATACCATAATAATACAATGATTAAAGCCCCGCTTAGCGAAACAATCATAATTGGAGATGCATATATTAAAAAATCAATAAATGAAAAACCGGCTTTTGTTCCGATTAAAATACCTATGGGATTACCAAGCATGGTCCCGCTTGACCCAATATTTGTAGCGATTACCGAAATAATAACAAATGGAGTAGGCTTTACTTTTAAGGTATCACAAACCTGGAAAATTAATGCAAGCATAAATACTATGGATGTTACTTCATCCACAATACTTGCCATAAGGGCCGACATTATTATCACAATAATAATAAATAACCGACCGGTCATACTTTTCTTATTAATAATAAGCTGAATAATCCATGTAAATAATCCTAAATCTTTAAGCACTCCAACCAATGTCATCATTCCGATTAGAAATAGTATAATATCAAGTTCGGCAGAATTAATAAATTGCTCCAGTGATATTACTTTGCCACCAAGAATAATTGCCATACCTACAAAAGCGATGGCTAACCTGAAATTCCAAAATAGCAAAGTAGCAGATATAATAAGAGCAAAGATTGAGGTGGCAAGAACCTGCTTCCTTTCTCCCATGCCTGCATAATCTGAAAGAATTCCAATAAGAATGCTGGCAGTGATCATAATAGCAAGCCTTATAGAGACTTGCTTCATATTCAGTTTATCATTATTATTCTGCATATTATTCTCTCAAGGCTTTATTTAAAAATGTGTGTAAAGTTATGATACCTGCTAATTTTTTATCATTCAAAACATAAACATGATTAACAGATTTTTTAACCATTTCGATGGCAACTTTCATCGCAGGATCATTGATTTGAATCTTGGCAATATTCATATTCATTATTTCAGGAAGCCATGTATATTCTTCATTTTGAAGAACATTCATAAAGGGTTCGAAATTTAAAATTGGGGTCAAATCATCCATCCACAATACATAACGTGGCAGACAAACTTCCATTAATTCCTGTGCGGTAACCTCTCCTACCAAATCGCCATCTTTATCGATTACAGGTATATTCAGCCAACCTGTATTTATAAAATATTGAACAGCATCAGCCAGCGTATGATTTTCGTTAAGTGTTACATCCACCTGTTTCATTATATCTTTAGCTAAAATATAAGGTGGGATTTCCATCTCAGTACTTGCAATAAAATCACATACTTTTTGAGTATCAGTAATGGTCAATAAATTCGTAATAAAATCTTTTTCCTTAA
>JAFGSZ010000107.1 GCA_016934395.1 Bacteroidales bacterium
AGAAATCTGCTACGTTGTTCCCAATTGGTGTTATGGCGCCAATTCCAGTTATAACTACCCGGTTCATATTCAATTTTGTTTTAATTCAATTATTATTGCTTTTTTCACAGCCTCAAAGTCATCATTATTTGTAAGTCGCGATAATTGTACAATAGCTAACATATTTGATATGATCATAATGGCTTTGGTTCTTACATTTACCTGAAAGCTAAAAATATTTTTTTCTTTGCCCTCTGTTAAAATTTCAGTTACCCAATTCAATATTTGTTCTGCAAACTTTTTCAGTTCATTTTTTACAGTTTTATCAATGGTATTAAAATCGGTTGCCAGTGAACCCACAAGACAAATTTTATTATCTGATTTAATCTGTGCATACATGTTAAAGAACTCTTCCAGTTTTACTTCAGGACTTTTGTCAGCCAACTCTTTTATTAAAATGTTAAATCGTTTTGATTGCTCTTTTATCACAGAAATCCCTAAATCACTTTTTGTAGGAAAGTAATAATGAATGGATGATGTTTTTATTCCAATTGCTTTTGAAATATCATTAAAACTAAAAGCATTATAACCTTTGTCTCTGATCAGGCTGTCTGCAAGATTTATTATTTCGTCTTTTGTGGTCATACAAATTTCCTGATGTAAATATACTACCTATTAGTAGATAGGCAAATTTATATTGATCTATTTTGATGAATAATATAAATTTTCCCGGTTGGTTTTTAATTGTTCGTAATTATAACGAAGCTCAACAACAGGCTTTCTTACAGCTTCCGTTTATATATTTTTAAAATTTAACTACAGCTGTCTGAACTATTCATCCCGATCATTATACGTACCGTAACAGTAGTAATAAACATAAAGAGATAAATAATACATTAAAGAGAGAACCAGTAATTTAACTTTATCAGAAAAATATTATTGGGAGATGCGCCTGCAATTCTTGTTCCCATATCGTTTAGTTCATAGCTTCCAGGGTTAAGGTAATCTGTTTTGTCGTTCGACCAAACGATATAAAGCTGTGAACCGGGCCTGTATTCCCATCTGAATACAAGGTTCGACCGGAACTGGTAAAAATTAAAATCAGGATTTTTAAACGTGTAATCAATCAGGTCATCATTATTTTCATCAACCTGGTAATATTCCCCTTCAAGGCTTATATCCGAAATATTTTCAAAGCGGTTCTTGTATTCTTTTTCCTTTGGATTGGTTACATTTTTAAAATCGGTAAATTTCCCTACAGAGGCAAAAGGACTTCCATAATATTGAAGCGATATTTCAGGAGTAATGATAAAGTCAACCTTAAATGTTAATCCCAGCGTTTCCTGGTTAACTTTTCCAAGTATATATCTGTAATTGTTATTTGCTTCTTTCGTGTCAACATACTGCAATTGATCGATGTTTGAAGCATAAATTAAATTTAGGGAAGATCTTAAGGAGCTGAATGGCTGTACGGTTATTCCGGGTTCAGCAGAATATGAGCTTAGCCTGTTGCTATTGGCTTTTGAAAAAGTATTGTTAATGAAGAAGAATAATTTTTTTGAGCCATCAGTTCTGATATTAAAAATACCTGACCAACATCCCGGAGTGATCATTGCCGGGCCACCCCGCAATATACGGGTATCCAGTGTGGACATATAATAATTTACACTTGGAGAAACAGCCCATTTGTTGAGAAACTCAAAATAACCATGTAAACCGGCCCCCGATGATAAATGATCCAATCCGAAATTCCAGTAATTTTCCTGGAACAGCCCCACAGAATAGGTCCGGAATATCGAAACCGGCTTATTTACAAAATACGAGATATTATTTCTTTCTCGAATCTGATCAGATGTTTGCATATAGCCAATATCGTTCAGATCAAATCCTGGTGTTCTCCAGTTTACTTCAGCGGAATATCGCCATAAACCTTTACTTCCTTTACCTATTTTAATCTTTCCGCCAAAACCCGATAATTGTGTTAAGGTAGTATCAAAATTTAAATAACCGGCATCCGGCCGTTGGAAATAACGTGCAGAAGCTGTCTGCAGCTCCTTTATAGCCTCGGCTTCACCCTTTATGAGGCTTCCTGTAAATTTGGCATCAATATAATATTCTTTTTCTTTCCAGTAATGAAGCAGGTCAAAACCGCCGGTATACGCTACACGGTTGAGATATTCCAGATAATCATCTCTAATAAACCTGTTGGTAGAAGTAAAAATGCCACCCAACATGGTATTGCTTTGGTTAAAGTCTTTCTGCAACCGGGCTACAAGATAACTGGTCAACGGTTCGGCTGTAAATTTGCTTTCACCTTCAGGTGTATCAAGAGTGGCGTGTTCAACTGAAGTAATACTATGAATTACGCCTACCGAGAGACCTTTTGATGTTTTCCCGCTGAATTTTTCAGCATTTAGTATGGTAGTATTATCCGGAAAATCGAGGTATTCATTTTCATTCAGATCGGGCCGGAATGATGGGGTATGGCCTATACGGCGACTATAAAATATAATATCATCGTCGAATTCGAATTTAAAAATATTTGATCCCTCAAGGAAAAACGGTCTTTTTTCTTCATAAAAAGTCTCGAATGCCGTAAGGTTCATAACAGAGGGGTCGGATTCAACCTGGCCAAAATCGGGATTAATGGTTAAATCAACCGTAAAATTAGAAGAAAGGCCGATTTTAGCATCAAGCCCAACATCTCCGGTAAGGTGATAACCTTTTTGGGCAAAGGGATTCGCCGCATTTTTTTCAAAAGTATTCAATTTTCCCAGACCATAGGGCATAATTTCAATACGGCGTGATTTTTTCAGCCCGGAAATTCCATGCATCTCACCAAAAAGATAAAGCATACCCGGACCAGTTGAAGATTGTGGTTCCCAATCGCTTTCTTCCTGAAGCCGGTTTATCCATCTCCAGCAATGCATACCCCAAACTTGTTCCTCATCTGCACTGTATCGAAGCTGACTAAACGGGACTTCTATTTCCACGGTCCAGGCGGAATCTTCAGCTGCTGTTTTTCCATACCATACGGCATTCCAGTTCATATCGGGATTTGAAGGATTTGTGAGCATTACATCACATTTCTGGCCGGCTGCAGTAACATCAAATTCAAAACCGGTACGGTGGTCGTGGTAACTGTCAAAACAAACACCAACGATATCTCCGTTAAATTCGTCGCGACGTCCTGCCTTTCGGTCAATTTTATCAGGTTCGCTGTCGAATGCACGAATAGCGATATAAACACTTTTGTCATCGTACAATACTTTTAAAATTGTGGGTTGCGAGGCTTTTGCACCCTCATTGGGTATCCATTGGGTAAAATCACCGGCCCATTCACCGGTTTGCCAGCAAACATCGTCTAATACACCATCAATTACCGGCTTTTCAGTGGTAAGACACATAGTATTGTAAATTCTGGGCTCTTTTAATGTATTCTGCTGCATCAGGGAATCTTCAGGTGCAACTGGTTTTGAATATACATTGATTCCAAAAATAAAAAGGATACAATAAACAAAGAGGATGTTCCTGTTTTTCATATGAATTATCATGTTATGAACTGGGTCGAATATAAGAAAATATTGGATAGGAGGTAACAATTAAAATTTTGATTAGAAGAAATACCCTGTTATTTGTTCTGTTATTATGCCAGGCTGTTTTTAAGGAAGGCAACCCTGAAGAGGGACTTACACATAGGTTTCCAGTCATTCCGGCATACTTTTATTTAAAACAGAACCTTTATGTATAATTGCAGCGCAGATATAAACTGCACTGATTGGCAGTGTCGGGTATATTAGCAGTTATTTTCTAATCCAATTTATTGGAAATATCATCGGAACCTTCTTTATATAGTCTGCATATTCATTTCCAAAATCCTTCAATAATCTTTTCTCTTCCGATAATTTCAGGTAAATAATTATAATTACGAGAAAGAGCGAAATACATAACAATCCGATTAATGAGTTTAAATAAAGAATTATAGAAAAATATAGTGAAAACGTTCCAAATACCATTGGATTTCGGCTGTATCTATAGGGTCCGGTGGTGACTAGTTTCTTAGACTGCGGACTAACTGATATCCCAAATATATCCAGCGGGCCACCCTTACCAATCTTAAACAAGAAAAAATTTGACCATATCGCGAAAAATGCCCCAATTAAAAAAACCAGTGATGAAATAACGTATCGAAGTATATCGGAATAAAACAATACGCTTTCTGATAATAAATAATCAAATTTAGACAGGTTATACAATCCATATGGTATCAGAACAATAAAGATTATAAATCCCAACATATAACCAATAATATATCGAACAGGTTCTTTCATATTTAATAATTCAGGTATGGCATCCCGGTTTGCCTGTATGATATCTTGGCAGTTTTTGGAGCGCTTTCCTGTTTGTGTACAACATGTCTGAGACTGGTTATACCTTCCCCCTTGCAACACACAAATCCCGTTATATCTTATACCGGCTTTGGATAGCTGCGCTATTCAAAGCATTTAGCTGCCAGCTCGTTAAAGTCTAATTTAAGAATATTTCGTTTTAATTAACATTTAATAAATCAGTATTTTCGTTGAGAATATCTTTGTATCCTTTTGTATATTGATAATATACATTCCATTATCACTTATGGCCTGATGCAGAGTACCCATTTCATCAATTACTCCGGCAAACAGCTTTTGTCCTATTAAATTTGTTATTGAATAGTTAAGTTTAGTATTCTCATTCGAAATAATATACACCCTATTCCCACTGCTGTATACCTTAACATCAATATCCGATAAAATCTGTTCCGCGTTTGAAGTGGTAATATCATATTTTGCCAGAAAAAAATCCTGAAAACCATTAGAGTTCAAATAATGGGTACCGGCACCCGGATCAAAATCAACATCAGTTTGGGCGAACCGACCTGCAAGGTATATTGTGTTATCATCAGGAAGATACACTGATTGGCCGATATCACTGCCCACACCTCCTAATTTATATGCCCAATCTAAATCGCCCTCACTGGAATATTTTGACAGAAACACATCAAAATCCCCATTACTGCTCAGGTATTGAACTGATGTTCCCGGATCAAAATCCACATTAGTTCCTGCAAAAGAACCTGTAATATATACATTCCCATCACTATCCAACCCACATGTTCCTATAAACTCATCACTAACGCCAGTTATTTTTTTTGCCCAAACATACTCTCCGGTGGCATTATATTTTGCAAAGAATAAATCAATATTACTTCCCCAACTGCTTAAATAAGCAGTATTATTACTATTCGGATCAAAATCAATATTGTCTCCTGCAAATTCACCTGCAATTACAATATTTCCCTGAGCATCAACAGTCAGACTTTCACACATATCATTACTGCTGCCCCCAATACTTTTTGCATAGGTATACGTGCCGCTATTTGTAAATTTTGCATAGAACACATCACTTCCCCCGCTACTGGATAAAAGCGCTGAACTGCCGCTGGAAGGATTAAAATCTACCGATAATCCTTCAAAAGAACCTGCAAAACAAACGTTACCGGATGGATCCAGTTTTATAGAAGTTCCCTGATCAGTGCCGTCACCCCCTATCCTCCACGACCAGACTCGCTGACTGTTTGTATTATATTTTGCAATAAAAATATCTTCCATTGCACCAAAACTGCTCATGTTGAACACATCAGGGCCCGGATCAAAATCTATCATCGATCCTGCAAAACTTCCTGTTAGATAGATTGCCCCCTCTGCGTCAACAGCCATTGCTGTAGCCACATCTGTTGAATTTCCGCCAATAGTCTGTGCCCATATATAGTTGCCATCTGAATCATATTTTGCAAAGAAAATATCACTTCCTCCCTGATTATAAAAAACTGCATTTGTGTTTCCCGGATCAAGATCGATCGAACTACTTGAAAATTCCCCACATAAATAAATATTCCCGGTATTATCCACCTTCACATTATTTGCTTGTTCATTCTGGGAACCGCCCATATTTTTTGCCCATAATAAATTACCACTCAAATCATATTTTGCGAAAAGTATATCCGAATAGCCATTGGTACTTAAAATTTCTTCTCCGGCGCCGGGATCAAAATCCGTATCGGTGCTACCCAAATTTCCTGCAATTATAACATTACCCTGGTTGTCTGTGGCTATTGAATTTACAGCCTCACTGGATGACCCTCCGGCACCAAAGGCCCATTGAAAATCTTGTCCCTCTATCAGTGCATACGAAAAAAAAAGTACAAGAAAACATGTAACAGTGCATCTTTTAGTCATGACTTTTTAAGATTAAGTTAATGATGTAATACGTATAATTATAAAAAACTGAAACGAAAAAATTGTAATTAATCTACAGGTAGTACTTAATCACGTATGCCTCAACCGCCATTAACACTGCACTTTTTGAATTTACAATCAATTTATCCTAACTATGTGTATGTAAGTTATGAGAAAATTATTGTAATAAATTATTTTAACCAGTGATTAAATAATGCTTAATAATACAGTATAATACAAATTATATTAAAAGTAATTATAAAATTAAGAATTACTAAACTGTTTCAAAAAAATTCGCTATTGGCAATAAACAGTACACTGAAACCTGATTTATTTTCATAAACAGGGCAAAGGGGAGGAGCACAATTATTTCATGTATCATGTTATACGATCACGATAATTCGGAATCGGAACGATATTTCAATAAAACCAATGGAACCGGAGATTAACAGTCTTCCGGTTGGTTTTTGTTTAAGACAGGGAGATTATAATACCAGCGCAGCGTAGATATAAACTTTTATTTACTCGTTTTCTTAATCCTAAAATTAATTATATTAACACCTTTACTAAATCTATAAATTTAAGGCTGTTAATTAAAAATGCTTAAATAAAAACATCAGCGCTTTTGGTTTATATCTATACTACTCGATATAACGTGCTGATGTTTTTATTTTACATATCTATCAGATTAATTAATAATCAAGCCAAATCAAAGCGATCAAGGTTCATTACTTTATTCCACGCGGCCACAAAATCCTTAACAAATTTACCCTGGGCATCAGCGCTTCCGTAAACTTCGGCAAGCGCTCTAAGTTCCGAGTTTGAACCAAAGATTAGATCTACCCTGGTTCCTGTCCATTTTACAGTACCTGTTTTTCGATCACGGCCGTCAAATGTTTCTTTGTCCGCAGATGATGGCATCCAGGCTGTACTCATGTCGAGAAGGTTTACGAAAAAATCGTTGGTAAGAACTTCCGGACGTTTTGTGAACACACCATGTTTGGAGTTGTCAAAGTTAGTGTTTAATACGCGCATACCGCCAACAAGCACCGTCATTTCAGGAGCAGAAAGAGTTAGCAACTGGGCTTTGTCAATCAGCAACTCTTCGGCTGATATGGTGTATTTTGCTTTTAAATAGTTACGGAAACCATCGGCCACAGGCTCCAATACTTTGAAAGAATCCACATCGGTCTGTTCTTTTGATGCATCCATACGTCCCGGAGTAAACGGTACGGCAACTGCATTACCGGCTTCTTTTGCAGCTTTCTCAACGCCTGCACAACCGGCCAGTACAATAAGGTCGGCCAGCGAAACTTTCTTCCCGTTGGTCTGGGCATTGTTGAATTCTTTTTGGATAACTTCCAGCTTTTGCAATACTTTCGAAAGCTGAGCAGGATTGTTAACAGCCCAGTCTTTTTGCGGGGCAAGGCGAATGCGGGCGCCGTTAGCTCCCCCGCGTTTATCAGAGCCACGGAAGGTAGAGGCAGAAGCCCAGGCCGTTGATACCAACTGAGATACGGAAAGTCCGGAATTTAATACCTTATCTTTTAATGCTGCAATATCTTTTTCATCAATTAAGGGAAAATTCACTTCAGGTATCGGATCCTGCCAAAGTAGTTCTTCTACGGGTACTTCAGGACCTAAATAACGTGAACGTGGCCCCATATCCCGGTGCGTAAGCTTAAACCATGCCCGGGCAAAAGCATCTGCAAATTCAAGAGGATGTTCATAGAAACGTCTTGAAATTTTTTCATAAACGGGATCGAAACGCAAAGAAAGATCTGTAGTAAGCATCGTTGGCGCATGTTTTTTTGACGGGTCATGGGCATCAGGAATAACACCATCTGCATTTTTTGCAACCCATTGGTGTGCACCGGCCGGGCTTTTTGTTAATTCCCATTCGTATTTAAACAGGTTTTCGAAGAAATAATAACTCCACTTAGCGGGAGTCTGTGTCCATGTAACTTCCAATCCACTGGAGATGGTGTCGCCGGCATTTCCCGAGCCAAACTTGTTTTTCCAGCCCAGGCCCTGCTCTTCAATATTAGCAGCTTCAGGTTCAGGACCCACATTTGCCACATCCCCGGCTCCGTGACATTTGCCAAAGGTATGCCCACCGGCAATAAGTGCTACGGTTTCTTCATCATCCATGGCCATACGGGCAAATGTATCGCGGATATCTTTAGCTGCTGCAATGGGATCAGGATTTCCGTTCGGACCTTCAGGATTGACATAAATAAGCCCCATTTGAATGGCTGCAAGCGGATTATCTACTTCGGATAGATCCAGTTTGCGATCATCATTTTCCAACCATTTGGATTCAGAACCCCAGTATACATCTTCTTCAGGCTCCCAAACATCTTCACGTCCACCACCAAATCCAAAAGTTTTGAATCCCATTGATTCCAGGGCTACATTACCGGTAAGGATCATAAGGTCTGCCCAGGATATTTTTCGCCCATACTTTTGTTTGATCGGCCATAGTAACCTTCGGGCCTTGTCGAGGTTCACATTATCGGGCCAGCTGTTAAGCGGGGCAAAACGTTGCTGTCCGCGTCCTCCGCCACCCCGGCCGTCGCCTGTACGATATGTGCCTGCACTGTGCCATGCCATGCGGATGAAAAATGGCCCGTAATGGCCAAAATCGGCAGGCCACCAGTCCTGTGAGTCGGTCATTAGCTTCTGAAGATCTTTTTTAACAGCCTTCAAATCCAGACTCTTGAATTCTTCTGCATAGTTAAAATCTTCACCCATAGGATTCGATACGGCAGAGTGCTGACGAAGAATGTTTAGCTTCAACTGATTAGGCCACCAGTCACGGTTTTTTGTACCGCTTGCGCCAACACTGTGTTTATGAGTTGCTCCGGTAACAGGGCATTTGCTTTCGTTGTTTGAATTGTTTTCCATGTTTAGTATGTATTTGTTTATAAATGTTCATTATAATAGTTAACAAAATTATATTGCGAACAGTTTATCAATAGCATCACATTATATTATAAGTTACTTCTGTTTGAATTATAAACAGTAGGTACTAAAAATCCCATCACTATAGTTCCAATCAATCCTACAATCAGAACAATTAGTTTTATTGAGAAGGGCGTTATAAAAAAAATACATGATACGGTAATTATTACCCACATGGCGCCAATGGCGTATAATTTGGTTTTTATTGTCATTCCTTTATTGGCCTGGAATTCTAAAATATAAGATCCTACAAATCTGTTGGTAATTAATTTTTGATACAGTGTATCCGAGCTTTTAATATACAATCCGGCTGTAATTAATAAAAACGGAGTAGTTGGCAATCCGGGAACAACAATACCGATAATGCCTATACACAGTGACAGAGTACCTAATATAATAAACAAGAGTTTTATAATATTCATTGTTTTATTTCTTGTTTTTAATAAACCTCCCGATTATTTGCAGTTTAATATCTTCAATTTTAAAATGAGGTATGCTTTTCTTTTCAAAATACTTTTCAAGCAATTCATTCAGCTCATTGTCGATGTAATCCTCAATCCTGTCGGATTCTGAACAATATAAATGATGATGGCTTTCCAATATGGCATCGTATCTCATAATGTCTTTTTCTGTTTTTACTTTTTTTATCAGAGCGTTTGAAACTAAAGCGTCAAGTACTTTATAAACAGTGGCTGTTGCTATATTAGGGTAGTTCTTCCTGATGTAATCAATAATATTTTCGGCAGTAGGATGATTATTGAGTTTAATAATAGCTTCCATAATAACAATCCTTTGGGGTGTAACTTTAAGTCCCTTCTCAACGAGTTTGGTACTATAGTCTTCCGGTTTCATGTATAATTGTTTTTAAACGAGAATAATTCTCTTTTAATAATAAACAAATTTAAGATTATTTACATTCAAAGACAAGTATCAGGGAAAATAATTACAGAAAAGCCGGGGAACAATCTTGCCATTTGTCATGCCAAACGAAGAGAGATATCTCTATCAATACATGTGAACCAACAATTACCAGTCTTACGGTTGGTCCTTTGTTTAAAACAGGGAGATTTATTAATAAATGCAGCGCAGATGCAAACCGGTCTAAGCGGAGTCTGGAATTAATTTCTCAGATTACCTGCTCAAAAATCAAGCGCATTTTCCGTCCATTCAATTTCACAAATTTTCTTTTATTTCAATAAAATACATTCTGATTGTGCCATTAACCGCTCAAAAACCCAAACTCAAATTCCGTTGGATTCAATCCGGTATTTAAATATGGCTTTTAACAAGAGCAATGCTTACAATTGTTATTAATTGTAAAATCATATAAAGAATTAATGAAAATATACTTCTGAATATTAAACTCATTTTTTTATATCCGGATTTTGAAAAAAACTGATAAATAACCCAAAAGGCATAAATTAAAGTAATAACAGAATAAATATTATAAATAATTTTAATAAACTCAACATTGTTATAAAAAATCACCAATATTGAAAATGGAAGGGTCATTATTATTTGGGCACTAATAATGTATGTGTCTAAAACTATATTTTCAGCAAAGTTATATTTACTTTTTCTGAAAAACAGATAACTCGAAATAGCAAGTAAGGGAATATTAATTAAATAGATGATACGGGGATATTCTTTCATAAATTCCTCTAAAAGATTAGCAAATTCTTCGCTGCCTTCAGCAGTAATATCTGCTAATTTTATTCCGGTAAATTCCTCAAGAAAATATGCCAAGGTTAAAAGAAGCAGCAGTAAGGTGAACGCATTAAAATAGTTTATTCTTTTTCCTTGTATGTATTCTCTTATACTGTGTCCCGGTTTCGTAAGAAGTTTTTTGACAGTAAACAAAATTCCTTTGTTCACTGAAAATATTCCGTTTAATACAGCATAATCAAAAATAGAAATAAGAGAAAATCTCCTCGTAGATATTTTTTGTCCGCAGTTTTCACAAAAATTTCCCTCTGCAATGTTTTCGCAGTTTAGACACTTCATAAACTATTGTTTTATATGTTTTTTAATTTATCCTAAAATTGTCATTAAGCATTTATTTTCTAATACCATAGTTATTAAAAGGCTTTTTTAAATATGCTGACGTTCCGGTTGTATGGTAAAGTAAACTTAGCATTGCTTTATGTTTCGTTTGGAAAGATACAAAAAAGCGGTTTACATTTTACCTCGCTTACGGGTGGTTGCATCGTTCACGTAATTTTTTTCTGCAATACATATTTATAGACATATTATTTTTTAAAAACCCGGTTAGTGTTTTTATTCAAACAAAAACCACACTTTTTTGGTATAGCATATTGTTTTAGATTTTAACGTGAGGATAACAAATCCTCACGTGGGGCGGTAATTTAGCGTAAAATTGGATTAAACAAAGCCGTACGGGGATTAATTTATAGATGCATTTTAGTAACAAACTACGTTGAGCGGAATTGCCTGCTCGATGGGCAGCCGGGCATTATAAAATCAGATTTATTTACTTATCCGTTTACTTCTGATAAAAATAATACTAATTGACAGAAAGAATAAAATACATAAAAATGCAAAATAATCCCCAAGAACAGAATAAATTGTTTTTTGTCCTTTCACAGGCACATCTGAATATAAAATAACTTCGTTTGTTTTAAAAAAATCATTTGAGGATAAAAGTTGTGCTTTATAATTAAAGGATGCAGAAAATCCTTTAAATACCGATCTAACAATATTAAATCCATGTTCAATGCCCCTGACAGATGCCATGTAGGTGTGATATGGTGATATTTCCTGCCAGTCACTACCAGGTACTAACATAATGTCAATATCCATTTTGCCGGTTTGATTAATCAGGGATGGGAAATCCATATCAAAGCAAATAGCTGAGCCAATTCTGCCAAAAGGTGAATCAAAATATTTTATTATTCCATCTCCATAATCACATTCACCCGGATATGTAGGCTTTGCTTTAAAATAAGTAAATAATATTTCTCCCGCTGGAGAAATCCATATTATTTTATTTTCAGGGTTCTCGTCGGGAAATGTTTTTGGTATCATTTGTATGGGCAATCCAAGGTAAATACTATCACGTATTGCAGTTGATTTGGCTTTTTCGATAAAGTCATTTTCTTTATCAGCCGGCAAACTGATGATGGTTTCTCGTCCAAATACAATTTTGGCTCCTGAAGATGCTGCTATATCACAATTTCTTAAAAATCCTTCATTTGCCTTTTCAACCAATGTGTCATAGTTTGTTTTCAACCGATGGTAATATTCTGCTTTTGTGCTATTGATTGAGGCAATTCGCACTGTCGGTGAATTAATGGTTTGTGCCAGCCTGAACTGTCCCCATATAATTATTGAGAGAAATGGAATGCCAAATACCCAAAACGCTGAATAAATTTTACTTTTCTCAAAATAATTGTCCCAAAGCCAATTTGTAATTGATGCAGTCCATGTTATTAGAAATGTTACGCCCCAAATACCTGTAATCGACACAAGCTGCAATAAAGGCAAAGCCGACTGGGTATGAATTAATGTGCCATAAGAACCTGATGGGTTAGTTGATATGGTTATATAATCCATTATTACATAAACACCGGGAAATATAAGAGTTGATATAATTCCTTTAAATTTTTGAGTATAAATTCGGTCTAACAAAAATGTCAGCGATGTAAATACACTCATCATAAAAGAAACGAAGTAATAGAGAAATCCTGACATGGGCATCATTCCCTTCCAGACGAATATGTTTGACACCCAACCGGCAAGAACAATTATCAGAAATCCTTTAAATGGTTTTTGAAACCGTAAAAAGCGAATTAGAAATATTGGTGCTACAAAAGCAGCTATCGGTAAAATCCATCTTCCATTAAAAAAGAAAAGGGAAATAAATCCAATTAACAAATAGAAATAAGAATATTGTATTTTTCTTGTATTCATAGTTTTCTCCAATGTTCAAATTTAATAACCGGTCAATCTAGCTGAAAATTTTCGAATGAAGTACTTTGTAAGCCTTGCTGAGAATTTTAAAGGATTTTATGTACAGTTTCCTAATAAGTATCCCACTCAAATATAAGAATTTCCGTATTCAGATCAAATTGATTAAATGCACAACAGGAATTGGATATTAAACTGAGATGGACGAAGCTGTATGGGGATTTATATATTCAGAGGAGTTGCAAACTACGCTGAGTGGGGAATATTCATCTAACGGTTTATTCCTATTTATAAATTTACATTCACTTTTATCAGGGCTGGCAGGATCCGAGACGGGGGAGTAGCCGCAAGCTACGAAAAGCTGGATAAAATTTTATTTGTTAATTCTGCCACCACCAAACTCAAATCCAAATTGTATCCCAACATAATCACTAATTCCTTTTCCTGTATAATTATATAACCCGGCGATCCTGAAATGATTTATATTTATGCCAATCCGTGGCTCAAAACCAAAGTTGGTATCTGAGACCGATCCGATATCAACGCCGGTTATACCGGTAGATACACCATATATATACTTTTTGTACATGCCCAGTCCTAATCCGACAAAAGGCCTGACGTTTTCTGTAGAAAAATAATAATCTCCCGTGATCAATAAAGAAAATATTCTTGTAGAACTTATTTTGACTGAAATATAATTTATTTCAATATCCCCTGCACCTAAAAAATCATTCTGTAATTTTAAACCTATAGTTAGTTTTTCGCTTGCTCCATAGCGTGGTTCAATATATATGCCAACTCCGGTGCCGGCATTGTCGTCTGTTGGAATATCACATGTTAAACCAAAATCTACTTTAAATGGTTTAAAAACATGGTCCTGCGAAAATAATTGCAGGTTAAGAAACAGAAATCCTGCAATAGCTGCGAATAATAGTTTGTTCATAGTTTTTAAGGTTTGGTAAATCTAAATTAGGTTTATTTTTTCAAATTAAAACTTTTTTATACAGGATGACGGTGGAAATTATCTTTCCTCAGAGGCATCTGGCTCATGGCAGTTGCACCGCTCACGTAATTATTTTCAACAATATATATTTATCGTTTAATAACAATATTTGGTTTAACCTGCTGGCCGATGTTATTATTCAAACAAAAACCAGACTTTATTGGTATAGCGTGTTGTTTTAGGTTTTACCGTGATGATACCAAATCCTCACGGGCGGGTTATTGACGGTTCGTTGTTTTTCATTTTTTCTTCGTGTCCTTTTTCCTTTTTTACCGTTTTTTCATGAGTCATTTTCTTCGTAGTAATATGAGTAATCAATTCCTTGCATAAACATTTCGCGGTCGTTTATTTTGGTAGTGAGTGCTTCCTCCAAAAGTGATTTCAGAACAATACTTTTGGTTGGACTTAGCATCATTGCATTAATATAATATAACTTGCTTATTTTACTCCAATCGACACATTTTTTAAGGCGTTTTTTTAATATCAAATCCAGCCATATTCTGGCAGTTCTGCCATTACCTTCCATAAAAGGGTGTGCAATGTTCATCTCTACATATTTGTTTACGATTTCGTCGAAAGTAGTTTCGGGCATTGCTTCTATTTGCTTTAATGTGTCGCCTAAAAAGTGTGATACAGCAAATTGAAAACTACCCTTTGAAATATTTTTTTGTCTGATTTGTCCAGCAAAATCATACAATCCGCCAAACAAATAAGCGTGTATTTGTTGCAAACCTTTAGTTGTACCAACTTCTATGCTGTTGATAAAAGAACTTTCAAACATTGCATATGCTTTTGTTTTACTTTTTCCGTCTATACTATCCTCACTATACGTGAACCATTCCATAAATCGGTTTGCCTTTTTGCCGGGAAACTCCTTACCCAATGCAATAATGCCGTTGTAATCCAACATGTCGGCTAAACGCTTTTTGCCATCCGGTGCAAGAATTTTCAACTGGGTAGTATCACTAACCACTTGGCTATTTTCTTTTTTCAGCCTGGCTTTAAGGTATTTCCAATAGTTGCGAGTTTTAGTATAATCATTTTGGCCGGTAAGCACTGCAACAATATCCAACACAGAAAACCACCATTTAGCGTTTACCTCGTCCCATAAAGCACGCACTTCGCGGTCGTCAAAAAAACGTATGGATATTTTAGCGTTACTCAAAATTAAAATGTTGTCTATTCAGTTTCTCTAAAATTTTCAGTCCAAAGTTAAGATAATTTCTATTTTTTAGTTACTGCTGTGTCCCTGCAATGGCTGCCAACCTGTTTGTATCAGGATATTTTTTCAAATAATGTATGCAGGATGTTATCCCGGTTTAAACAAGCCGTTTTTAAAATTAAACGTTTAAAAACTCATTTAGCCTCAATTGTATTTCTGATGCCAAATAACAAGCTTCAAAAGATACAAAATTAAGGGGTATGAGCAAATACATAACAAAACATTTTATGCCGAACCATAAATACCTGTTATTTGCCAATACCTCGCTCAGGAGCGGGTAGAATTACAGATATATCCAGTTTATATTATTCTTTCAAATATTGATCCGATGTTATTGAAATCTTTAATACAAATACTCCTTGTTTATCTCTATAATTATATTCCATTGTAACATTATTGTCTCGATACATTTTTAAATCTGGACTTGTTTTAACATGATTCAATAATATTGTCTTCATATTCTTTTCAAATGTTTGAACATCAATCGAATCATTTAGCCAATTTACTAATGCATATTTGTATTGTAAAGTATTTTCTGGCATTACTATTACATTATCCAACCTTGTTTGGCGATCTACCATAATAGGACACTTTTCACTAAGTTCACTTGCCGCTTTATTCATACTTTTTTCAAATGATGAAGTCTTTTTAATCAGCTGTGTTATAGTTACAGTAATTATAATACCAAGAATTAATCCAATAATTATATTCGCATTACTTTTATTCTTTTCCATATTTTTTTAATTCTACTTTGACAAGTTAAAATTGTTGATAAAGCCCTTGAAAATTCTAAATTTTCAAGGGCATCGAAAAACATAATTTTCG
>JAFGSZ010000108.1 GCA_016934395.1 Bacteroidales bacterium
AAATACGAGCAGGATTTGGAAAGAGACAAAAATTTAACAAAACTGGGATACCATGTTTTAAGATTTACAGATGAAGAAGTAATCCATCATCTCGATAAAGTAATTCGAGCGCTCGAATCGTGTATATAACTCTCAATCCCCCTAACCCCCTTCGCCAAGGGGGAAGGAATCCGCTGCAATCTTGAGTTTTGGAAAAGTGAACTCGGATCAACTTGTTTTCTTGAAGACTGTAGTGATATTGACAGTTACAATTTAAAAGAATTGCTTGAGAAAGAAAAGGAGGATAGTTAAATAACTTTTATTAAAAGAAGAATAATAAACAAAAAGTTTTTAACGATAAAAAATAAATATATTAAATTAAAAAATAAACATTTACCAATATATATCCTATTAACTTTTAATAAGATTACTTGACTTTTGTAAACTAAATACTATATATTTGTTCTAATATTTGAAAGAAAGTGCCCCCGCCGGGATTCAAACCCGGAACCTACCTCTTCGGCAAAGAGTTGTTCAATTCAATTGAACTTCGGGGGCAATTTCAAAGAATTTAAAGAAGGATAATAGTTAATGGCTGTTATCCTTTTTTATTAATGCACTGCAAGTTAGCGATGAATGCATGTTTATACAAATTTCACTGTTTTATTAATATTAACATTCCAGATTAGTTATTAACCCCGTCTTTTAAAGGTTTGATTGATAGGTTTTTAATATTAACAGTCATTTATTTTACTGAAAACTTGAGTGAAATTAATCATATACAAATTTACAGCATTAAGAAGCTAAAAAACAGGAATGTTGATAAGTTTGGAAAATTATTCAATAACATAACTTACATAGTTAATGCGATATTTATTTATATTAGAATTATTAGAAAATCACTTTTGCAAATCAATAAGAATTTCTTAATTTGGTGCTGATTTTGTGTTGATTATATGATGTTGTTGGTAATAATAAATCAAAAAATATGAGCTTGCTTGACAATAATGATGACTTTTTCGACAAAGTTCAATATTTTGTAGAAACTCCTGTTGCTGAATTAATTCAAGGTAAGAAAAATAAGCAGGGAAGTCGTCTAAATTTCCATGAATTAATAGATGGATTTAAAGATTTTCAAAATATTTTAAAACATATTAAAAAGGATAATATCCTAATACTCCCTGAATTTAAAATTAGCGAATTACAAAATTTATTGAATCCTTTATTTAATAATGTTATTGAAATACAGAATAAGGAAAAGAAAGAAAATGAACCTGATGAAGCACAAAAACATTTAATTATTAAATTCTTTACTCTTCCCATAAATATTCATGAACCAGACAGAGGAGGATACTTTGCAAGTAAAAAAGAAAAAATTTGGAATATAATAGTGCAATCTATTGCCCTTTCTAATGATAATGTAAAGACAGTGAAAGAAGTTAGATCAATTGTTAGTCATTTACAGGATATGAGGAAAGAAGCTGAACAAGATATGGAGGTAATATCTAATGTATTAGATTCAGCACAAACAGAATTATCTAAAGAGGGCGTTAGTACTCACGCAAAAAGTTTCAACGAACAAGCAGAAAAGCATCGTAAAAATGCAAAAAATTGGAAATATTCCTCTTTTGCTTTAATTATTCTAACAATAGCAATTGTAATTTTTTTCTTTTTAATTATAACTAATAAAATTGATGAGACAGAAATTAGAAAACTCATTGAAACTAGCATACTCGCAACAATAATAATATCAATTCTTACCTTTTCATTAACTCTTACAATTAAAAACTATTTCGCAGAAAAGCATAACGAATCAATTAATCAGCATAAAGCGAACTGTTTAAGTACGTTCAATACTTTTATTGACTCAGCTGATCAAGAAAGAAAACAGGCCATATTATTACAGGCTACGCAAACTATATTTTCGCATCAATCATCTGGCTTCCTTTCAAAGGAAAATGATGTACAAAATCCAAACCCAATTGTAGAGATTGTTAGAAATATTGCAGGAAAGCAAAATCCTTTAGGGGGGTAATTTAAATTTTTTATTTTTAAGAATAGTAAATGATTTAAAATATGAAAAAAGCTATTAAAACAATAACCATTATAATTGGAATTGTGATATTTGTCTTAATTGTAACAAATCCAACAAATAGAGATTTTAGAGATTATTTAAATTCAAAATCTTTAAGAATTGCTAAAAGTAGTTCTGAAAAATACTATAGATATGGGAGATACAGAAACTATTTAATATTTTCGATATACAGATATAACTGTTATAATGGCGGTTGTGAAAGGTATGTGGAAATATTTAAAAATTTCTATAAAATTTGGAGGCATTAAAAATCAGCTTATTAACTGATTTTAATATCTTCATAAGATATAAATTATTTACATATATATCAGTTATATAAATAAATATCCATTTTTTCACATCAGGGCCAACAATGAATCCGCTTCATTCATTTGGGGTGGGTTTTTTATAAGAAAAATAGTTAATTTTTTAATTGTACTTGGTTATCACTCATATGGGATAATCTCAACACTGATGGAATTAATATATACTGGAAATTCCATTAAAAAATTAATTCATACCTTTGTATATAAGCGTAATATATTAAAAAAATGTTTTAGCAAAATTATAGCAGATGACGACGGATTTAGAACAATTTAAAAATGAAATTTTTCAGAAATATAATCATTTATGGATAACTGAAAAACCTGTTAGAACATTAAGTCAATATTTTAGAGCTGTATATATTTTGAGTAATAATTATAATACTGAATTGTGGTTCAGAGGGCATGCAAAAGATACATATAAAAACATACCAACATTATATAGAGAACAAACAAAATATGAGGTTCTAAATGAAATTCGAGAATTTGATACATTACAAGAGTTTAAAAGAAAAAGCAAAATTAAGAAAGACACAGATTATGAATATTTACATTTAATGCAACATTATGGTCTTCCTACAAGATTGTTGGATTGGACAACAAGTTCCATACTAGGTTTGTTCTTTGCAATACATGATCATGATGAATGTGATAATCCACATGTTTGGATTATCACACCAAAAGATTTTAATAAGTTTTATCATGAGCAAAATAAAGTTTATAATTTTTTTGGTTCAGAAGTTGATCCTAAGATAAAGGGATATTTTAATATAATAGATGAACAATTTGATAATCTACCTGAAAATCCAATTGCAGTGCTGCCCTCTTTTTATGATGAGCGAGTTATTGCTCAGAAAAGTTGCTTTATTTTGTTTGGCAGGAATAATACGCCTTTGGAAAACTTAATTGATGACGACGTAAAATTTGATTTAAGTAAAATAACAATTGATAATGATTCTGTATGGTTCATTTTAGAAGAGTTAAATCAGGCTGGGATAAATTATTATTCCGTTTATCCTGATATTGAAGGCTTGGTAAAAGACTTAAAGCTTAAATGGCGGCATAGAATCTAAACCCTAAAAACAATGCCAATATTATTAGATAGTCAATTAGATATAAATAGATGTCCCCATTGTAATGTTAATAAACCAAATTTAAAGGAAGTAACACATTTTGATACTTTTAATTATAAAGGATCCAATTTAAGAAAATGGAAAGTTTATAGTTGTGCAAATTGTGGTGGAGCAGTATTAGCATCTGCAAAAGGAGGGGCTAAAGAAATCACAGAAATGTATCCTAAATCAATTAAAGTCAGTGAAGTTATTCCAAAAAGAGCAAAGGAATATCTTGAACAGGCAATAGACAGTATTCATGCTCCATCTGGGGCTATTATGTTAGCTGCATCCTCAATTGATGCGATGTTAAAAGAACAAGGATATAATGACGATGAAAGTCTTAATAATAGAATTAATAATGCTGTTACTGATCATTTAATAACTGAGGGCATGTCAAAATGGGCACATCAAATTAGGTTAGATGCTAATGCACAAAGACATGCAGATGAGGATTTTGAATTGCCAAAAGAAGAAGTTGCAAAAAACACTATTGATTTTGCATTAGCTTTGGCTGAATTTCTATACGTGTTACCAAGTAAAGTTAATAAAGGTATTGAGGTTACTAAGTCAGAAAAAAAGCCAAATTAATATCTATTTAGGCGAATGAACCCTTAATTATTCTTTTACCTTAACAAAGCCTTTCATTACCCAACCTTCCTGCCCTGAAGCAGTTCTTATTTTGTAATAATATTCATCAGAAAGTAAAACCGTTACCGATTCACCTTTCAGGCAAAATGTGATTATTATATCCTTATTCTTATTGCTTTCCCAAATATTTACTTTTTCAATATCTGAACCATCGACGAAAGTGTTTATTATCCCTTCTTTATTAATCTCAGTATAATTAGAGTTTTTTTCTTGGTTGGATGAATTCTGAGTATTACAGGCAATAAATGTCAAAAAAAGAAAAACTAACGTATATTTTTTCATTTCTGTATGTGATTTGGATTACTAAATACTAAATATAGTGATTATCATCAATTTATCAAAAATGATTTATTACCTATATTTTCAAAAAATCTCAGCAAGATCCAATATTGTAAATTATATAAAAGCTTAAAAAAGTTTAAACCTATTTTTATATAAATAACTGTATATTCCTAATACTGCAAACTTTCGCTTATGCCTTTAAGTAAGTTTTATTTATCTGGTTTTAAAATTTCTCATATTAGTCCTTTATCGTAATATCAGCGAAATCAATTCCCCCTTCTCCAAGGGGGAAGGAACCCGCTCCAATCTCACTTCCTGATAAAACTATTACACACTATAAATATTTTTACCTTAAATTAAGATACTTTACCTCAGCTTAAAAGATAATTACACAATAGAAAATATATCCATAAAAAACTTAGAAATTTAGCCTGGGATTGTATAAGTCATCAATAATTAAAATGAAAAACAATATCAAAAAAAGCGCTCCATATTAATAACTGAAAGCAATTTCCTTTCAGAATACAAGCTAAATTTCGAATATACTTAATAATTATAAGAAATGCCATTTTAAATGCTTAAATAACTGACACTTATATTATTTAACTAAGGATTATCATTCTTCTGAAATTTAGAACGAAAACAAATAATACCCTTCTTTGAGTATAATTATCAGAGAAACAAGGCAGTAAAAAATATTGATATGAAATCACCGGATTTTTTAATTTCAAAATCAGAAATTCAATATAAAGTATTTATTTGTCAGGAATTCAAATTCACTATATTTGCAACTTATTTTTTATGAAATTACTCAAATTAAGACCATTAAGATAAAAAACGATAACAGAAATTTACGATTTAATTATAAACTAAAATTTAATTGATATGGCAGGTATTTTTTGGATTGTTCCTTTAGCAGCCTTACTGGCGCTGCTCTTTGCTTATATCTTCTTTAAGGGTATGATGAAAAACTCCGAAGGGACAGATAGGATGAAAGAAATTGCGCAGTATGTGAGAGAGGGCGCTATGGCGTATTTAACCCGGCAATATAAAGTGGTGGGTTTTGTATTTATAATTTTAATGATCATTCTTATTGTTCTGGCATATTTCAAAGTACAAAATCCGTTTGTACCTATAGCTTTCTTAACCGGAGGTATTTTTTCCGGCCTTTGCGGGTATTTGGGTATGCGCACCGCCACATATGCCTCTGCAAGAACGGCACACGGAGCTTCTCAGTCGCTGAATAAAGGTTTGCAGATTGCATTCAGAAGCGGCGCTGTAATGGGACTGGTTGTTGTTGGTTTTGGCTTGCTGGATATTAGTCTCTGGTACATTATCCTTACCAAACTGGTTTATACTGCAGAACATATGCAAAACGGCCTGAGCTTTTTAGGACTGGATTTTGTTCACTCAGGAATTACAGAACACGAAAAATTTGTTGAAATTACTGCAACCATGTTAACTTTTGGTATGGGTGCTTCCACACAGGCATTGTTTGCACGTGTAGGTGGCGGAATTTATACCAAAGCTGCTGATGTAGGAGCTGACCTGGTTGGTAAGGTAGAAGCAGGGATTCCTGAAGACGATCCCCGAAATCCGGCTACTATTGCCGATAACGTGGGCGATAATGTAGGTGATGTTGCCGGTATGGGCGCAGACCTTTATGAATCATACGCCGGTTCTATTCTGGCTACTGCTGCATTAGGGGCCGCATTACCTTTAATTGGCGGTGAAATTGATCAGACCAAGGCAATTATTGCTCCGATGATTGTTGCGGCTATTGGAATCATACTCTCCATTGCCGGGATTTTTATGGTACGTGCAAAAGAATCGGCAACACAGAAAAACCTGCTAAACGCTTTACTACTTGGAACAGGCGGAAGTTCCTTCCTGATCCTTGTTGGAGTGGCAGCACTTGCATATTTCGAGTGGATTACCTGGGGAATTTTCGGATCTGTTGTTTCCGGCTTGGTGGCCGGTGTTATTATAGGACAGGCTACTGAATATTTTACTTCAGATGAATATAAGCCTACCAGAGGAATTGCCGGACAGGCACAACAAGGCCCTGCAACCACCATTATCGATGGAATTGCTGTAGGTATGTTCTCAACATGGATTCCCGTTGTAACCATAGTTCTAGGTATTATTTTCGCCTATGGATTTGCAGGAGGATTCAGCAACTTTGCCATGGGTGTTTATGGTATAGGTTTTGCCGCTGTGGGAATGCTATCAACGCTGGGAATTACGCTGGCAACAGATGCATTCGGACCCATTGCTGATAATGCCGGTGGAAACGCTGAGATGGCTAAACTTCCTAAAGAAGTTAGAGAGCGCACCGATGCCCTCGATATGTTAGGGAATACAACTGCTGCTACTGGTAAGGGTTTTGCTATTGGATCAGCAGCGTTAACTGCACTGGCTCTTCTTGCCGCTTACATGGAAGAAGTAAGGTTATGGCTTGGCCGCCTTGCGGGTGATGGATTCAAACAAATTGGCGATACACTTTTCTATAAAGACAATATACCTGTTGTGGCTGAAGGACAAAAAGCCATTCAGCTGGCAGGCGCCCACATTAATGATTTTGTCGAAGCATATAACCTGTCGATCTTTAATCCAATGTTACTCGGTGGTTTATTCCTCGGCGCCATGATGGCTTTTGTTTTCTGTGCCATGACTATGAAAGCTGTGGGCAGGGCTGCAGGAGCTATGGTGGACGAAGTTAGACGTCAATTTAGAGAAATTCCCGGGATTATGGATGGTACTGCTACCCCCGAATATGCTAAATGTGTGGCAATCTCAACAAAAGGTGCACAAAAAGAAATGCTTGTTCCTTCATTATTAGCCATTGCAGTACCAGTTTTTATTGGTATTACTTTAGGAGTTGCCGGTGTAGTTGGCTTACTTGCCGGCGGATTAACCGCAGGATTTACCCTGGCTGTAATGTTGAATAATGCCGGTGGTGCATGGGACAATGCTAAAAAATATGTAGAAAAAGGGAATTATGGCGGAAAAGGAAGCGAAACACACAAAGCCAGTGTTGTTGGCGATACTGTTGGTGATCCTTTTAAAGATACTTCAGGGCCATCATTAAATATCCTTATTAAATTAATGACTATGGTTTCTGTGGTTATGGCAGGATTAACCGTTGCATTAGGATTTTTTGCATAAAAAATATTATTCGTGCTAAATAAAAAAAGCTGACTAAAAAGTCAGCTTTTTTTTGCCTGCTTCTATATTTTTCGTCTTACTATATTTTTTTCATTTTCAGGATACAATGATTTTAGTTGAAAATCTCCATCTTCCAGAACACCATAAGTATAATTATTGATCCAGTCTCCCAGGTTAATCACCCTGCTTTTTTCGTTAATGGTAACATCAGATGGGATATGGCGGTGCCCGAAAACAAAAAAATCAAAATACGCATGCTGTAATTTTTTTCTGGCAAAAACAATTTGAAATTCATTATAATCACCCCTGTAAGGTTCAGCCACAATACCTTTGGCATACCGGCTTTTTTTCGACCAGGTATGACCTATGGCCATTGCAAAATTCGGATGCAGGCGGGCAAAAAACCATTGCAACAAGCGATTTGTAAAAATTCTTTTTAAAATTTTATAACTGAAATCTCCCGGTCCTAACCCGTCACCATGCGCAAGAAAAAATTTTAATCCCTGCAGGGTTTTAATAATGGGGGTTCTGTATAGTGTCAATCCCACTTCCTTTGGCAAATAATCATAAACCCACACATCATGGTTTCCGGTAAAATAAAAGATTTGAGTGCCATTATCCGAAAGTTCTGCCAGTTTCCCAATAAAACGTGTAAAACCACGAGGAGCAACGCGTTTATATTCGTGCCAGAAATCAAATATATCCCCCATTAAATATAATTCCGCTGTTTCGGGTTTAATATCTTCAAGCCACTGCACCAATAATTTTTCCCGTTCAGCACTTTTTTCAGGAGGGTACAATCCAAGATGAAGGTCAGAAATAAAATAAATCTTCTTTTTCTCAGTCAAAATTTTCTATCCGTTTTATTAATTCAGTAATCTCAATAATTTTTTCTGTAAATCCAGGGCAGATACATTTTTTGCCAGAATATCATCCTGTTCTTTATTAATCAGGAAATTGGCAGGCAACTGTGTAATGTTATATCTTGCTGCAACAGCCGATCTCGGAAATGTTGTATCGCAAACACTAATCCATGGAAGTTCATCAAACCTTACTGCCCTGTTCCAGTTATCAAGAGATTTGTCAAATGATACCTGATAAATCTCAAACCCTTTATTCCTGAATTTTTCGTAAACCTGTTTCATTTCCAGGTTATCTTTAATACTTTCTTTATTCCAGCTGGCCCAGAAACTCACAAGAACTACTTTTCCTTTATAAGAAGATAGATTAACCGCGTTGCCCTTTGCATCCGGTAAAACAATTTTGGGAACCGAAAACTCCACAGTATCAGCCATTCTTAAGAGTTTGCTGGTTTGGTACTGACCGTAAAAATTGTTAAAATTGCCTTCGAGCATTTTTACATTATTCGATTCAGGATAATATTTTTTTAACGAATCGACTACAATTTTAAAAAACTGCAGGTCACGTAATCTGTTAAATAAATATACTCCCGGGGATATTTCCTGATAAAGGGCCATAATGCTTGCCATTGAACTTGAATATTGCAATACAAATGCAATTGAATACTTATAATGCCTGTTATAAACAGTATCATATTGTTTTGATAGTATTTCGCGCCGGGCAATATTCTCCTCCGACAAAGGCAGTGATGCATATACTTTTTTCAGTGAATCGAGCAGATGTTTGGTATCTTCCAGGTCATTATTTAACTGTATTATTTGTCTTGATCCTTCAGATCCGGTAACTTCCAGGGTGTTTCTGAAATTTCCAGCATCAGCAGTTAACATCACTTTTTCATCGGGTTTTATTAGCAGGTTAACGGCCTGGTTCGAAGATAACCGCAACTGGTAAAATGAAGGGTATTTTGTATGTATACCAAACGAGAATTTTCCATTCTTACCAAGGATAAGCGAATCCAGTACTTTAGCTCTGTAAAAATCAATTTCATCAAGGTATAATGTTTTGCCTTTTGCATTTTCCAGTTTTCCGCGTAAGACCGCTTTTTCTTTATTTACGCAGGAAACGGTAGTAAATAAAATTGCCAATACAATCAGCAGCCTGATTTTAATAATTGAAAATTTCTTTAAGTTTTTGTTCGAGTTCATGGCCAAATAAATCTTTTGCAATAATAATTCCATCTTTATCTAATAAATAATTAGCCGGAATACCATTAAGATTGTACAATGGGACAACAACAGAATTCCAGTATTTTAAATCGCTTACCTGAGTCCAGTTTAACTGGTCATCCTCAATGGCGCTAACCCAGGGTTCCTTAGACTGGTCGAGCGAAACCTGATATATTTCAAAACCCCGGCTATTATATTTTCTATACAGACGAACCAGGTTTGGGTTTTCGTTCCGACAAGGGTTACACCATGAAGCCCAAAAATCGACCAAAACGTACTTCCCTTTAAAGCTTGAAAGGGAAACCAATAATTCCTTCGTATCGGGTAAAGAAATCTCGGGCGCTGACCTGCCTATGCCCAGTTTTTTTTCCTCAATTTGTCTGAATTTAATTTCCTCAGATGCTTCAACAACAGTCTGGTTTAGACTTTTTACAGCTTCCAGACCGGGATAAAGCATCATGAGATTTGAATCCACATAATTAAAAATTTCAAAATCTTTTATCGGATCAAAAAGCGATACATGTACACCCAACTGTTGATAAAGAGCCATTAAAGAAGCAAGAGACCGTGGGTTTTTTTTAATAAAATCTATAGAATAATTTTTATGATCAAGAGTAATCTTATTGTACAGGCTATCAAGCCGTGATTTTGATTCCAAAAAAGTTTGCGGATCGTTTTTGCTTTTTTCATATTCATTGCTTATTGCAGAAATCTGTTCAAGTACACGGTTTTGTTTGGAAATCAAATCCTTTACAAGTCTTGAATGGTGGCTCCCTTCAATATAATAATCACTCTCAAAATTGTCGATATTTGTTGTGATTTCTATTTTATCACCCGGATAAATAATTAAATTGATGTGTCTCTTATATTCATCACGTAATATATAAAATCCGGGATTTTCAATCTTGTCAGAAATTTCAAAACGACCCTGAATGTCAACAACAGCAGAATCAACAGGTAATATTTGTTGCGTAGTCAGCTTAAGTAATACCAGCTTTTCGCCGTTTGAATTTTCAATAGTACCTTTTACAACAAATTTATTTTTATCCCCTGTGCATCCCGCAATTAAAAAGATGGGTATCAGATAGAATAAAAGTTGTCTCATAATTCTCGATATTGAATTTCAAATATAGTGGATTCATTGTTATTTCTGTCAATTTTTCTATGAACATCATATTTTATTCGAAAATACTTTTAATTGTAAAAAAAAAATGAATTTTTGAAAACATGTTTTCCAAATAATTGTTACTGCATTTAAACTCATTTCCCGCCCAACTAAAAAAAGTTTGAAATAAAAGTTATAATAATAAGTGACTTAATAAGATTTTAGATTCTAATAAATAATTCCGCATGATTTAGAACAACCTTATTTTGTCATAAAAAATTGAAATTATTAATAGAAAGCGATATTAATTTAAAATTAATTCCACTTTAATGCGAATTGAATTAGAATTAACGAAATTTACATATGAATTTTATATTAGTTCTCACTGCTTTATGCGCTTTTTTTGCTAAATTGTATAGAACATTAATAAATCCTAAATAGATGAGTTATCTTAAATTTGATAAATCACAGCTGATTAACCTGGAATATTCCCTTAATAAAGAAGTTATACGCAGCAACAGGGCAGGGTCTTATGCCTGTACCACCATAATTGTATGTAATACCCGGAAATACCATGGTTCATTGGTAGTGCCAGTAGAAAATTTTGATGGTGAACAGCATGTTCTGCTCTCTACGTTAGATGTGTCTATTATTCAGAATGGCCAGGACTTTAACCTGGGAATCCACAAATACCAGGGAGACTTATATATTCCTAAAGGCCATAAATACGTACGTGACTTTGAAATAAATTCTATTCCTAAATTAGTTTATCGCGTTGGAGGAGTTGTTCTTACACGCGAAAGTATTCTTGTAGAAAAAGAAGAACAAATACTTATTAAATACACTTTTGTTGAAGCCGATAAAACAGTGAAATTACGATTTACACCTTTTCTTGCTTTTAGAAATATTCATTCTCTTAGCAAAGTAAACATGCATGCCAATACAAAAGTAAAACGTATTAAAAATGGTGTGAAATCAAGATTATATGATGGCTATCCCTATTTGAACATGCAATTTTCGAAAACCTGTGAATTTATTCAGATGCCAGACTGGTATTACAATATTGAATATCTTGAAGAACAAAAGCGGGGATATGATTTTAAAGAAGATCTTTTTGTTCCCGGATATTTTGAAATGTCTGCAAAAAAAGGGGAATCAATTATTTTTTCAGCATCTACACGTGAAGCAAATCCGGAAGCATTAAAGCGCAAATTTTCGCTTGAACATGGAAAACGGGTGTCAAAAGATAATTTCAGAAATTGCCTGATAAATGCTGCGGAACAATTTTTTAATAAAAAAGGTAAAAAAGTTGAAATAATTGCAGGTTTTCCCTGGTTTGGCAGTTGGGGGCGCGATACATTTATTTCTTTGCCAGGTTTAAGCCTGTCTCTGGGAAATACCAAACTATGCAAAGAAGTAATCGATTCTATGGTAGCCAAATTAAAAAACGGATTATTTCCCAATATGGACAACGAAGATCCGGCTTATAATACCGTAGATGCATCCTTATGGTTTTTCTGGGCCTTACAGCAGTATACTAAAGCTATTCATTCAGATGTTTCCATTTGGACACAATATAATAAAGCCATTAAAGAAATATTAAATGCATACCGAAAAGGCACCATGTTTGGTATTAAGATGGATGCCAATGGATTGATGTATGCGGGAGAACCCGGCAGGGCATTAACCTGGATGGATGCCGTGGTAAACGGCAAACCGGTTACCCAGCGAAAAGGTTATCCGGTAGAAATAAATGCTCTCTGGTATAATGCCGTGGTATTTAGCCTTGATCTGGCAAAGCAGGCAGGAGATAATAGCTTCATTTCGAAATGGAAAAATCTCCCACCTCTTATTAAAGACTCGTTTATCAAAACTTTTTGGGACGAGAAGAAAGGTTATCTTGCAGATGTAGTGGATGGAGATTTTAAGGACTGGTCATTACGGCCTAATCAGATTATTGCCCTTTCAGTGGATAATAGTCCGGTAGATGATGAAATTTATGAGAAAGTTCTTCGGGTTGTAGATTGCGAATTATTAACCCCCAGGGGATTAAGAACACTATCACCAAAAAATGAACACTACATCGGAGTATACGAAGGAAATCAGGAAAAGCGTGACAGTGCCTACCATCAGGGTACAGTCTGGCCCTGGTTAATAGAGCATTTTTGCAGGGCATATATTAAAAAATACAAAAGTTCGGGAGTACCCTTTTTAAAGAAAATCGTTGCAGATTTTGAGCCTGTAGTTAATGAACATGGACTGGGAACCATATCAGAAATTTACGATGGGGATCCGCCACATCATCCCAGGGGGGCAATTTCTCAAGCCTGGAGTGTTGCTGCATTGCTAAATGTATTGAAGTTAATCGATGATTATTCGGAAGAAAATTAATTAGGTGCATAATATTAAGATGAACACATAGTATATATGAAAGTATTAATGTTTGGGTGGGAATTTCCTCCCCACATTTCTGGCGGACTCGGAACTGCATGTTACGGCCTTACTAAAGGCCTGTATGCATTGGGCGGAGTTGAAATCCTTTTTGTAGTGCCTAAATCCTATGGTGATGAAGATCAGATTAATGTGCGCATTCTAAATGCAGGAGACATAGAAATAAAGCAGCGTCTTGTTGATTATAAAGAATTTCTAAAACAAATTCGTTTTATCACAGTAGGATCTAATATTGTTCCATATACCGCTCCTGAAGAATATGAGAAAATAACCAATGCCGATCGTCAAAAGAGAAAAGCCCTTATTAATACAAGTTTTTCAGGAAAAATTAATTTTACCGGCGGATACGGGCAAAGTCTGTTTCAGGAAATTGCAAATTATGCCATAGTGGCAGCTACCATAGCCTCCGAAAATGAATTTGATGTAATTCACGTTCATGACTGGCTTACATTTCCGGCAGGTATTGCAGCAAAAAAAGTTTCAGGAAAACCACTAATTATACACGTTCATGCTACTGATTTCGACAGAAGCGGAGGCAGTGCAAATCCTTTGGTCTATGAAATTGAAAAAACGGGAATGGAAGAAGCTGATAAAATAATCGCAGTAAGTAACCTTACCCGCAATACCATTATTGAAAAATATGGAATTGATGCGAACAAAGTAATAACAGCACATAATGCCGTAGAGCCAAATAATGATAGAGAGACATTAAAATTATCAAGAGGCATAAATGATAAAATAGTTACTTTTCTGGGCAGGGTAACCATGCAAAAAGGCCCAGAATATTTTATAGAGGCCGCCTATAAAGTAATTCAAAAAATGAACGGCGTTCGTTTTGTGATGGCAGGAAGCGGGGATATGTTAAATAAAATGATACACCGGGTGGCCGCTTTAAAAATCGGACATCATTTTCATTTTACCGGATTTTTAAAAGGCGATGATGTTTCAAATATGTTTTCCCTGAGTGATGTTTACGTTATGCCTTCAATATCCGAACCCTTTGGAATTTCTCCATTGGAAGCGATGCAATCAAATGTACCGGTTATTATTTCAAAACAATCGGGAGTATCAGAAATCTTAAAGTATACCATAAAGGTAGATTTTTGGGACATCGACGGAATGGCCGATGCTATCTATGGAATACTAAACTATCAGGGTTTGCAGAAGATGTTCAGTCATTATGGTAAAATGGAGGTTGATAATTTAAAGTGGGAAAATACCGCATCTATTGTAAAAGAAGTATACCATTCAGTTTTGTAACCAGAATTAATTAAAGCATGAGAACACTTTGTTTATATTTTCAGGTGCACCAACCATTCAGGTTTAAAAGGTACCGGTTTTTTGATATTGGTAAAGACCATTATTATTACGATGATTATTTAAATGAGTCCATAATGCGAAAAGTTGCCGATTTGTGCTATCTGCCAGCAAATAAAATATTATTGCAACTTATTGAAGAATATGGCTCGCAATTTAAGATTACGTTTTCAATTACCGGTATCGCCCTAGACCAGATGCAACTATACGCACCGGATGCGCTGGAAAGCTTTCAGAAGCTAAGCAAGACCGGCAATGTTGAGTTTTTAGCCGAAACCTATTCCCATTCACTGGTATCTTTAAAAGATGCGAATGAATTTAAAAAGCAGGTTTCGGAACATACACAACGTATTAACCAGTTATTTGGACAGCAACCTAAAGTATTTCGAAATACAGAACTTATCTACTCCGATAAAATAGGAGAGCAAATAGCAGAAATGGGATTTTCTGCCATGATTACAGAAGGGGCTAAACATATTCTGGGCTGGAAAAGTCCTAATTTTTTATACTACAATGCAAATAATCCCAGGTTAAAAATATTATTAAAAAATTTTAAGCTAAGTGATGATATTGCATTTCGGTTCTCAAATAAAGGCTGGCCGGAATACCCGCTTACTACAGAAAAATATGTAAACTGGCTGAATAAACTGGATAAAAAAGAAGAAACGGTAAACCTGTTTATGGATTATGAAACTTTTGGGGAACACCAGCCGGCTGCAACCGGGATATTCAATTTTCTGAAAACCCTGCCGAAAACCCTGTTTAAATATTCTGATTACCAGTTTCAGACTCCCTCTGAAATTATAGAAACTCACCAACCGGTAGCAGCCGTTAATGTATTGTATCCAATATCCTGGGCCGATGAAGAACGTGATGTTACCGCCTGGCTTGGAAACGATCTTCAAAATGATGCTTTTAACCAGTTGTATTCGCACATCGACCAGATAAACAAATGTTCGGACCCTCATATACTAAAAGACTGGAAGTATCTTCAGGCAAGTGATCATTTTTATTATATGAGCACCAAGTTTTTTTCTGACGGTGAAGTTCACTCGTATTTTAATCCATACGATTCCCCTTACGATGCATATATTAATTATATGAATTTATTAAGTGATTTCAGTATGCGCCTAAATGCTTCCGTTCCAAGAAGTTCACACGAAACTGAAATTGCAAATCTTACAAATATTATTAAAGAAAAAGAACAGCTAATAGATAAATACAAATCAGAGCTTAATAAAAGAAAATCGCCAAAAAAAACCGCAAAAACATCTCAAAAAAAAGCAGAAAATATTCAGGATAAGGTTAAAAAACCCATTACACCAAAGTCTTCATCTGTGAAACCTGCATCAAAAAAGAAATAGTGATAGTATCGGACAGATTTTATTTTTTATCAATCATTTATTGAATGTAATATGAGTAATGAAGTAACAATACCCGATTATTTATTTGAAGTAAGCTGGGAGATATGTAATAAGGTTGGAGGAATACATACGGTAGTGGCCACCAAGGCAATAAGCCTTCTTACAAAATATAACAGTAATTATATTCTTATAGGTCCAGATATTGTGAGACCTGAAACTGACAACCCTGAGTTTGTTGAAGACAAACAATTATATGGTTCGTGGAGACAACATGCCGAAGCAGAAGGCTTAAGAATTCGAATCGGCAGGTGGCAAATTAACGGAAATCCCATAGCTGTACTTATTGATTTTTCAAACTGGATCAATAAAAAAGATGATGTGTTTAGTAAATTCTGGGAAATTTACAAACTCGACTCCATTTCTGGACAATGGGATTATATTGAGCCTGCGCTGTTTGGGTATGTTGCCGGAAAGGTAATTGAAAGTTTTGTACTTTTTAACATGACCAAGGAAGACAAAATTGTAGCCCAGTTTCATGAATGGATGACAGGAACAGGCATATTATACCTGAAAGACAAGTTACCACAGGTAGCTACAATTTTCACTACTCATGCTACCGTATTGGGAAGGTCATTAGCGGGTAATAATAAACCCCTGTATAAAAATCTGAATATTTATGACCCCGATCAGATTGCCAAAGAATTTAATGTTATTTCGAAACAATCGCTTGAAAAACTATCCGCACTCCATGCAGATGCATTTACCACAGTAAGCGAATTAACATCACGGGAATGCAAGCAGTTTTTTGGAAAAGAAGTTGACCTGGTTACACCTAACGGTTTTGAAGACACCTTTATACCCCCGCAAGAAGAATACACAATAAAACGTCAAACAGCACGAAATAAATTTCTTGCCGTAGCTGAATCTTTATTGGGTTATTCCATTTCGGATGATGCCCTTTTAGTTGCTACAAGTGGCAGATATGAATTTCGAAATAAAGGGCTGGATTTATTTATCGATGCCCTAGCTGAAATAAATAATACAGAAAATCTAAAAAGAGAAATTGTTGCTTTTATACTTATTCCTGCCAACCATTATGGCGCACGTAAAGACCTGGCAGATAAATTAACCGGAGGAAATATACAAGTTGATGGCTCAAAATATCTGACGCATAACTTACACGATGAAGAATACGATCCGATTTTAAAAAGAATACATAAAGGAGCATTAAAAAATAACCAGGAGCAAAAAGTAAAAGTAATTTTTGTACCCTCCTACTTAAACGGTAACGACGGAATTTTTAATTTACCTTACTATGATTTATTAATCGGACTTGATCTAACTGTTTTTGCATCTTATTATGAACCCTGGGGGTATACTCCACTTGAAAGCCTGGCATTTTCAATTCCAACAGTTACCACCTCGCTCACCGGATTCGGACTATGGGTAAATACCCAAATACATCAGATTGACGGAGGAATTGCCGTTATTGATCGAAATGATGATAATGATGTGGAGGTTGTAAAAAATATTGCGGCTGAAATTATAAAAAAATATAAGTATACTTTCGAAGAATGCAGAAATTCAAGAAATAATGCATTTGCCATTTCCCGGATTGCTTTATGGAACTCCCTTATCGATAATTACTACAAAACGTATTCAATTGCCCTTGAACAAACCCTTAAACGGCGTGATAAATTTGTAGAACTTCAGGAAAAGCAAACCGAGAAGGTTTATGAGGAATTCGTTTCAACAGGTAATGAACCCAAATGGAACAGAATTATTATTAAATCAAAACTCCCGGAACAACTTCAATTATTAGATGAGCTATCACAAAATTTATGGTGGACCTGGGACCATGAGGCAGAAAGTTTGTTTGAAACCATTGATCCGGTTACCTGGGATCTTTGCGGGCATAATCCGGCAATTTTATTTGAACAAATTTCGTTTAACAAATTAAAAAAATTAAGCAAAGATCAGAATTACATAGAAAAGCTTCAAAATGTATACTCCAGGTACCAGGCTTACATGGAGGCCAAAAAAGAAATGCAAGGCCCAAAGATTGCATATTTCAGTATGGAATATGGCATTCATGATTCAATAAAATTATATTCCGGCGGACTTGGAATTCTTGCAGGCGATTACCTTAAAGAAGCCAGTGATTCAATGGTAAACATTGTGGCTGTTGGAATTCTCTACCGCTATGGATATTTTGACCAGATGCTTACCCTGATGGGCGAACAACAAGCCCAGTATGAATATCAGCATTTTACAAAGATTCCCGTAAAACCGGTCCGTGATGAAAGCGGTAATTTTAAAATCGTAAATATTGCATTGCCAGGAAGGATAATGTGTGCGCGAATATGGCGATTGGATGTTGGCAGAATTCATCTGTACCTTCTTGATACGGATATCGAGTGCAATACGCCCGAAGACCGCACAATATCGCACCATTTGTATGGTGGTGATAATGAAAACAGGCTCAGGCAGGAACTTCTGCTTGGTATCGGCGGAATCCGTGTTTTAAATACTCTTGGAATATATCCCGATTTATATCATAGTAATGAAGGGCACAGTGCTTTTATCGGACTTGAACGCATCAGGAACCTAGTGCAACTTGAACAGTTAACGTTTGAGGAAGCTAAAGAAATTGTGAGAGCATCCACGGTATTTACAACCCATACTCCTGTTCCGGCCGGGCATGACGCTTTTGAAGAAGATTTATTAAGAAAATATATTGGTCACTATCCCGAGCGTCTTAAAATTAGCTGGAATTACTTTATGTCATTGGGCAGGGCCAATCCTAACGACTGGCACGAGAAATTTAATATGAGTTACCTGGCGTCTCATCTTGCCCAGGAAATAAATGGTGTAAGTATGCTTCACGGTACAGTAACCCGTGATATACTTGTGAAACTATGGCCCGGTTATCTTCAGGAAGAATTGCACATTGATTATGTTACCAACGGAGTGCATTTACCAACATGGAAAGCACATGAATGGAATCCGGTATATTCCAAAGTATTTTCAGATAAAAATTCTGACTTTAGAGTAATTGATAACTGGAGCAGGTTTTATGAAATTCCGGATAACGAAATCTGGGATGTTAAACAACAATTGCGCAAAAAATTAATTGTAGCCGTTAAAGAACGGTTTAAAGAAAACTGGATTAAACGGCACGAAGATCCCAAACAAATTATTACCATCAGGGATGCGCTATCTGAAAATGCCCTGACCGTATGTTTTGCCCGCAGGTTTGCTACGTATAAGCGTGCTCACCTTTTGTTCAGAAATTTAGAAAGGCTGGCTAAATTAATAAATAATCCTGATCGTCCCATTCAATTTATATTTGCGGGAAAGGCCCATCCCCAGGATAAAGCCGGGCAGGATCTTATAAAATATATTATTGAAATATCCAAACGTCCGGAATTTCTGGGTAAAATATTATTCCTTCAGAATTATGATATTGGTTTGGCCAAACTTCTGGTTCAGGGAGCGGATATATGGTTAAATACTCCTACCCGGCCCCTGGAGGCTTCCGGTACCAGCGGTGAAAAAGCTGTGATGAACGGCACCCTCCACTTTAGCGTACTCGACGGATGGTGGGTGGAAGGATATAAACCCGAAGCCGGCTGGGCACTGACCAATGAACGTACATATGATAATCAAGCGTTTCAGGATGATCTGGATGCTGAAATTATCTATAGCCTTTTTGAACAGGAAATTGTTCCCTTGTTTTATAAAAGAGACCATGACGGGTTACCTGTAAATTGGATAAAGTATATAAAAAACAGTTTTGTACAGGTAGCTCCAAATTTTACTACTACCAGAATGATTACTGATTATAAGAACAAATTTTATACTCCATTATATGAACATACCCTGCAAATAAAAGAAAATGAATATAGCCAGGTGAAAAAGATGGCTTCATGGAAACGTAAAATCAGAAGGTCATGGGATAACATCGAAGTGTTGGATGTAAAAATGTACGATAAAAAAACAGAAACACTCGATGCCGGTAAAGATTACACCAGTACAGTAATTCTTGATCTAAACGAAATTTCTTCTGAAAATGTGGGTGTGGAAATGATTCTTACAGAAAACTATACCAACATTGTATTAAGAAAAGAATTTGATCTTGTTGATAATAATGCAGGGCAGGTTAAATATGAGGCAACATTTTCAATACAACAACCTGGTACCTTTACTTACGGATTAAGAATATTCCCGAAAAATCCGTTGTTACCTAACAGGATGGATTTCCCGCTGATCCGGTGGATATAAAATTAATAAACCCTGGGGGTAGGTATGTGCTTCAGCACTAAACCTACCCTGCTGGGTATATACAATTTTAGAATATTGTCACCCGATATTTTTGGGTTACGTTGAGGATAATAAGTAATCGTTTCATCAATATTTCCATATCCGCCATACTGCACTGAATCTGTATTAAGAATAATTTTGAACCTGCCCGGTTTAACTTTAATTCCATAATCGGTGAATGACCTGCCCGGATTCAAATTAAAAATAAAAATCAGATCCTTTCGCTGAAATGCCAGTACCTGATCGTATTCACTGGCCGCCAGTTGATAACAGTATGGATCATCAAGAAAACCTTCATCGCCGGCCATTTTGAGCATATCCCTATCGAAGGCAGCCAGGTAATAATATCGCAGACTTTCGTCATCGAGCAGGTTCCATTGGCGCCGGGCATATTTATAAGACCAGTTATTTCCTTCTCGCGGAAAGTCGATCCATTCCGGATGTCCAAATTCATTACCCATAAAATTTAAATAGCCTCCTCCGCAAGTTGAAAGGGTTATTAACCGTAAGATTTTATGCAGGGCAATTCCTCTGTCAATGGTAAGGTTCTGAGATTTTTTATCCATAAAAAAATACATATCCTTATCCATCAACCTGAAAATAATTGTTTTATCCCCCACAAGCGCCTGATCATGAGATTCGGTATAAGAAATCGTTTTTTCTTCCATTCTTCGGCTGGTTAATTCATGAAAAATAGCATTAACATTCCATTGTTCATCGGGTAGCTCCTTAATAATTTTAATCCAGTAATCCGGAATTCCCATAGCCAAACGGAAATCAAATCCAAAGCCGCCATCTTCCACAGGCGCTGCTATACCCGGCATTCCGCTCATTTCTTCAGCCACCGAAAGAGCGTTCGGGTTAACCCGGTGTATAAGTGTATTGGCCAGTTTCAGATAGGTAATTGCATCTTCATCCTGCTGCCGGTCAAAATACATCGAATAGTTGGTGAAATCGCGTGAAAGACCATGATCATAGTATAACATACTGGTTACGCCATCAAAGCGGAAACCATCAAACTTGTATTCGTGCAGCCAGTATTTACAATTTGACAAAAGAAAATGCAACACTTCATTTTTACCATAGTTAAAACACAAAGAATCCCAGGCAATATGGTTTCTTCTGGGGCCGTCATGAAAATACTGGTAATCCGTTCCATCAAAAAGTCCCAGTCCCTCCAGTTCGTTTTTCACTGCATGCGAATGAACAAGATCCATAATTACAGTAATTCCCTGCTTGTGTGCCACATCAATAAGACGTTTTAAATCTTCCGGCTCGCCAAAGCGAGAGGATACCGCGAAAAAATTAGACACATGATATCCAAAAGATCCGTAATACGGATGCTCCTGAATACCCATCAATTGTATGGTGTTATACCCTGCTTTTACAATTCTTGGAAGCACCTGAAGCCTGAATTCTTCAAAAGTCCCGATTCGTTCCGATTGGGTGGCCATTCCAATATGTGCTTCATAAATAAAGGGATGTTTAGCCTCAGTGTTGAAATTTTCAATTTCCCAGGCATAAGGATTTTCAGGATGCCAAACCTGGGCATCAAAATTTTTTGTGTTATTATCCTGCACTACCCTGTTCGCATAACTGGGTAAACGGTATCCGTGTCCGTTTTTCCAGTAAACAGATAGTTTATACCGGTCTTTATGATGAATTTTTTCAGTTGGCAGGATAATTTCCCAGTTCCCAAATTTTAATGGCAGCATGGCGTATTCAGGAATCTCCTGCCAGTTATTAAAATCACCTATTAAAAAAATCTTTTCTGCATTCGGGGCCCATTCACGAAATATCCATTCGCCATCTGATTTTTGAAGGCCAAAAAACATATAGCCGGTTGCAAAATCTTCAAGAGACTGCCCGGGTTTTGTTAATTGCTTTTCTTTTTCCCCTGCTTTAGCCATTCTTTCCGAAATAATTAATGAATAGGGCTCAAGCCATGGATCATTTTTCGCAAGCGGGGGAATAAAAGAAGACATAGCAATTAATTTTTTATGAAATATTCATTTCGAAAAGTTACTACTTTTTTCTTTATTAAAAAGTGGGGGCACTGATAACATTTTTATAATTTTGTCCCTTCATTAATTTTGTATCCTTGAAAATTTTTCACAATCCCGACAATATAAAAATTAACAACCCTGTTGCTACCATCGGTATCTTTGATGGGGTGCATCTGGGCCACAAAGAAATTATTTACAAAATAAAAAACCAGGCCTCAAAAATTAACGGGGAAACGCTGGTGATTACCCTTTGGCCTCCCCCACGCCAGGTATTTAACCGCAGTGGTAAACCGGTAACATTTCTTTCAACTCTCGAAGAAAAAATACAGCTTCTGCAGGAAGCCGGTGTCGACAATCTTTTAATAATACCTTTCTCAAAAGAATTTGCACAAACCTCTTACAATAGTTTCATAAAAAACATACTGGTCGAGAAAATCCACATAAAAAAAATAGTAGTAGGCTTTAATCATACATTTGGGAAAAACCGTGAAGGAAATTTTGAGAAATTACTCGAATCTGCAAAAATTTTTGGTTTTGAAGCCGAACAATTAGTACCCGTTTTAGTTAATAATAAACCAGTGAGCTCATCCCTTGTACGTGAAATGGTAATAAAAGGCAAAGTAGATCAGGCAGGTTCTTTACTGGGATACGACTATTCTGTTGAAGGCACTGTAATGGATGGAAATAAAATTGGGAAAAGCCTGGGATTTCCAACAGCAAATATCCATGAAAACAATCCTGAAAAGCTGATCCCTAAAAATGGAGTGTATGCAGTAGAAGTGGTTGTTGAAAGCCAACAATATTCAGGAATGTTAAATATTGGGGTACGGCCCACAATAAAAGAACAGGATCATCGTAAAACCATTGAAGTGAATATTTTTGATTTTAACCGGTCTATTTATGGCCAAAAAATTTTAATCCGGTTTAAAAAACGGATACGGGATGAAATTAATTTTTCAGATTTTAATCAATTAATTGGGCAACTACATAAAGATAAAAAGGAGATTCAACAATATTTTGGGGGTAAGCATGGTTCATGATGTTTTTTGTTATTCCTGATATTCGTAACTTTACATGCTTTTACCCGTAAATCAAATACTTTTAAAATAAAATTTATACTATGAAATTAGAAACGATGGCGGATACCCTTCCATACAAAATTAAAGATATTAGTCTTGCAGCATTTGGCAGAAAAGAAATTGATATTGCCGAAAAAGAAATGCCCGGATTAATGGCAATACGAAATAAATATGCTGCCCAACAACCCTTAAAAGGAGCAAAAATTACCGGTTCATTACATATGACTATACAAACAGCTGTTTTAATAGAAACACTGGTGGCATTGGGCGCCAATGTTCGCTGGGCAAGCTGTAATATTTTTTCCACACAGGATCATGCTGCTGCTGCAATTGCAAAAGCAGGTATTCCCGTATTTGCCTGGAAAGGTGAAACCCTTGAAGAATACTGGTGGTGCACCGAACAGGCAATAACTTTTCCTGACGGCTCAGGCCCTGATCTGATTGTTGACGATGGCGGAGATGCCACACTAATGGTGCACAAAGGTGTGGAAGCTGAAAAAAATCCATCGATACTCAATGCAGATTACAGTAATGAAGGCGAGGATTTTGAATTATTAATGAAATTATTAAAAGAAGCCTATTCAAACAATCCCAACAAGTGGACAGGAATAGCTAAAAATATCAAGGGAGTTTCTGAAGAAACCACAACCGGAGTTCACAGGTTGTACCAGATGCTGGAAGAAAACAAATTGTTGTTCCCTGCCATAAATGTTAACGATTCGGTTACCAAATCGAAATTTGATAATTTATACGGTTGCCGTGAATCTCTGGCCGATGGTATAAAACGTGCCACCGATGTAATGGTAGCCGGCAAAGTAGTAGTGGTTTGCGGATATGGTGATGTAGGCAAAGGTTGTGCACAGTCCATGCGTGGATTTGGTGCAAGAGTAATTATTACTGAAATTGACCCGATTTGTGCATTACAAGCCGCCATGGAAGGATACCAGGTAACTACAGTTGAAGAAGCGGTATCTCAGGCTGATATTTTTGTAACCACCACCGGTAACAAAGACGTAATTACCGCGCAACACATGTCTCAAATGAAAGACCAGGCCATTGTTTGTAATATCGGGCATTTCGACAATGAAATCCAGGTAGCTAAACTTGAAAAGTGGCCGGGAATTAAAAAGGAAAATGTTAAACCACAAGTAGACCAGTATTATTTCCCTGATGGTCATAGTATTATTCTTCTGGCTGAAGGCCGCCTGGTAAACCTTGGATGTGCAACAGGCCACCCATCGTTTGTAATGAGTAATTCATTTAGTAACCAAACACTTGCACAAATCGATCTGTGGCAGAAAGATTTTAAAGTAGGTGTATATACACTATCTAAAAAACTTGATGAAGAAGTCGCACGGCTTCACCTGAATCAACTGGGTGTAAAACTTACACGGCTTTCTAAAGAACAATCTGACTATTTGGGAGTATCCCCAGACGGACCGTATAAACCAGAGAATTATAGATATTAAAATATAATATTATTGATATAAACTAATACCGGGGTTTTGTTTCCCGGTATTTTTTTATATCTATCGTTTCTAATTATAAATATGAATTTCTCCCGTAGAAGGAGAATAATAGGTTTTATAATTTTTTAGTGGAAAGTGTGCCGGACCATCATTAGTCGGCTGACCATTATTCATTAGTAAAAACAGGGAATTACATTCCGGACACATTGCTGTTCCTTCAAGGCTGCCAAGAAAAACTGAAATACTCTTTTCCACCTGGTAGGTACAGGTACAATCAAAAGCATAAAATTCATTGCCGGCATTATACACAATAATTCCGTTGTTATTATACCCGGTAAAACTCCCTGGAAAATTCCTGGTGATCTTAACTGCATTATTAGCAACACGAAGCATATAATATTCAGGATCATCTAGAACATTGATGGTAATATTAACAACAGTATCAGGTATTACATCACTATTCGATTTTTCACATGAAATAAGAGTGACAAGAAACATTAAAAAAACCGATAAAATCGCTAATTTTGTTTTGAAAAAAATATACTTTGTTACCATAACTAAATGCTTTGTTGTACAAATTTACCAAAGTGAGCGGTAAAAAAATTATATTATTTACAGTATTTGTTTTTTTTTCTGTACTTTACATTCCGGCACAGAGCAGAACAGTAAAAAAAGCCGAACGGAATAAAGAAAAAACCGAAAAATCGGAAGCCCGCCGGTATGAAATCGCCCGGAAAAAAACAATCAAACGGCGGATGGAAATGCAAAGTCCGAACACCAAAGAAATGATGAAAGATGGGGAAAAGCGTGCTAATAAGTTTAATAACCGTACCCGATGGACGGAAAAAATATTCAGAAAAAGAAAAATAAAAAAAAGAACCTGAAAAATGGAAGATTCTGTTGAAACCATAATTTATATTGTCATTACAATTATTGCCATTGTAGCAAGTGTTTACCGCAACAAGGCCAAGAAAGAACAGACGGCTCCGAAGAATATTTTTTTCCCCGACCTGGAAATGGACACTGAGCCTGAATATGAGCAGCAGCGAGAAAATCCAACGGAAGAATATTTAAGTCCTCTGGAAGAAATATTATTGGGGAAACAACCCGAACCTGAAATTTATAAAGAACCGGAAATAATTTCCGAACCCGAAAGTAAACAAATAGAAGGGGAAGCTGTTTTTGAGGAAACTAAAAATTTACTGATCTCTGATGATATTTCACATGAAGGCAGTGCGGAAGTTTCTGCAGAAGAATCCGGGGATATGTCCGAAGAAATATCTAAATATAAATTTTATGATTATAATGCAATAAAAGACACTGAAGAAGACGTTACCGAGCGCGATTTCGACCTTAAAAAAGCCGTTATTTATTCAGAAATATTAAATCGAAAGTATTTTTAATCAGTAAAATAGATTCCTTTTTTAAAGTCTAAATTTTTTTATAACTTTGTTCCTGTAAAGAGTTCCGAAAATTCCGGGATTCTTTTTTCTTTTTATTAAAATGCTTAAAATTATGGCAAAAATTTCATACATCACTGAAGAAGGCCTGAAGAAATTAAAGGAAGAACTTGATCATTTATCAAATGTTGAGCGTCCTGCTATTTCACTTCAAATTGCAGAAGCGCGGGATAAGGGTGATCTGTCAGAAAATGCGGAATACGATGCGGCAAAAGAAGCCCAGGGTTTGCTGGAGATGAAAATTGCAAAACTGAAAGATACTATTGCCAGTTCGCGGATTATTGATGAAACTAAAATCGATACCAAGACTATTCAGATAATGAATAAGGTAAAAATTAAAAATATTAAGAACAATGCCGTAATGGTGTATACTATTGTTTCTGAACCTGAAGCAGATGTAAAAAAAGGTAAAATTTCTGTTGATACTCCTATTGCAAAAGGATTACTCGGTAAAAAAGTTGGCGATACCGTAGATATCAGCGTACCTTCAGGAATAATTCCGTTTGAAATAATTGAAATATCCCGGTAAGAAAAACAATATATACTATAAAGCCATGGCCACTATCTTCACAAAAATTGTAAACGGAGAAATACCCTGCTATAAAATTGCTGAAGACGAACGCTATCTTGCTTTTCTTGATATTAATCCCCTGGTAAAAGGACATACCCTGGTCATTCCCAAGAAAGAGGTTGATTATCTCTTTGATCTGGATGACGATCTGATAGCAGGGTTACATGTATTTGCTAAAAAAGTGGCCAGGGCAATAGATAAGGTGATGGACTGCAAACGTGTTGGCGTTGCTGTTCTCGGACTTGAAGTACCTCATGCCCACGTGCATCTGATACCGATTAATAACCTGTACGACATTGATTTTTCAAGACCAAAGCTGAAATTAGATCCCGAGGAATTTGTGACCATTGCTAAAAAAATAACGGCAGCACTGGCTAATTAACCTATACAATTTTATCCGGATTTTTCCGAATATATTCTTTCCAGCTATTATAAGATTTATCTGAAACCGGGTTGCTCCTTTGAAAATAATGGCAAACCGCGGCAGCAAGTCCGTCTGAGGCATCAAGGTACTCCGGCACTTCCTTCATTTTTAAAATACTTTTTAAAAGTGTGGCAACTTGTTCTTTTGAAGCATTTCCCTGCCCGGTGATTGAGAGTTTTATTTTTCTTGGTGCATATTCAAAAATAGGAATATTACGATATAGTGCAGCGCTTATTGCCACTCCCTGTGCCCTGCCAAGCTTTAACATCGATTGTACATTTTTGCCATAAAAAGGAGCTTCTATTGCCAGCTCATCAGGATGATAATGATCGATAAGTTGTAATACCCTTTCAAAAATTTTTTGAAGTTTAATATAAGGATCATTAAATTTCTTTAATTCTATAATTCCAAGAGTAATTAATGATACCTTATTCCCATTAATTTGTATCAGACCATACCCGGTAATTTGTGTTCCCGGGTCAACCCCCAATATAATTGTTTCCTGATTTGCCAATGAATTATTTTTTGTAACTATTTAGGTTATTTAGACTAAAGGTGGAAGACTTTTAGCTTTTTCGTAATGCTCGAATCAACGCTCCCAGAACTTTTTCTGTTTTAATAATTTTTAGTTCATACTCCCTAATTTCTGACTTTCCAATATAACCCAATCGGCCAGCCAATGTATATTGATAATGCAATTCCCGTAATGATCCAAAAGCAATTTCAAGGAACCTATGATATTTGCCTGACTCTCGCGGGCACAACCTTCAACTATATTAGAAGGGGCAGAAACCACAGATCTTCTCATTTGAGAGGTTAATCCATATATTTCATCTTTAGGGAAACCTTTGGTTACCTTATAAATTAAAACTGCCATCTCATCGGCAAGCCTGCCTGCCGGCAAGGCAGGTTCAAAAGCTCTTAGTTTTGTGTGATTTCTCATATTCCTCTCCTATAGTCTATTAGTCTATGGCCAAACCACCTTATAAGTTGTAATTTTTTAATTCACTTAAAAATACTCTATCGGATTAGTTGAATGTTACTAAAATAATGTTTTAAACCATTTAATTATCGAAATTATTTCAATCTGTTTTTATTAAAGTTCATTTTTACCGAGGCTAAGCGTTGTAATAAAATTCCTGTCACAATTAGTATCAGACCGATTACGGATGTAGTATAAATATTCTCCTTTAAAACCAGTCGAATAATGATCAAGGATAAAAACGGGGTAATATAAATCAAATTACTGACTTTCGCAGTACTTTCTGAAAATTGCAGGGCTTTTAACCACAATACAAAAGTAATCCCCATTTCGAATAACCCGATGTACACCGCGTAAATACTGCCCGGGTTTTTAGGAACATACAGATTCCCTGTAAATGCACAGGTAAGGATTATATAGACTGAAGCAAATAAAAAATTAAGGAATAGTTTAATTATATCATCTGTTTTTTGCATCATGTTAAATATCCAAAACGCCGCCCATACCAATGATGATATTAAGGCAAGAAATACACCGAAGGGTTGATCGATCCGAAAATTTCTGATATTTCCCTGCGAAGAAATTATCAGCACTCCTGAAAAACTAATTAATAATGCCAATAATCCCTTCCATCCGGGTTTTTGTTTTAATAACGGAATGGATAATAATACCAGCATTACCGGCCAGGTAAAATTTAAGGGTTGCGCAATCTGAGCGGGAAGAATGGAATAAGCCTTAAACAGAATCAGGTAATATAAATATGGATTGAGAAACCCGAGAACTGCAGAATAAAAAACTTCTTTAGCAGAAAGGAACTTAAGTTCTTTGATTTTTCCTGTAAATAACACAATCAAAAAAATAGAGATGCAGGAGCTAATTACTGCGATTAGCAATAAATGAATAAAATTAATTTGCTGAAGCGCCAGTTTAAAGGCAGAAGCTACTGTTGACCAGAAAAGAATGGTAAATCCGGCAAAAATGAAGGAAATCCTGGAATTTTTATTTGTCATCCGATAACAGGTTAGGCAGGGAATCTTGTCGGGATAACATGTGATAATATTGTTCCATTGACAGAAAAACCTGGTTTCTTTTAGCATAAATCCTGGAAGATAAATCCTCCAGATACCTTGTTTCCTCTGTCAATCGCCTTTTAAATGTAGAATCTGAAATATATTGTTTTTTCACATCATATTCAAGCTTGTTAAGGCTTTCTTCCAAAACAAAAATCTCTTCATGAAAATTATTGCATGCTATTAAATACTGATATAAATCCAGCTGAATACGTTCGAGCTGTTGTTTATCATTGTCTTCCAAATGCCGCAAAAATTGATCTGAGGTAGTATCTGTTGTTTCCGTTATTGTATTGTAAACCCGGTTAATACTATCCGCTTCAGTATATCCTAATAGTTGATACAAATTGTAAACTGTGTCGTACAGGCTGCGTATCTGCTCCGGCTTACTCTCCATTTTTTGATGACAGGATAATAAAATAAAACTGCAGTAAATAAAAAACGATACGTATTTATAACCCATGTTTTTTTATTTATAACAAGGCATGCGAAAATACAAAAAATCTTTTCTTGAATATTCTGCTATAATAAACAATTCATTCATAAATCACATATATAAAAATATAGTTAATAAAGTGTGCCCGAAATAATTGACAGGAGTTTCAGAAGCAGCTAACTTGCGTTAAATTAATAATCCGGCGTTAGCTAAATTATAAATTTATACTATTTACACACTAAAGTAATCATCTTAGGTTAAAATATAAATTACTTATGTAAATATATCCTGTCGAATAGAACAAAATCCTGTATTATTCCGTAACCTATTATCTAAAAAACCTGTCATGAAAAAATTCAATTTGATTATAGCAATTCTTTTTTGTTCATGTTATTTTTTATTTTCTCAATCTCCTTTGCATCACGAAAAAAAGATATATCGGGGAACTGATGATAAATTATATATCAATAAAGATTTACCTTTATATTTAAGGCTTTCAATATCTCCGGAATCAAACTCAGAATCGTATTTGTTAAAAAGTGACAGCTCTGTAAAATACACAAATCCAATGTATTTAGATACAGAAGGGAGAAATACTATTCGTTCTCCTTGGGCAGTAGACACTAATACAAAAAAAACTGTGTACCCCTTGCAGGATATCGTTTTTGAGGTGTATGCTGACGGATTGCCACCGGTCTCTGACCTTAAACCGGGTGATGCTAAAAAATATATTAATGGAGGTAAAACCTATTACAGTGATCAGTTAGTTTTAGATTTTTCAGCAAAGGACGGAATGTCGGGAGTGCAGGGAAAATATATGGCAATAAACAAAGAAGATTTTAAGTCTTTTAATGAAAATGTTAAGCTTGAAAAGGAAGGTGAATATACCATCCACTATTATGCAGTAGATAATGTGGGTAACGTAGAAAAAATAAATACCCTGGGGTTTTTCATTGATAAAACACCTCCGGTTACAAAATATGAAATAGACGGGATACTTAATGAACATTTTGTTTCGCCTAATGCCACTATTAAATTAAACAGTACAGATTCTCTTTCTGGAATAAGTAAAATAAAATATGCTATTAACGATGGCCCTGAAATGTTATACACTACTGGAATACCGGTCAAAAATCTAGGTAGCGATCAGGGTATTCTTACTTTTTATGCTATCGACAATTGCGGTAATATTGAAGAAAAAAAACGTATTGGTGGTGATAATTCCAAAATGATCATTAATGATGATGAGGGTCAAAACCTTGTTTTTAAATTTTATATTGATGATGAGCCTCCCACAGTTTCACTTACATTAGAAAACGACCTGTATGAAAAAAAATACATATACATTTCTTCAAGAAGCAAACTTGTTCTAAATGCTGAGGATGATAAATCGGGTGTAGATAAAATTTTCTATGCAATAAACAATAAATTAACATTCAGTAATTATAATGAACCTTTTTCATTAGATAAACGCGGACTTCAAACTATATTTTTTAAAGCACAGGATTTTGTAGAAAATGTGAGTCCCATTCAAAATAAAATATTTTATCTGGATAATATTTCGCCAAAATCGGTTCTGACTTTTGAAGGCAATAAATATAACCTGCGTGATACTGTTTTTATCACAAAAAATACCAGGATCAAGTTATCGGCCACCGATATGGAATCGGGACTGAAAGAAATAATGTATTCACTAAATAGTGAGGAATTTCAGCAGTATAAGGATCCGTTTGTATTAGAAAAGGATGGATTTTATCATGTAAACTTTTACGCTTCTGATAATGTAAATAACCTTGAAAACAAAGCCTCCGGGGAAATTTTTGTAGACAACAAACCCCCGGAAATATTATATCATTATAGTGTGTCGTCTATTGGTTCGAAAATAGTCCGTGACGAAGAATACACGATTTATTCATCCAATACTCAGATATATCTTGCTGCTACTGATAAGGGTGCCGGTGGAGAACGTATAGAATATTACATTAACGGCGGTGCAAAAAAAACAGAAAATCCGGTTAAAGGATTAGCCCCTGGAAATTATGAGATAAAAATCGACGCTTTTGATGTACTTCAAAATAAAGCCAGCAGCGTTATTAAATTTTCAATAGAGAAATAAAAAGTATGAAGAAAATTACATGGATTGTTATTTTATTTCTGGTTTTCGGTTGTTTTACAAGTAATGCCCAGGAGGAAAAATATATAAGTTTGTTTCTATATAACTTTTCCAAACACTTTGATTGGCCGCAGGAAAGTAAGTCCGGTGATTTTGTAATTGAAATCTTAGGACATAAGTCGGTATTCGATGAACTGGAAAAAATTGTTTCCATGAAAAAGGTAGGAAATCAGGATATCGTAGTGAGAAACTTTTCCGATTATTCACAGCTTGGCAACGGTCAGATACTTTTTGTAGGTTACTGGCATAATAAATACCTTCCTGAAATTGTGAATAAATGTCGCAACAAAAACGTGCTTATTGTTACAGAAAATGAAGGTTCTATTGAAAAAGGTTCTGCTATTAATTTTTTAATACTTAACGGGACAATAAAATTTGAAATGAGTAAAAGTAATACCGTCAGCCACAATCTGAAAATCGATCCCAGGATTGAACAACTGGCAATCAGGGTAATTGAATAGGGTTAAGAAATAACATCAAATCCGGTATACGGTACTAAAATTTCAGGTAAATGAATTCCGTCTGGTTGCTGATTATTTTCTAATAAAGCTGCAACAATTCTTGGCAATGCCAGCGAGCTTCCGTTAAGTGTATGCGCAAGAACGGTCTTTTTTGTTTCCTCATCCCTGTAACGAAGTTTAAGCCGGTTTGCCTGAAAAGATTCAAAATTGGAAACCGAACTCACCTCAAGCCATTTTTGCTGGGCAGCTGCATACACTTCAAAATCGTATGTTAGCGCCGATGTAAAGCTAATATCACCACCGCAAAGCTGTAATATACGATAAGGCAGTTCCAGCTTTTGAATTAATTGTTCCACATGTTTCACCATTTCTTCAAGCGCCTGATATGATCTTTCGGGATGTTGAATCTGAACAATTTCAACTTTATCGAACTGGTGCAGGCGGTTAAGTCCTCTGACATCTTTTCCATACGAGCCCGCCTCTCTTCGGAAGCAAGGCGTATAAGCAGTATTTTTTATCGGAAGATCGGAGGCATTCAGGATAACTTCCCGGTAAATATTGGTTACCGGTACTTCGGCTGTGGGAATAAGATAATAATTATCGAGTGCAACATGGTACATCTGTCCTTCCTTATCAGGAAGTTGCCCGGTGCCAAATCCTGAATCTTCATTCACCATAAGGGGAGGCAAAAACTCAGTATATCCTGCTTTTTGATTTTCATCAAGAAAAAAATTAATGAGCGCCCGTTGCAATTTAGCCCCTTTTCCTTTATACAATGGGAATCCCGATCCGGTAATTTTATTTCCCAACTCAAAATCAATAATATCATATTTACCCGCTAAATCCCAGTGAGGTACTGCTTCATTTGAAAGTCTTGGGAATCTGCCACCTTCTGCAATTTTTTTATTATCGGCTTCCCCTTTACCCGGAGGAACAGATTCGTGGGGTAAATTAGGAAGCTGAACCAACAGATTATTCAGCACATTCTCAGATTCACTTAATGTTGAACTTAAAGTTTTTATACGTTCCTTTAATAATGCTGTTTTCTCCCTTGCTTCCTGTGCCTCTTCGTTTTTACCTTCCTTAAATAATATTCCTATTTGTTTTGATACAGCATTTAAATCTGCCTGCCGGGCATCCAGCTCAGTTTGTATTTCTCTTCTTTGCTTGTCTGTTTCCAGAACTTTCTGTACAATTTCAGTGGCATCGAAATTTTTAATCTTTAACCGTTTAATCACGGTATCTGAGTGTTCACGGATAAGTGGCAGCGTAAGCATATATCAGTTAAATTAAAATGGCAAATGTAACAAATAAAAAATCTCCTGAACTTTACCCGGTAAAAGTAAAACAACAGGAGACATATTTTATATAATTAATGTTTTATTCTTCTACAGGAAGAACAGAAACATAGGATTTATTATCTCTTTTTTTTCGAAATTCAATTTTCCCATTGATAAGTGCATATAAGGTATGATCTTTACCTATACCCACATTTAATCCGGGATTATGTTGAGTTCCTCTTTGACGAACGATAATATTGCCGGCTTTTGCAATTTGTCCACCGTATAATTTTACTCCCAGTCGTTTACTTTCTGATTCGCGACCGTTACGTGAACTACCAGCTCCTTTCTTATGTGCCATGGTATATTATTGTTTTTCTGTTAATTATTTTTTTGTTCCTTTTTTATCATCAGCTTTCTTGGCTGGTGCTTTTGTTGCTGCAGGTTTTTTAGCAGCAGCCTTTTTGGCTGGTGCTTTTGCTGTTGCAGGTTTCGATTTTAAAGTTGCAGCTTTTTTAGCCGGAGCTTTTTTGGCTGCTGCAACTGGTTTTTCAGCAGGGGCCTTTTTGTCTGTTGTTACAGTTGCTGCCTTAGTGGCTGCCTTAGCCGGCGCTTTCTCTGCGGCCTGTGGAGCTTTTACTTCAGCTTTTGTTTCGGGCTTTTTTGGTTCAGCTTTTTTAGCCTCAACTTTACGGGCAGTACCTTCGCCAATATTCTCAATTAAAAGTTCAGTAAAATATTGTCTGTGACCGTTTAATTTCTGATACCCTTTTCTTCTTTTCTTTTTAAATACTTTAACGGTATCTCCTTTAAGATGGCTTACAATTTTTGCAGATACAATTGTATTCTTAACAACCGGCGTTCCAACAACAATTTTACCATCATTGTCTACCAGCAATACCTGGTCGAAATCCACTGATGATCCAACTTCTCCATCCAGCCGGTGTACATATAATTTTTGTTCTTTTTCAACTTTAAATTGTTGACCTCCAATATCTACTATTGCATACATGTTTATATATTTTCAATCGGTTCAAAACTTGGGAGTGCAAAAATATAAAAGTTTACTTGATCTACAAACATTTAATACAATTATTTGGAATATTACTATTTAATCTTTCCTCTTAAAAATTCGAGAAACCTGATACCCTAGCAGATTATTTATCTTTAAAATTTTATTTATTTGCTTTTTATAGCTCTCCTAATCTCTTGCTTTTTAATTGATTTCTATTTTTATTAAATTTTTACATGTATAAAAAGTTAAACTGAATCATTATTTTTATTGCTGATAATATTTTTAAGTACATCAAGTTCTATCAGAGACGTTTTATGAAACATCAACTATTTATAACATGAAAAAGAAGTTAGTTATTCCGGCATTTTTTACAAAAAAATATTTTTGGCAGGCGGCCCTTGCTATAATGTTTCTTGTTTTCCTGATCTTCTTTATAAAAAATGAACGCTTTGAACTGGTCCAGATCAAACAGGTAATTTTAAAGGCCCGATTAAAGTATATATTTCTAGCGTTATTTTTTAGCGTGGTTTATATCATTTTGCAGGGATGGTTGTATGTAAGAAGTTTTAATACGATTGGCGAAAAGATATCACTTAAAGATGCTGTAAATCTGTTTTTAAAACGTAACCTTATTGGTGTTTTTGTTCCCGGTGGCACATTCTCTTCACTGGCTTTTTTCAATAACGACCTGAAAAAACATATCGCAAAAAAAACGCCCAGGTACCTGGGCTCATACCTTTTTGGCTTTGCCTCTACCATTTCAATAATAATAATTGCCATTCCGGCTATTATCATACTTTTTCTGAAAAATGAACTGACCTTCCCATTAGTTATCGGGTTTATAGTAATGGCCATCATAATTTTTTTAATGGGTTGGGGACTGTATTCATTGTTAAATACTAAAAAAAACTGGAGTTATCAGTTAATATTAAAATACAAACCCGACTGGATTGTGATGATGGACGAAATATCCGACCAAACCATTAGCCAATGGAAACTGATCCAAACCATATTAATATCTGTCGGGATTGAAATTACAGGAGTAATTCATCTATACCTGGCCATTCTGGCACTGCATGCTACCCCTTCGCTTGATGTGGCCTTAACCGGGTATGTGGCTATGGTGATTATCATGTCGTTTTCGCCTTTTCTTAAAGGCCTTGGCGCTATTGAATTCTCATTAACCTATCTACTTGTTCAGTTTGGATTCCCAACCATGCTTGCTGCATCAATTACCCTTTTATTCAGGTTTTTTGAATTCTGGTTGCCGCTTTTTTCAGGTATAATTTTATTTATCTTTAAAAAAGAGGGATTACTTGTACGACTGGTTCCTTCATTTATTATTCTGATTCTTGGTATTGTTAATATTGTGTCGGCCATAACTCCTGCCATTCCGGCCCGTATGGCATTATTACAGGATATGCTCCCTGTTTCGGTGACCCAGTTATCAAACTTTACTATTCTGATTTTTGGAATTGTATTGATAATATTATCCATATATCTTTTTCTGGGTGTTCGTAATGCATGGAAAATGGGGTTGTTCCTTACCTTTATTTCTATGGTAGGGCATCTTACCAAAGCCATTGATTATGAAGAATCCCTGGTAGCATTTATAGCGTTTTTTTCACTCATACTGTCGCGCAAATTTTATTATCTGAAACATGATATTATCATTCAGAAAAAGAAGTTCTTGCGTATATCCCTGATAATGCTTGCGGTTTTTATTTATGCCGTTGCCGGATTTTATTTTATGGATAAAATACATTTTAATAAGGATCTTAACTTTTCTCAGTCTGTTGAGTTCTTTGGCAAAATACTTTTTATTCATAATGACCAGTCGTTTCTGCCAAATACAACCTTTGCCAGGGAATTTCTGTTTTCTGTACGTTTTATTGCATCATCGATGTTTGTATATATTATATGGATTCTTTTACAACCGGCAGGTCAGTCGAGGGAAATATTTAATGCCGAGCATGAAACTGCAAAAGAAATTATAAAATTACATGGTAAATCCCGGCTTGATTACTTTAAAGCATATTTTGACAAGTTGTTATTTTTTAACCAGGAGAAAACAGGATTTATAAGTTATAAAATAGCCCACAATTATGCCATGGCGCTGGAAGATCCCGTTATTTCAAATCCCGGGGATAATAAAGATTTAATAAAAAGCTTTAAGAAGTTTTGCAATCTCGAAGGGTTGGGTATTTATTATTACAGGATTCCTGAAACCAGTTTAAAAATATATAAAAACATGGGCTACCGTTCTGTGTTAATCGGCCAGGAAGCCGTATTGGAACTTGATTCCTTTACACTTGCAGGCGGAAGCAAAAGTGCATTGCGCAATACCATAAACAAAATACATAAACTTAATCTGTTGGCTAAAGTACATGAAGCCCCTCAAAAAGATGGTCTTCTGCAAAAATTAAAACAGGTTTCCAACGAATGGATGGAAAGTCATAAGATGCATGAAATTGGTTTTACACAGGGCATCTTTAATGAAAAAGCGTTAAAAGACACTTCTATAATTACAGTTGAAAATGAAGATGAGAAGGTAATTGCTTTTATGAACCTTATTCCCGACTATTCGAATATCGAAGGCACCTACGATTTATTGCGCAAAACCAGTGATGCCCCAAACGGTATTATCGACTTTTTAATGATCAATATGTTTGAATATTTTAAATCAAAAGGGTACCGGTCAGTTAACCTGGGAATGGTGCCCCTTACCGGTTTTGAAAAGGGCCATTCTTTGCAGCAGCGGGCCATTTATTATATTACCGAATCCATAAAAAACAATTCGCGGTTTAAAGGCTTGTTCGAATTTAAGGATAAATATGAGCCCAACTGGACAAACAAATACCTGATCTATGAAAATACTTATGATCTGTTGCGTTTTCCGCTGGTTATAAATAAGGTCTCGAAAATTTAATCTTGCCCCTGCTTTTCTTGTTTTTTTTAAACCATATTCATAGAGGAGTTCTTAAAACAATATCCGTTTCCAATTCATTTTTGTATAATCGATTATTACGATAAGAATACTTTCACCCCAAAAACAGGAATTTAATCCCCATATTCAAAAATTTATCCCTTTCAAAAAATCTAAATACCAAAAAATTGACATTTGTCATGTTTTAGATTTATTTTGAATCTGCAAATTTTGAATTTGAAAAAAAATAAAAAAGATTGTACCAAATGAAAACCTGGAATAAAAATATAAAAGTCCAACTTCAGAAAAGAGGATTTAAAACCATTGCTTTAAAAAGTATTGAAAAAGTTAAAGATTTTATAGTAAATAACATTCCCGGTAATAGTCTTGTAGGGTTGGGCGCTTCTTTGTCTCCCGACGAATTTGAAATTTACGATATGCTAAAAAACAAGGGAAACCATGTGTTTCGCTGGTACGACGGATCACCGGGATACAACCGCAGTCTGGATACTTTTGAGGAGCACCCCGTACCGGATTATTACCTTACCCTGGCTGATACTATTACGGAAGACGGAAAACTAATCATCAGCGATTTTACCAGTAGGCCTGTTCCGCAGAAAAAGCTTCCCAAACATTTTATTGCTTTTACTCCAGCAAAAAAGCCCTTAACGCTGAAAAAAGATAAAGAAGAAACACCTTATGCGGTATTTGACAGCAGGCCCCCCGAAAGCGATTTTACGGTGGTATTGTTACGTAGTTAAAATCCTATGTAAATTTAATATGGGTTCAGATGCTGATTTTTAATTTCTTTTGATCAGTTTAACATTAAACACAATATAACACTAATTGGATAGCTCTAATTTTAATTTTAATTTATTCATCCGTGTCAGCACCTCAATCATCGTCCTTGAATTATGGTAGGGGCATTTCCAAAATCCAGCCTTGTCTTCGCTGTAGATCACTTGCCCGGTTTTATCCACCCGCCAGAACCATTCCCCGTTTTTTGTATCGAGAATAAATTCCTTAATAAACTGCCAGGTTTTGATCATCAATTCCAAATATTTTTTATCCCCTGATATTTCATACGTGTTTATAAGTCCAACCATAGCCTCGGCCTGTGGCCACCAGTGTTTGTCTTCATCGAGATGACCGGTTTTATAATTTTTTTCATTATACACAGCGCCTTCAGGGGTTATTCCTTCATTTATGGTAGCGTCCACCAGTTGTAAAGAAGCCGTGCTTAGTTTTTTTAACCGCTCATCATCGCCAATTACTTCAGCAGCTTCATACAATAACCATGAACCCTCAATGTCGTGTCCGTAAGAATCGATAGTCGAACGCACAGCCCAATCCATGCCAAAAAACAGATGAAAGTGGTTTCGTGAAACATCGATAATAAAATTCAGGAATATATCAATAAGCCCTGCTATTTTTGCTTTTAACAACGGATCAGGCCATACCCTGTAAAGGTTCGTATAGGGTTCCAGTATATGTAGATGCGTATTCATGGACTTGGGCTCGTTGGCATCTTTGGGGCTCAACCTCATATCTTCAAGTTTGTTCCATTTTCTACCCAATGCTTCGATATAGCCGCCATATTCCGGATCAAAAGCATTTTTCTCGATTACTGAAAATAATTCTTTTGCGTATTCCAGGGCTTTCTCGTTTTTACTGGCCCTGTAATATTCAGATAAACCGTAAATACCAAAACCCTGGGCATAAATCTGTTTACGATCGTTCAGCACATGCCCCAGAAAATCGAGTTCCCAGAAAATCCCGCCATATTCCTTATCTAAAAAGTGTTCAATTAAATAATTATATGATCTGTCGGCTAATTTTAAATAATCTCCATTATTTGTGAAATTATACGCAGCCGAAAATGTCCAGAGAATTCTGGCATTTAATACAGCCCCTTTGGGTGCGTTGTTTACAACATTATTATAAGAATCGATATTACCCAGGAATCCTCCAAATTTCTTATCCTGAGTATTATTTATCCAATAATCAAGAATACGATTTAGTTCGTGTTCAAGCTCACTCTTTAAGGTTTTAAAATCCGGCATAATCAAACTAAGGTATCCATAAAAGGTTTGTTTTTATCAATCAGCTCATTAATTGATTTCACTGATGATCCGGAATCAAATCCGTCCTGCGGGGTATTCAAACAATACTCCGTAAGTAAATCGACTGTAGATGTGGCTACATGCAAACGGGTATCTGAAGAACCGTAATAAATAAATACCGTACCGTCGTCATCCTGAATCCAGCCGTTTGTAAATACCACATTCGATACATCGCCAACTCGTTCAGCCTGTAACGGGGAAAGAAAATGCCCGGCCGGTTTACAGGTAACTTTCCAGGGTTCGGCAAGGTCGGTCATAAACATATACAAAGTATAACGAAGTCCGGCAGCAGTATTCCGCACACCATGTGCCAGTTGCAACCATCCTTTTTCAGTTCGGATAGGCGCCGGTCCCAGTCCGTTTTTCACTTCATACACGGTATGGTATACTTTATTGTCAACTATAAACTCCTTGTCGATCTTTGCATTTTTAATAGAATGGGACAATCCGAAGGCTATTCCACCGGCTTTTCCGGTTTCAATAAAACCATCCTGGGGACGGGTATAAAAGGCATATTTACCATCTACCAGATGTTGAAACAGTACTACATTTCGCTGTTGTGGTGAGGGTGTAACTAAATTGGGCAGGCGTTCCCAGTTCACCAAATCCTTAGTTCGTATAATACCGGCAGCAGCCACAGCGCTACTGGTATCTCCTGCCGGAGCATCCGGATCCTTCTTTTCGGAACAAAATACTCCATATATAAATCCATCGTCGTGACTGGTAAGCCGGATATCGTATACATTGGTATCGGGTTCATCAAGCCGGGTTAAGCTGATGGGCCGGTCCCAGAAACGAAAATTATCTACACCATTCGGACTTTCGGCAATCGCAAAAAAAGACTTTCTGTCGTTTCCCTCCACCCTTGCAGCAACCAGATATTTGTTTTTCCACTTTATAGCACCGGCATTAAATGTTGCATTAAAACCTATTCGCTCCATAAAATTCGGGTTGGTTTCCGGATTTAAATCAAAACGCCAGTGCAAAGGCACATGATCTCTTGTTAGTACAGGATTTTTATACCGGTTAAAAATGCCATTTATACTAAATAACTTTTCATTTTTTTGAGATAGAAATGCTTCATGCTCTTTTTTGATTTTTGTTTTCCTTTCTTTAAATAAATCCATAGCCATAAAATCGAATTATTAGGTTTCTATTAATAGTTCCCTGCAATATTACTTTCAATCTATATTTAAAATGGTAATGGTACGGTACCAACCTGATTTTAGTTCATACACCATCGCGGGCATAAATATAAGTATAAACGCCTTTTAGCAGAAAATTTGTTTTAAAAAGATATTACAGCACTCCTGTATATTATCTGCTTAATAATCAACACAAAAAAAATGAAAATAATACATTGTAAAAAACGGCACAAGATACATTTCACAAGCTGGGATTACTAATATTTTTTTATCTTTAATTTATACTAAAATTTCAGCAACAACTACATAAAATTATATAATCTTGGTATTTAACTGCACTTGCTGTTTTTACCTGAATAATAGTAATGAGGAAATAAGAATCAATAATTGAGTTAACTTCTCCAATTATGAATTATATTTATTGAATTCATTAGCGTTAAACTTTTATACGGTATTGCCAATTATTTTAAATTTACAGCATACTATTTTAACACTTTTTTATATTTTTATGCCAAAAATATTGTTAAATGGATCACATTCATAGAGAAATTACCCCGCTGAAAGAAAATGATTGTTTTCTTGTGTTTGACCGTCATAAAACTGAATTTAATTTTCCGATCCATTTTCATCCGGAATACGAGATAAATTTTATTTCAGGAGCTAAAGGCGCCAAAAGAATTGTGGGTGATCATATGGGAGAAATTGAAAATCTTGAAATGGTATTGGTCGGTCCGAATCTCTACCATTGCTGGGAGAATTTTAAAAACGAGAGAACGATGTTCAATGAGATTACCATTCAGTTTCCCAGGGACCTTTTCAGTAAAAGTTTACTTGAAAAAAATATATTAACCCCTATACGCGAATTATTAAATAATGCCCAGCGCGGTATTCTGTTTTCAGAAGCCACTGCCAAGCAGGTGCAAAATAAAATTCTAATGCTTGGTAAAAAACAAGGATTCGATTCCTTTCTTGAACTTCAGTCTTTGTTATATGACCTGGCCATATCCCGCAGCCAAAAATTATTAACCAATATGTCGTTTCAACGGGCCACCGATTATTATAACAGTGAGCGAATTGAAAAGGTGTACAATTATGTAAAAGTTCATTATAAGAGAAAAATAAAGTTGGAGGAGGTGGCTGATTTATTAAATATTTCCATCGTATCGTTCAGCCGGTTTATAAAACACAGGACCGGGAAAACATTTGTTGATTTTGTAAATGAGGTGCGGCTTGGTTTTGCCACCCGACTACTGATTGAAACCAATAAAAGTATAGCAGAAATTTGCTATGAATGCGGTTTTAATAATATTTCGAATTTTAACCGCACATTTAAACGAAAACAAGGCCGTTCACCATCGGAGTTCAGAAGCGATTTTATGGGTGTAAGAAATGTATATTAAAGTAATATTACATTCCCGTATTATAAAAAGTTCTGTTTAGCCTGAAGTTTAAAATTATAAATTCATCAAAATATTTAATCCATTCGAATTAGTTGTAAAATTTATTATGAGAAAAAAGGGAACTACTAAATTACTATTTGCACTCATTATTTTCATTTTTTTTAATGCCGGATGTGCACAAAAAACTGAAGATTATGTGACTGTTGACGGAAACCGGTTTATGTATAAAGGCCAGCCTTACTACTTTTTTGGAATTAATATATGGCAGGCAGCTTATCTTGGCGCTGACCTGAATACCGGCAATAAGGAACGGTTAACCAGGGAGCTGGACGAACTGGCACAATACGGGATCACCAATCTGCGCATCCTGGCACATTCCGAAGAATCGAGTTTAAAAATGTCGGTAAGCCCGGCATTTCAAACCCAACCCGGAGTATATAACGAGCAATTATTAGAAGGTTTGGATTATGCATTGGCCGAAATGGGTAAACGCGGGATGAAAGCCATATTAATGCTCAATAATTACTGGCAGTGGTCGGGAGGTATGTCTCAGTATGTTAACTGGACAACGGGTATACCCGTGATTGATCCTGACGAGAGTGGTGACTGGGGAGGATTTATGGCTGCTTCAGCAACATTTTACCAGGATTCCCTGGCAAATAACCTGTACCGGGATTATATCAGGATACTGGTAACCCGCACAAATACAATTACCGGGGTTCAGTATAAAAACGATCCGGCCATTATGACCTGGGAACTGGCCAATGAACCACGACCTGCACCTTCTGCAGGAAATAATCCGCTGTTGCGTGAAGCTTTTTATAACTGGGTGGACCAAACAGCCCAATATATTAAAAGTCTGGATAACAATCACCTTGTTACTACAGGTTCTGAAGGTACCTGGGGTTCATTAGTCAGTGAAGAAATTTGTTTTAACGAACATAATTTCGCTTCCATAGATTATTTAACATTCCACATATGGCCAAAAAACTGGAGATGGTTTGATGCAAAAAATCCCGAAGCAACATTTAACCAGACCATGGAAAATGTACTGGTATACTTTAACCAGCACCTGCAAATTGCACGCAAATTAAATAAACCTGCTGTGCTCGAAGAATTTGGATTGGAACGCGATTATGGCAGCTTTTCACCGGATACTTCAACCACATATCGTGACAAATTTCTCACAACCATTGTACAAACAATAGTTGATAGTGCGCGGGCAGGAGCGCCCATAGCGGGATTCAATTACTGGGCATGGGGTGGACAGGCTATTGCAGCGAATTCTGATTACTGGTGGCGCGAAGGGGATACCTTTATGGGTGATCCGCCGCAGGAAGCACAGGGATTAAATTCGATTTTCAGTACAGATACAAGTACACTTGGAATTTTTGTAAAGTATAAAGATTTTATTTCTAAACCATAAACCGGTTTTAACAGATTATCTTTTTTATGAAGGTGTATAAAAAAAAATGTTTTTCGCCAAGAGGCCAAGACGCTAAAAGGTTAGTGGTTGATAATCTAGCCTTTTGCGACTTATCGGCTTTGCGATAATTCCTTGTGTTCTGACTTTTTGGACAGCCTCTTTTTCTTTTTACAACAGCAAATAGAAATATTACTGTTTTCTTTATCACATTGATCAGAAAATTTTCTTCCTTTGCCGGCATTCATTAAAAATTGATTAACTTATATAAAAATTTATCTGCAATTTTTAAATTTTATAATATGAAAGATTTCTATAAGATTACCGTTATTTTTTGCCTGTTTATTGTTTTTATACCGGTTCAAGCCCAGCTTAGAAATCTTGAGGGCAATGTAACCGATGAAAAAGGAATACCCGTAACTGATGTTAAAGTAACCCCAAAGGGATCAGAACAATCTGTTTTTACAGATGAAAATGGATTTTATTCATTGACTAACGTGCCGGACTCTGTATGCACATTAAATTTCGCTCATCCTGATATGAAACCTGCCAGTGCAACTATTGGAATCTACGACAAAATTGATGTTTGTTTGTGTTTATTAATATCTGAAACTCCTCCTGAAATGTCGCTTGAAGAATTATTAGAAATGCGTGTAGAAATTAATACCGGGGATAAACAGCATTTATCTCCAAAACCTTAGATTTTCTTTTGTAATATTAGATTAATAAAGTTGCAAAAATAAATGGTTGTTACCGGATATACCCTGAGTTCCAGGATGGAATAATTTGTTACTCATTCCCCGGATTATAGTTACATTTGCAAAAAAATAAACTTATTTATAATGAAAAAAATAGTAGTCATAATTTCATTTTTACTTTGTACAATATCACTTCTGCCCCAATCGGATGCCATGGGCTGGATAAAAGTTTCAGGAAACACATTTGTTGATGACAACGGGAACACACAAATTTTCCGGGGGGTAAATATTGCCGACCCGGACAGACTTGTGAAAAACGGACACTGGACCAGGGCCCATTTTCAGGAAGCAAAAGCCTGGGGCGCCAATGTTATTCGTATCCCGGTGCATCCGGCGGCATGGCGTAACCAGGGAACTGAAAATTATTTAAAGTTACTCGATCAGGCGGTTGAATGGGCAAATGAATTGAAACTGTATCTGATAATTGACTGGCACTCCATCGGGAATCTGCTTACCGGAAAATACCAGCGGGAAATGTATATCACTACTATAGAAGAAACTTTTGAATTCTGGGATATTATCTCAAAACGATATGCAGACCAGCCAGCAGTTGCTTTTTATGAATTGTTTAACGAACCTACCAATAACCACGGCAAATACGGAGCTCTTCGCTGGCCTGATTGGAAAGCGATAAATATAGAAATGATCCGAATTATTTTTAAAAATAACCCGGCAGCAATTCCCCTGGTAGCAGGTTTTAACTGGGCATACGACCTTTTGGTGATGCAGCATAATCTTATCGATATCGAAGGTATTGCTTATGTTTCACATCCTTATCCTCAGAAAACGAGCAAACCCTGGGAAAAGAAATGGGATAAAGATTTTGGTTTTATTGCCGAAGAAGCGCCTTTAATGCTTACAGAAATTGGATTTGCCTTACCCGACGAAAAAGGAGTACACAGACCTGTTACCGGGGATGAAGAATATGGAGAAGCCATTGTAAATTATTCAAAAAGTAAAGGAATATTCTGGGTTGTTTGGGTATTCGACCCCAATTGGGCTCCCATGATGTTTAAAGATTGGGATTACACACCCACACGCCAGGGAGCATTTTTTAAAAGGGTAATGCTTGAACAAAATAAATAATTCTTACTTTTTAATTTATAAATTCTTTTAATCCGCATGAGATAATTTTATATAATCCATGCGGATTTTACTTTTATACAATCAATGTATGAGAATAATTATATTAAATAAATGCACAACTAATTTCTGATTTATCTGTTATTAAATTGAATTTTTTTCAAGTTATTAATATAACGATTATATAAAATGAAATACCTGAGAAGTTTTTCTTTAACACTTATCTTTTTGTTACTGATTTCATGCAGTACTGTGCCCCTTACAGGCAGGAAGCAGGTTACCCTGATCCCTTCATCACAGATTATTTCCCTGAGTCAGGATAGTTATAAACAGGTGCTGTCTGAAAATAAAATTTCTGCCAATACTCAGTATGTAAATTCAGTAAAGCAGGTCGGCAAAAATATTACAGATGCCGTAACAAGATATATGGCAGAAAAGAATTTAAGCAGTAAACTGGAAGGATATAGCTGGGAATATAATGTAATTGTTTCTGACGAATTAAATGCATGGTGTATGCCCGGAGGTAAAATTGCGTTTTATGAAGGAATAATGCCGATGTGTCAGGACGATAATGGTATTGCTGTTGTAATGGCCCATGAAATTGCCCATGCTATTGCCGATCATGGAAATGAAAGGATGACCCAACAATTGGCAGTGCAGGTGGGCGGATTGGCTTTAGCCGAAGCGCTGCAAAAAGAACCTGAAAAGACCCGGAATCTAGCTTTGTTAGCGTTTGGCGTGGGATCACAGGTTGGATTTTTACTCCCCTACAGCAGAACTCACGAAACGGAAGCTGATGAACTGGGATTATATTTTATGGCCATGGCCGGTTATAATCCTCAAACCGCCCCTGCTTTTTGGGAACGAATGCAGGCAAAAAGCCAGGGAAGCCCGCCGGAATTTTTATCTACCCATCCTAATCCCGGCGAAAGAATTAAACATTTGCAGTCTATTATGCCCAAGGCCATGGAGTATTATAATAAGGGACGGTAAAATATGAATGGACAAAAACGCGCTAATGTAAAAACAGGAGCAAGGGTAAGGATCGTATTAAAACAAGACCAGCGCAGCGGAAAACTAACCGAGGGTATCGTTAAGGATATTCTTACCCATTCTGAAAATCATCCGCATGGCATTAAGGTCCGGCTTCAAAACGGGCAAGTTGGCAGAGTGAAAGAGATTGTTGCAGACATGTAAAAAGCAAACTTAAAATTTTATTCTCTGTGGTTAAAAAAATAACGGATATACAAGGAACCTGGAAATTAAAAAATGGTGTTGAAATGCCTTATTTTGGCTTAGGTGTTTTCCTGGTAAAGGATGGCGATGAAGTAATTAATTCGGTAAAATTTGCACTTGATGCAGGGTACAGGCATATTGATACCGCGGCGCTTTACCAGAATGAAAAAGGCGTTGGTGAAGCCATTAAACAGCATCCGATAGACCGTAAGGATATTTTTGTTACCAGCAAGGTTTGGAATTCCGATCAGGGATACGACAAGACGTTGTATGCATTTGATAACAGCCTGGAAAAGCTCGGATTTGATTATCTCGATCTGTATCTTGTGCACTGGCCGGTAAAAACTAAATATAAAGACACCTGGCGCGCCCTGGAATATCTTTACAAACAGGGCCGTGTAAAGGCAATCGGCGTAAGTAATTTTTTGAAAAATCAGCTTGAAGATTTGTTGGGGTCTGTGGAAATTGTACCAATGGTAAATCAGATGGAATTTCATCCTTACCTGGTACAACAACAACTTATAGATTTCTGCAACGAGAAAAATATTCAATACGAAGCCTGGAGTCCCCTGATGCAGGGAAAGATTTTTAAAATAAATGAATTCTCAAACATGGCTAAAAAGTATAATAAAACCATTGCCCAACTGATACTGCGGTGGAATTTACAAAAAGGGGTAATAACTATCCCCAAATCAATAAAACAGGAACGAATTATTTCGAACGCCCAAATTTTTGATTTTACTATTTCAGATGAAGATATGAAGATCATCGACCGTCAGGACAAGAACCATAGAGTAGGCGCCGACCCGGACAATTTTAATTTTTAAGTGCAGGGCTTATAACTTATAACTTTTATCCATTAAAATTTCCATCCCATACATTCACCCAGACACAAAACGAGCATTAGTAATCCTGCTAACAAAGTAATAATTATTGAACCTGTGTAAAAGACATGCTGGGATATTTTTTTGCTGATGATCTTTCCCAATTCAATGCTAATAATAAGTACAGGAAGGGAAATAAAAAATATGGTGAAGGTTTGGGTGTACACAAGTCCGATTTTCAGATAATCAAGCATTGCCACCACAGCAGTAATAATGCTATACCAGGCAAATGTAAACCTGAAATGTTTTGTATCGAGCTTTAATGAAGTAAGAAATAATGCCAAAGGAGGGCCGCTTACAGAAGTACTGCCGCCGAGGAACCCGCTCACCAATCCGGCAATTATATTCCCCCTTCTTATTTTTCTGATCTTAAAACGATACCCAGTAAGAAACAGGATCGATAACACAATTAGAAATACAGCAGCCAAAAGTTTCAACCATTTTTCAGGCAGAAATTTTAATAATAAACTTCCAATAATCACTCCCGCAATACCTGCAAAAGAGAGTAAAAATATACTGCGGCTGATTTTTACCTTCCGCGTTTGTATTACAATCTGTGCCGATGAAAATAAATTAAAAAGGGTAAGGATGGGAACCAATGTTTTTATTGGGATAAAATGAACGAGCAGGGGCAATGCAAAAAGTGCAAAACCAAAACCTGTAGTTCCTTTTACTATACCCGAAAGAAAAACAATGCATAAGATAATAATCCAGTGGGCATATTCCATTATTATGCGATATGGATTAAAAATAATACAAGTTTAAAAACCTTCGAAGAATTTTTTTCCGAATTTACATTTTTTTTAAAACAGAATTAAATAAACCGGTTAATTTCAGTATTAATTCATTTTCAGCGGCTACTGAAATAAGCTATAAAGTATAATAATTCAAACAACATTATATTTACCATTTGAATTATAGTATGGCCCAAAGTATTGGAGTTTAATACCTGCCTTAACAGACAAACAATTTATTTCTAAATAAACATACCAGAAAATAGTATAATGGTTTAACAATTCGTAAGTTAGCTTGTTATTTAATTATTGTCAACCTCCAAAATCGAACTGTTATGGATCGCCGACACTTTATTAAAAGCACTGCAGCCACAAGCATGCTGGCCTTATCTCCTCTTGCATTACAAAATTTTACCATAAGCAAAAAGAAATACATTTCCGATCGGGTAATGTTGGGAAATACCGGTATTGAGGTATCGCGTCTTGCTATGGGTACGGGTACCCATGGTGTGGCCAGACAATCGAACCAAACCCGGCAGCTGGGTATTAAAGGCGTTGCTGATCTGTTGCAGGCTGCTTTCGACCGGGGCGTATTTTTCTGGGACTCGGCTGATCAATATGGCACTCATCCGCATTTGAAGGAAGCGTTAAAAAGAATCCCCCGCGAAAAGGTGGTGATCCTTTCAAAAACACATGCTACTACAGAAAAGGAAATGTTGGAGGACCTTGACCGGTTTCGGAGTGAATTAGGAACTGATTATATAGATGTGATGCTGCTGCATATGATGATGGATGAAAACTGGCCGGAAAAAAAGGCCGGAGCCATGAATGTACTATCGAAGGCCCGGGAAGAGGGAACCATTCGGTCACATGGGGTTTCATGCCATTCATTAAAAGCATTAAAAACTGCTGCTCAATCCGACTGGGTGCAGGTTGACCTGGCCAGAATTAATCCGGCAGGCGCCGCTATGGATGCATCGGTGCCTGTAGTAGTTGAGGTATTAAAACAAATGAAAGCATCAGGAAAAGCAGTAATGGGCATGAAAATCTTTGGCGCCGGGCGCCTTCAGGATCGCATTGACGAATGCCTCCAATATGTTCTTGCCCAGGAATATGTCGATTGTTTTACCATTGGCATTGAAACGCAAACCCAGCTTAAAGACCTTGAAAAAAGGCTTCCGGAAGCGAGTATTGCGATATAGAAAAAGTACCCGGTATCAGACGCTTTGTGTTTATATTATGTAAGAAATTATAAAAGTTTTCAGAATAATATTATATCCTGTTGATTATTTTAACCTTCAGGGCAATAATAACAAGAATATCAGCTATCCCCTTTTATCAGCGTTTGTACCTTCCTCCATGTTAAAATTATGGAATTTGATACAATAATTTTTTATATATGATAGTATTTATATATATAATTGTATTTATATTTTAAAGGATATGTATACATTTACATTAAATATTATTGTACAATGCGATCCAACTATAATTTGATAATTCCCCTGCCTCTGTTACTTTTTTTTAGTTTATTTTCCGGTTCTTCATGTACACACGAAGTGGTTAACTTCGATCAACTGGACACGGTATGTTTTGAAAATCAAATATTACCCTTAATTCAAAATTCATGTGGAACAGTTGGGTGTCACGATGCAGGATCAGGAGCTGAAGGATTTGTTGCTGCCAATTATGCCTCCATACTTCAGGCTGTAAAACCCGGTGATCCGAAAGGAAGTAAATTATATAATGTAATCACTGATATATGGGGTGAACATTTTATGCCTCCTGATAATCCTCTTCCTATCAGCGACAGGAATTTAATTCAGTTGTGGATTGCTCAGGGAGCGATGGAAACCACATGCGATATTGATACGAACGGAGGAATTCCAGGGCCTGTTACGGATCCCTTCGCGGACTCCGTTTGTTTTGTGCAGGACATTCAACCCATTTTTCAATCAAGTTGTGCCACTACGGATTGCCATGATGCCCTCTCGCATCAGGAAGATTATAATTTAACAAGCTATACTTCAATAATGAGTTCAGAAGGTATTGATCCTTTTAATCCCTCCGGAAGTAAAATTTATAGAGTGATTACTGATACTGATCCTGATGACCGGATGCCCCCGCCTCCCCGGTCAGCTCTTACAGCAGATCAAATAGCAAGTATGCAGAAATGGATACTTGAAGGTGCACTCAACAGTGATTGCCCGCAAAAAAATTGTGATACACTTTCCATCATATCATTCAGCAACCAGGTTTTTCCATTCATACAGAATAATTGCCTGTCTTGTCATAATTCCACTCCGGCAAACGGAGGTGTTTTATTGAACAATTATGCGAATGTGAAAGCTGCGGCAGAAACTCTAAGAAACGGTACGCCATTAATTGTGGGTGCCATAAGAAGATTAAATGGATTTTCAGCTATGCCTCCCGATTACCAGGTGGATAATTGTTCCATGCGAATTATTGAACTTTGGATTGAACAGGGAAAACAAAATAATTAATAAACTCAAACGAAAAAAAACTATACCCTTATGGCAAAAGTATGGTTCATTATAATTATTATTTTATCTGCATCCGGGTGTTATTACGATAGTGAAGAGTATCTTTTCCCCCAGCTGGATTCTCAATGCGATACCACTTCGGTTACATATGCTGTTACCGTTCAGCCAATAATGCAGCAATATTGTTACAGGTGCCATAATAATACCAACGCCCCTTCATCTGGTGCAAATATAAGACTTGAAGATTATTCCGATGTAGCCACCCGTGCCGGAAATGGGAGTCTGTATGGATCTATTGCTCACCAAAGTGGTTTTAGTCCTATGCCAAAAGGTGGAGGCCAACTTGACAATTGCAGCCTAAACCAGATAAAATCATGGATTGATTCCGGATATCCAAATAATTAATACCCTATAATTATGAAATTTTTTAAATCAGGTTCAATCGTATTCATCCTGTTTTTTCCCTTTATCTTATCCGCCCAGGATATTGACCAGCTGCTGGAAGAAGTCACAGGCAATACTACAGAATATACCATTGCCACTTTTAAGTCTACAAGAATTGTTAGTGGCCATTCCATAGAGCGAATGCAGAAAAGTCAGCTTGATTTCAGAATATCCCACCGCTTCGGGGAGGTAAACCGCGGGGGATATGAATTCTGGGGACTCGACCAGTCAAGCGTTCGTTTTAGCCTCGAATACGGGATCACCGATTGGCTTATGGCGGGCCTGGGCCGGAGTAGTTACGAAAAAACCTACGACGGATTTGTCAAGTTTTCTATCCTGAGACAATCAAAAGGTGAACAAAATATGCCGGTATCACTCTCTTATCTTACAAGCGCTGCCCTAAACACATTAAAATGGGAAAAACCCGGTGAACTGCCCTACACGGACAGGTTTAGTTATGTTCATCAACTTCTTGTGGCACGCAAATTTAATGAACGCTTATCGCTGGAATTTAACCCAACATATGTACACCGTAATCTGGTAGCCACCGAACTCGATCCGAACGATATTTGGGCAGCCGGTGTGGGTGGCCGGTTTAAACTGTCAAAACGCGTTTCAATAAATATTGAATATTATTATGTAGTGCCCCCTTTGCATGATTACCGAAGCTTAAAAACATATAATCCCCTTTCCGTTGGATTCGATATTGAAACCGGGGGACATGTGTTTCAGTTACACTTCACCAATTCACTGGCCATGATCGAAAAAGGATTTATTGGCGAAACTACAGGCAGCTGGCTTGACGGAGGCATCCATTTCGGATTTAATATTTCACGTGTTTTTGCATTAAATAAATGATCAATTTTATTATTTCATTGTTATACTAAAAAATTTATGACTATGAAAAACAAAAACATCTTATTCTTATTCATTTTTCTGGGTTTTGCCATGAACATTTCCGCTCAGAAACTCATTTCAAAAAACGGCCACATCCGGTTTTATTCCCACACACCGGTTGAAGATATTGAAGCCAATAATTTCCAGGTGGTAAGTATTCTTGATCCTGAAACCGGATCCGTTCAATTTACGCTGTTAATTAAGTCTTTCGAATTTCAGAAAAAACTAATGCAGGAACATTTTAATGAAAATTATATGGAATCGGATGAATATCCAAAAGCATCTTTTACCGGACAAATAAATAATCTTTCAGAAATAAATTTTGAAAAAGACGGCAACTATTCAGCTAAGGTTTCAGGAGATCTTACAATCCATGGCGTGACAAAAAAAATAAATACCCCGGGTACTATTATTGTTAGTAAAGATAAGGTTACAGCCACTGCTGTATTGATCGTGTTACCTGAAGATTATAACATTACCATTCCCGATGTGGTGAAAGAAAAAATTGCCAAAGAAGTTGAGGTTACAATTGATGTAAGTTATAACAAGAATTAAATTTTATTATGAATAAAAAATTACAATTCCTGGTTCTTGGTGTTGTTCTGATACTTGCTATACTTTTCTTTTCCGTAAAATGGGCATTCAGGCCGGCATCCAAAAGTGTTGAAAAAGAAAAGGCAGATTTTACTATGGAAGCATCGGCTTTAGCCGGCGAATTCGAAATCGACGAACAAAAAGCTAATGTTATGTACCTCGATAAAGTAATACAGGTCAAGGGAATTATAGACAATATCAGTGATGAGAAAACGGTAATATCCGTAACGCTGAAAGATCCTGAAAGTTTGTCGGGAGTAATCTGCAGTTTCGATAAAAGCTCGCTGACCATAACACAATTAACGCCCGGTGAAAAAATAACCGTAAAGGGAATATGTACAGGCTATCTGCTGGATGTTGTGCTTTCAAAATGTGCTTTGGTGGAATAATTTTTTATTTAATGAAGTCCATTTATTTTTACCTCAGTTTATCCTGAATTTCAGATTTAACTGTCCCCTTTTGATTTTTGATTTTTAATAACTTAGTAAATAAAAAATACAACAATCAACATTATGAAATATAAAACACTCGGAAATACAGGAGTACTGGTATCTGAATTATGCCTGGGCGCTATGACCTTTGGCGGAAAAGGTTTTTGGGAAGTTATTGGCAGGCAGCCCCAAGATGAAGTAAACGAACTGATAAAACTTTCAGTGGATAAAGGAATAAATTTTATTGATACCGCAAATGCTTATTCCGAAGGCTTATCCGAACAAATGCTGGGCAAAGGTTTAAAAGATCTGGGGATCAACCGGCAACATGTCGTTCTGGCAAGTAAGGTTCGTTTAAGAATGGGGCCGGGAGCCAACCAGGTGGGACTCTCGCGTTTGCATATTGCCGATTCGGTAAACGACAGCCTCAGACGACTGGATACTGAACATATTGATCTGCTGTACATCCATGGTGTGGATCCGGTAACCCCGCTTGAAGAAACTATGCGTGGCCTCGAAGATGTTGTGCGGGCAGGTAAAGTAAGGTATCTCGGCGTAAGCAATCATCCCGCATGGAAAGTAGTTAAAGCCAACGGAATAGCTGATCGTATGGGATGGTCCCGGTTTGTTGCCTCACAAAATTATTACAGTATTGCCAGCCGCGATATTGAGCGGGAAATTGTACCTATGGCGCTTGAAGAAAACATTTCCATAATGCCCTGGAGCCCGCTGGCCGGGGGATTCCTTTCGGGCAAATTCACCAGGGAAATCTCAAAAGCCGGTGACAGCCGGAGGGATGAATTTGATTTCCCGCCGGTAAATAAAGAAAAAGCTTACGATATTATTGATGTACTTATAAAGATTGGAAAATCACATAAGGTATCAGCCGCCAGGATTGCCCTGGCCTGGATGCTTCAAAAACCGGGTGTAACCAGCATTATTATCGGTGCAAAACGTAAAGAACAATTGCTGGATAATATCGCGGCTACTGAATTAAAACTTTCCGAAAGTGAAATGTCAGAACTGGATGTTATCAGTCAGCTTACACCCGAATATCCCGGCTGGATGGTGGAACGCCAGAAGATGGGACGATGGCCTGAACAGAGTTGATTTTTAATAACATAAAATACTTAAACGTATAATCCTTAGTCCGCTTCGCAACTGCTTGACTTTGGCGGAGAAGGCCTGCCACTTAAAATTACCCCGACAGGGTTTTCTTTAAAAAACAGCAAGTATTAAGATTTATAAAGCGGGATTTTGACTGTAAAAGTAGTTCCCTTTCCCACCTTACTTTCCACGGAAATACTTCCCTTGTTAATATTTGCAAATTCATAGGCTAAGCTTAATCCGAGACCAAGACCCTTTTCTGATTGGGTTCCCCGGGTACTTTTATTGTCAATAAAAAGAAACAGGTCTTTTAATTTTTCATCAGATATCCCGATACCGGTATCCATAACTTTAATTATACCCGTATTTTCATCAGCTTTTGCTTCAATCGTAACAACTCCGCCGGGTTTGGTAAATTTAAGACTGTTGTTGATCAGGTTACGAAGAATTGTAGTAAAAGAATTATTATCTGCCCATAATACGATATGGTCTTTAATATTTGCTTCCAGGGTAATTTGCTTTGATTGTGCCATTGGATTAAAAAAATCCAATAATTTGTTGACCATTTCTTTCAGATTAATTTTTTCCGGTATGCAGGGTAATCTTCCCTGCTGATTCATTGCCCAGATAAGCAGGCTGTCCAGCATTTCCAATAATTTTTCCGATGAATTCTTTAAATAATCGGCAATTTTAATGAGTTCTGTCTTATTGTCAATATTTTGTTTAAACAATTCCGCCAATCCGGTGATTGTTCCCATTGGGCCCCGTAAATCGTGTGAAATAACGGAGAATAACCGGTCCTTGGTATAATTTAATTCCAACAGCTCCTTATGCTGAAGTCTGAGTTTTGTATTTTGTTTTGTCAGAATTTCCGTATGTTTTGCTTTCTGTCTGAAATTTATATACAATACATAGGCAAGAATGCTTATTAAAAGAATGATAACGATTAATGCAATTACTTTTATTTTCTGAAATTTTTGTATGCGTTGCAAATAATCCACTTCCGCCTGTTTCTGGGCCACTTCAAATTCTGTTCTGAGATCAGCCATTTCGCGAATTGTAGATTCATTATTGATACTATCCTGAAGGGCAACATATTTGCTTAGATACTTATAGGCTTCAGCAGGTTCATTATTCGAAGCATAATACAGGGCAAGTTTTTCATTAGCGTCACGAATCTGTAATTGAAGCTTTTCTTCTTCAGCAATGTTTAGTCCTTTTTGTGCATATAAAATTGCATTATCAATATCCCCCTGTTCATGAAAAATATCGGAAAGATATAGGATAAAAAATATTATGGGATACCTGTCATTATGCTGTTCAAGAATCCGTGACGCTTTATCCATATATTCAACCGCCTCGGTATGTTTTCCCCGGGCGCCCATCACAAGAGCAATATTGCCCAGATTATAGGCTATGCCCGTTTGATAATCGATAAGCCGGCACTGACCAAGGGATTCATTAAAATAAAACAGCGCCGAATCAAACTCAGTCATCTGCCTGTACATATCCCCCAGGTTACAGAGCGTGGTTGCATACTGCAACGTATCTTCATTTTTCCGCTGAATTTTTATAGTTTTTTTATAGTATTCCGAAGCCGTGGAATAATTCTTCTGATCGGCATAAAGGTTGCCTATGGCAGAATATGCCAGTCCGGTCCTGTCTTCCATCCCTTCAAGCTGGTAATATTTAGCGCTGTTTAATAAAGATTCCAGGGCTTTTGAATAATCACCTATGGCAGCATAGGCCTGTCCTAACAATAATAATGATGTGCCCCTGTATTCGTTGTTATCCAGCTTTTCAGCCAGATCATACGTTTTTTGTGAAAAGTCAAGCCGGATTTTTGCATTGGTCGCATAATAAGAAATTTTTTTTGTCAGATTATAGAGTTCCTTATCTTTCAGATCCGGTGCATTCTGATATAATGTAATCAGGCTGTCCGCCACCCGGTTATCCATCTGGGAATTTACAGGAAGTAGTATAATAAAACCAAACAGTAACAGAAACAGTTTCCTAAAGGTATACATGCACTTAATCTTCTTCGGGTGGCACAACTATAAGCTTGGGATCATTTATCTTTGACTTCTGATCTTTTGTATATCTTACATCATAAGTATCTATCCCGGTAGTCAGGTCGCCCTGAATTACCGCGCTCCATTGTGATGGTGAAATTTGAAAAGGTTTGGCGCTGTATATACAATCATCATCAGCAGTGGTGATAATTTCAAATTTATCAACGGCCATATCGTTATCAATAATCCAAAATACACTATCACCGCCTTTAACTTTGGTAACAATACTTCCCACACCATTATTGCCATGTGAGTCTCTTAGGTAAAGATTCGGTTTTCCTGCAATTTGTTTTGTACTTAAAAAGATAATTACATCTGCCATTTTGTTTGATTTAAAAATGAAACATTGAAAAATAGCTAAACAAATAATAATTCGGGTATCAGTAGTTTGCTCCTATCGTGAAAAGTATCTTAAAAGTAAAAAAAATATGTATATAATTGACCTTAGTTGATAATTTGTTAAAAGAAATCGGTTGGTGAAGGATTAAGATAAAGGTTTCTATAGCTAATAAACCCAAAGCACGCAATCAAATTAAATAAAAGATTGAACTGGTAGATTATTTCCTTTAGTGGTGAACTTATCAGCACTTTACTTAGACTATGTTATTCCCTCCGGTCCTGAATTCATCGGCATTTTGCACTTCCGGCTTCGCGTGCATACGGAATAAACAAAATCAGGACGGATCAAAAAATTCCTGTTTCATTATAGGATATTTTATTGTATAAAATAGCCTTTTGGAATACTGTTAATTTATCATAAAAAACAATCAAAATTTATGTGGTGGTATAAATATTGTTCTGTTAAAGAAAAAGAAAGGAGTATACCATGAAAAAGTTAGTTTTGGTTTTAACAGCAGTTTTTTTTATGGGCGGAATATATGCTCAGGAAAAAACAGATGACAAAAAAGCTGCCCGGCAGGAAAAACGCAGGACAGATCTGGAAGAACAATCCCGGTTAACGCAGGCGATGCTCGAAAATAAAAACTTTGTTCTGGAAACCGATTATTTGCAAAACAGATACGGGTATCGTTTCCCGGTAAATTCGAATATTAACTTTGTAAAAGTTGATTCTGCAATGGCTGTTATCCAGGTCGGTTCAAATAACGGGCTTGGGTATAACGGTGTTGGAGGTGTTACTGCAAAAGGCAGGATAACAAGATGGGATTTAAAGAAAAATGAAAAGAAAAATTCCTATAACCTGTCGATGAGTGTAATGACACCAATCGGTATTTATGACCTTCATTTTTTTATCGATCCGTCCGGACATGCCACCGCACGCTTAACAGGGTTAAGATCAGGAAACCTGACCTTTGACGGTACCCTGATCCCTTCAGAAATATCCGGTATATACGAAGGGTTTTCGATATAAATCGCTAATTATATTATTTAAAGATCAGCTGATAAAAACCCGCCATAATCGAATTATGACGGGTTTTTTAAACACTAAATTAATCCTCTTGCTGAACTCAATTAATCTACGTCAGGGTTATAAATAGTTAAAAAGTTAACTGATTAATATACCGGTTTTCAGAAAACTGGAAAGTTTTGGACTAATAAAAAAGTCCTAATATATGGATGGTGTGCCATCGTTTGACCTTCCTGTCGAAGCTTTAGTGAGGCATGGCGGGGAGATTACTCCCCCGATTTTTATCGGGGTCATGAGCTCCTCCCGTTAGTCGTCGGTTCCAACCTGATTCTCATCTCCTGACACCGCAAATTAAAATGAAAAAAGGCCACTCCTTAGAGTAGCCTTTTTTCATTTTAGTCGTCTAATGATTATATCTGTTATAACCTTTTATAAACATCAAATCAACAATTGACATTAATTATCAACAAAAGTTAATTTTTCC
>JAFGSZ010000109.1 GCA_016934395.1 Bacteroidales bacterium
AATAATTGAATAAGACTTGTACAAATAATTTTCTATATTGTAAAAAACTTATAAATAAGAATAAATGAAAATAATACAAAACAACTTCACATGGATTTTATTTATTTTTCTGTCAGTTCAAACCTATAGCCAGGTCAGGCTTCCACGTTTAATCAGTAATGGTATGGTCTTGCAACGAGATGTTAAAGTGAAAGTCTGGGGATGGGCAGGAAAGAATGAAAGTATTGAAATTAACTTTTTAGATTCATCTTATAAAACTTTAGCAAATGATAATGGCGAATGGAGTATTATATTATCTGGCTTGAAGACAGGTGGCCCGTATGATATGAAAATTATAGCGAGCAATACACTTACTATAAAAGATATTTTAATAGGCGATGTTTGGGTTTGTTCAGGCCAATCCCAGATGGATATCAATATGGATAGGGTTAGCCCGCTTTATGAAGAAGAAATAAGAAATGCCGGAAATACAAATATTCGATATTTTGTAGTTCCTGCAGTATATAATTTTAATGAACCTCAAACGGATCTTCCTTACGGGACATGGGAAAGCATTGGCCAGGAAAATATTTTAAGCGTTTCTGCAATTGCTTATTTCTTTGCAAATGAATTATATAATAAATATCAGGTTCCAATTGGAATAATACGTTCAAGTTTAGGAGGATCGCCTGTGGAAGCATGGATGAGTGAAGATGCAATTAAACAATTCCCGGAACATTATCAGGAAGCACAAAAATTTAAAGACACAGCTCTTATCAATCAAATTGAAAAATCTGACAGAAAACGAATTGGAGAATGGTATGCACAAATGAATTCAAAGGATGAAGGTTATAAGAATCCTGAAATGCCCTGGTATAATCCGGAAGTTGATATTTCTGATTGGTCAGTCATGAAAGTACCGGGCTATTGGGCCGATGGAGATTTAGGCGAGGTTAATGGAGTAGTCTGGTATAGAAAAGATATAAATATTCCCGGTAATTTAGCAGGTAAGCCTGCAAAACTGAATCTTGGGCGTATTGTTGATGCTGATTCCGTATTTGTCAATGGAATCTGTGTGGGTTCTGTTAGCTATCAATATCCTCCAAGAAGATACAAAATTCCGGAAAATATACTAAAGAAAGGGAAAAATACAATAGTAGTAAGGCTTATTAGTAATGCAGGCCGAGGTGGCTTTGTCCCAGATAAACCTTATGAACTTATCATTGAAGGGGAAAAAATAGATCTAAAAGGAGAATGGCATTACCATTTGGGAACTAAAATGAAACCAATGCAAGGCCAAACATTTGTAAGATTCAAACCAACCGGACTGTATAATGGAATGATAGCACCTTTGACAGATTATTCTATAAAAGGAGTTATATGGTATCAAGGGGAATCAAATACAGGAAGGCCTTTCGAATATAAAACATTATTTCCGGCAATGATAAATAACTGGCGAGAAAAGTGGCAACAAGGTGATTTCCCATTCTTATATGTTCAGCTTCACAATTTCATGAAGAGTTATGATTACCCAACAGAAAGCAACTGGGCGCTTACCCGCGAAGCTCAACTTGAAGCTCTTTCTTTGCCTAATACAGCAATGGCTGTAGCAATAGACTTGGGAGAATGGAACGACATTCACCCGTTAAACAAAAAAGATGTAGCAAAGCGATTAGCGCTTGCAGCTTATAAAATTGCTTATGGCGAGAAAAATATTGTTTCGTCAGGCCCGCTCTACCAGTCTATGATTATCAAATGGGATAGCATTGAGCTATCATTTTCAAATATTGGCAGCGGTCTTACGATAAAAGATGGCGCTGTGTTAAAACATTTTGCCATAGCAGGAGAAGATGGTAAATTTATTTGGGCTAAAGCAAAAATAGCAGATAATAAGGTAATTGTATGGAGTGAAAAAGTCAAAAAACCTGTAGCTGTTAGATATGCCTGGGCAGATAATCCCGAAGGCGCAAATTTATATAATAAGGAAGGTTTGCCAGCATCGCCATTCAGAACAGACAATTGGACAAATAAATAATTATCAAGTATTACTAACAATATTGACTATTACTTATTTTAATAAACTTTGAGCCTGGATATTTTTTTCAAGTAGTGGTATGTTTTTATAATTAGGATCAAGTCTCTTGATTTCTTCTAAAACAGCTTGTGCTTTATCAGTTAGCCTGTTTTGCAGGTAAAGTATGCCCAGATTAAGCAGAAAGTCAGCATTATTTTTATAACCGGGATAAGCTTTCTGGTAATAAACAATTGAACTGCTGTCATCACTTGTAAATAATATATCCCCGATACACCGGTTTGCAATAAAAGTTTCTTTTACTTCAAGCGATTTTAAGAATTCATCCAGGGCGGCATCAAAATTTTTGACTTTGTAAAAGTCCAGAGCCCTGTCAATTTGGCCTTTAACCTGCACCGGGACATAATAGGCATAATTCTTTTTTTGAGGAAAAATAGGTTGATAACCAGGATGTATTTTTCTCAGCTCTTCGAGTATTTCTTGTGATTTTATATCATTTCCGCTATAAAAATATACTTTATGCAATTTTTTCAGAACTTTTTCTTTGGCATTTAGACTATTATCAAGTTCAGAAGCCTTGTTCAATGCTTCTCCTGCTTCAGCATAATTCCCTTTTATAAAAAGTATTTCACTTTTATAAAAATATGCAAAAAAAGTCTCATGTAATTCTAACGATTTATTAATGAACTTTAAAGCCAGTGTTAAATCATTATTATGCATAAGACAGGTGGCAGCCTCAAGATAATCTTTTACCCGGTAAGGATAATATTTAATTGCTGCATGATATTCCCTAAAAGCATTATAAAAATCTCCCTTGCTTTTAAATAAATGGGCCAAGGTAAGGTGGGCCTCGTTAATTTTTATAGTCGTTTTGAATACTTCAAATGCAAGAGAATCAATATAAGATGTGGGTTTATATGTATCAAGATAAGTTTTATCAGATGACTCATCCAGAGGACGAAAAGGCCAGTAACTGCGCAAACTATTTACCATATGTACTCCTACCAGGCTGTCTAACTCCGTATATCCCCAGTTTCTTTTATAATAAGCGGAATTTTTATAATATACAGGATTTAACTTTTCACCAATTAATTTTGATTTAACCAGTTCATTAAAAAAAGCATCAGCCATTATAAAGTACCCATCCATATTGGGATGCACATGCTCAGTCAATAGATTGTTTCCAATCAGCATGTTTGGAGATGCTTTTTCAAAATAACTGATCATCGGTACCAATCTGGCATCATATTTTGCAGCTAATTTACGGATAATTACATTTATTTCTTCTGATGCCCTGAACCTTACACAATCCAAATCTTTTGCAAGGTAATAGTTTTCTTTTGCCGTTTCAAACAGCCCTTCCTGTTCATTTTTTTTACCGGTATAAAAAACCTCGCTGGCTGAAGGATATTGTGAAGTTGCAACCGAACAAAATGGTTTTAAGTCCCTTACATTGCTAATTAGTTCGCTTATAAAAAATTTTACATTCTTCTTTTTTGCTTTATTTAATAAATCATCAATGTTCTTTTTAAAAATTTCAATTCCTTCATTATAGATTTCACTTTTATAGGGTATTTCTTTATTATCAACAATTACTTTCATTAAAGTCCCCTTTACAAATTCTTCAGGCTTATTGCCAACAATAATCCCGTTAATTTTATTAATTGTATTTCTTAATAATTGATAGAATTTAAAGGATAAAAGATCCAAATGAAAGAAAGTTAAAGCTCTTGATTTGATCGTTTTTTCAATGGAACCAATGCCAAAAGCACCGTAAAATTCATTATGCCCAGCATATAACAATATAGCATCTGGTTCTTCATCCAGAATTTCATCAATAAAATCTAACAAGGTATAACTATTAATTGCAGTAATGGCCGTGTTGATAACTTCTATATATTTATCCGGATAACAATCTTGTAACCTTTCCTGTAAGATTCTTGAGAACAATAAATTTTCTTCATAAGGAAAACCATAAACCGTTGAGCTACCCATTACAAATATCCTAAATCCGTTGCTTGGTTTTTCTTCCAGGAACATATCGTGGCGTGGTGCAGTATTAGGTAGTTTTTTGAAATATTTTTTACCAATTACCGGGTTGACAATTTTATATTCTTTATATTCTTCCCCAAGAAATTCTGTAAATAAATTTAAATTATCTCCATAATTTATAACCCGTAAAACCAGTTCAAAAAAGACAAAAATAAAAATCGGTATGCTTATTAAAATTAAATTAAATAGAAGCTTTTTTGATTTTGTAAGTTTTACCAGGTTTTTACTTTTTTGTTTGTCCATAATAATTGTACAGATTACAGGTTTATACTAAGCAAAATTCCACAAATGAGAACTTTCATGCCTTTTATAAGTCAAGTAGTTCTAAAAATTTCCATATTTTCACAGATAAAATTCAATGTAAATATATAAAAGTTCTAATTGTAAAATCCAGATAAACAAATTGAATATCCAGAAAAAATATACCTGTTTATAGGTATATTTTCTGTAAAAACAAGAAGATGTCTCAAATCCACACCACCATGCATGCTCTCGCACACGGCTATTTGCTGATGACTTCTTTCAGATTCGCACTTGGCCGCAATACTCTTGCCATTCGTTAACACTTCCTTCCAACCCGGCGTGCACAGGGACTTGCACTCCATAAGCCAAAAAACCATTCCCGACATATAAAAAAGCCGTCCCTGAATCATTGAGACGGCTTTTATATATTCTCAGTTATTTATCCGATCAAACCTTTTGCACAAAAAAGAATTAATTCCAATCGTTTCCATGCACATTGGGATTTACATCCAGTTCAATGGATGGAATCGGAAGCGCTCCCTGCTTATTGGGATCAAAACTATTATCATAGGTTCGGGTACCCTGGTATTTATTGTACAAATAATCATTATAAGCAGGATCAACAGCGGCCCATCTGCGAAGATCGAGATACCTCAGGTATTCACCGCAGAACTCAACAAACCTTTCATGCACAATAGCATCCTTCAAATCTGCAATTTTTCTGCCATTAATCAAAGTATCTTTGGCCATTAGCTCTTCAACACCCGGAATAGTGCCTTTTGATTTGCTGTACCATAAATGTGGTTGTTCTGTCGGGACAATATTATTTGCCCTGTTCCTGACCATATCTATATATTGTATAGCAGATGGATTATCATCCAATTCATAGGCACATTCGGCCCTCATCAGCAATATATCGGAATATCTCAACAACCGGTCGTTAATTCCTACATCTTGGTTATCAGGTAGATAGTCATAACAATATTTTCTGCAACCGTATAAATCTTCATCAGTGATCCCGGAAATGTTATCTTCAAACTCAATGGTATCACTGAAATTAGAGGTATAAAATTGAGCTCCATCCGGGCACCACAGCGTCATATACCTTCTCGGGTCGCCTTGTTCAAATTCATTATAAGCAATGGGATTTGGCGCCATATTCCACCAAATACTTGATGTCGGGGCAGTCGCACCAGCGCCTCTCGGATATCCGCACTCCCGCATACGCCATGAGTAATTTCTGTTATTACCACTGGCAGGATTCGGGGTAACAATAAATTGCGTTTCAAACAGCGATTCGGCGTTGTTCTCATTTTCATCAGTAAAATTATCCCTGAAGTTGGGCATAAGTTGATATTCTCCACTATTAATCACACTATCGAGCATTACAGCGGCTTTGTCGAATTCTGCTTCTTGCTTTATATCAATGAGCGGACGGTACAGGTAAGTCCTGGCCAGGTAACCCTGTGCAGAACCTTTGACAGCCCTGCCGTAATTGAAATTAATTGCCTTACCCTCCGAATCGAAGAATGTCTCACTCCGGGTTTTAAGCATGGAACTGGCAAGCTGGAATTCCTTTACAATAAAATTGTAAACAATACTTTTCCCTTTTTCGGTATTTGGAGGAAATTGTTCTTCTTTTGTCTGGGCCACCCTGGTGACCAAAGGCACTGTTTCGCCATAAAGAGTTGCCAGGTGTAAATAATACAAACCGCGAAGGAAATGGGCCTGGCCCAGTATTGAACTTTTATCTTCGGCAGATACTGCTTCGGTATCATTGAAAGGCTCTAAATTTTCAATAATAATATTACATGCATATATTCCCTGGTAAAGGGTTTGCCATGTCCATACTTCGCCAATTCCAAAAGCTGAGGGATCGTAATATGCTACATAAACTGCAGAAACAATGGTTGGGTGCTGACAGTTGACAGTAGGAGTAAAATCGTCACCAAGCCCTAAAAAATGATAATAGGTCCACCGGCCATACATGCCTTCTATAGAAACCAGCGGTTGATAGGCCGCATTTAATCCCATTTGAAATTCATCCGTGTTCTTGTAATAATTTCCCACAGACACAGTTACCGGGTCAGACAGATCCATATTAGGTTCACAACTGCTGAAAGCAATTATTAACCCAAATAATATGATATATAAAAACTTATTTTTTTTCATGTTCTAAAATTTTTAATTGAAGTAATGTTTAAAATGCAACTTGAATTCCAACATAATATTCCCTGGTGGTAATAAATGTTCTGTTCCATGGGTAATGATAATTTATACCACGTTCCAACTGCTGATTCCTTCCCGATGTGGCAGAAGAATTGAAATCAGGGTTATACCCGGAATATTTTGTAAAGGTAAGCAGGTTTTTTCCTCCAACATACACTCTTACATTATCAACTTTAATTTTATGGAGTAGATTCTTAGGTAAAGAATATCCCAATGTAAGGTACTGCAAACGCAGGAAAGAACCGTCTTCGAGGAAATAATCCGAAGGTCTGACAATATTTTTGTTTTGGTCAATCAAACTTGCCCTCGGTAAATCCGTATCGGTATTTTTAGGAAGATAAATAGCAGTTTGGTAAAAGTCGGGGATAGCAGCAATGGCGTCAGCATCAGTTGCCGGATCGTACATTTTGCCAACCTTTGTAGCAGCATCATAGTACCAGTATAAGTCAGTTTCCCTGAACCTGTCATTTGCCTTAAGAGATTCTCCGTAATTTGTCTTCATGCCTAACACTGTTGTCTTGGCATTGTTCCATAATTTATTGCCATAAACGAATATCCAGTTTGTGGCTAAATCGAATTCGCCAATAGGTGTTTTATAGCCTAAATTAACGGTAAAACCACCGCTAAATTTTGGAATTGAAGGTCCCAGCGGGACTTTATCATTTTCATTTATTGTATCGTTGCCATCAATATCAACAAACCTTATATCTCCAATTTTAGCAGTTCCGGGATAGGGTTGGGCATCAATCTCTTCCTGTGTTTTGTATAAACCATTGGTTTTATACCCGTAAAATTCGCCGATTGAATTTCCTTCCCGTGTAACAGTAACAAAGTCTGTAATTTTACCGGCATAAATATCTTTTCCGCCACCCAGTGATATAACTTCATTTTTCACAGTGCTCAATGTAGAAGAAACCTTATAATTGAAATTACCTGATGTATTCTGAATGGCCAGGGTAAATTCCCATCCTTTATTTTTAATGCTGCCGGCATTTAAAAATGGAGCCGCATCAAAAAAGCCATTGGTATAAGAAAGAGGCACCTCTACTAACATATCTTTGGTAGTGTTGTCGTAATAATCTATAATTAATGATATTTTTTCTTCAAAAAGCCCTAAATCAATACCTATATCGGTTTGATAGCTCTTCTCCCACTTAACTGCTTTATTTGCCGGCTTAAGAGGCAATGCCCCTAAGTACATAGTAGAGTCGCCATATTGTCCGAAATGATACTGGAGAATCCACTGTTGTACAATATTAGGACCAATATTGACTGCCGCATCATACTGATACCTGTCAATATTTGAGTTGCCAATAGTGCCATAGCCTCCGCGTATTTTTAACGTACTTATAAAAGGGGCACTATTCCTGAGAAAATCTTGCTCGCTTATTTTCCATGCAGCAGAAAAAGAAGGAAATGTGCCCCATCGGAAGGCTGGTCCGAATTTGGCCGATGCATCACTTCTGACATTGGCTGTTAAAATCCATCTGTCGTTATAAATATAGTTAACACGCCCAAGATAAGACATCATTGCATCTTCATAAATACCTTCGTTTGCTGAATATAGATTTTCTATTTTGCCTAAGTGCACTACCTGTATACTTTGATATTTTAATCCTTCCGGCGCACTTACGGTAAAATCTTTATGATAGTTTTCCTCTGTAGTATAACCAATAACCCCGGCAATAAGATGCTTGCCGAAAGTCTGGTTGTAATTCAGCGTATGCTCAAGAATTAGTGTATTGTCATTTGAATAATTTTCCGAAAAGTTACCCAGGGTTTCTTCTTTGTTAGCAAAAAATCCTACCTGGTTTTTTTGCACGCCCTTGTTGGCATTTTTAAAACCCGCATTAAATTTATAGGTCAAACCTTTTAACAGCTCAATTTCGGCCCAGATAGTACCCTCTAAAAAATAATTGGTTTCAGTTACATAAGGATTATTATACGCTATTACCAATGGATTATCGGAATCGGAGTTAAAAGTAGGGACAGAAAAACCCGTTTCTTCTGTTCCTGTTGTATCATAAGGAATAATTGTTGACGGCCACATCAATGCAAGAACCAGGTTATTAATAGCCTGGTTATCCCTGTTTTGGCCTTTCCATTTATCTTTTCCAAACTTAATTGTTTCACCAATTTTTAAACGGCCTTTTGTAAATGTTGAATTGGTCAATAACGAATATTTTTCCCAGCGTCCGCTATTTATATTCACCGTGTTATTTGTATTATAGTTGCCGGATAACCTGAAAATAAGATTTTCACTGCCGCCGCTGACAGAAAGATTATGATTCTGATAATGTGCTGTTTGAAGTATAATATCCTGCATATTGGTAGTTCCGGTACCTAATGAATTCGGATCGGCATAAAAATCCGAATATCTGGGATTAGTCTTGTTATCGTTGTACCTGGCTTCGTTAATCAACAGTGCAAGGTCTTTTGCAGGCAGGACTTCAATGGTGTGATCGATTTCTTCACTGCCGGTGAACCCGTTGTAATCTATTTTTATTCCCCCCTTTTTACCTTTTTTAGTGGTAGCAATAATAACGCCATTAGCACCACGTGCACCGTAAATTGCGCAGGAAGCAGCGTCTTTAAGAATTTGAATGGATTCAAGGTCATTCTCATTTGGCAGGTTGGTACCAATCAAACCGTCCACTATAATTAAAGGATCGGTGTTGTTGATAGAACCTTCCCCCCGTATACGTATCTTGGCATCTCCATTCTCATCCGCAATCTGAACACCGGCAACCTTTCCGTTCATTCCTTGTAGAACACCTCCCGGAGCTTTTAATACTTCTTTGGAATCCATGGTAGCTATGGATGATGAGAGGTCTGCCTTTTTGATCTGACCGTAACCAATTACAACAATTTCATCTAATGCCTCAGCCTCAGGCTTTAAATCAATGTTTAATTCGGTCTGACTGCTTATAGTAATTTCATTGGTTTTAAAACCAACATATGAGAATACAAGAACTGAACCTGTAGGAACATTGATTTTAAATTCGCCGTTCAGATCAGTAACAGTTCCTTTTGTTGTGCCTTTTACAACAACGGTAGCACCAATAAGTGGCTCGTTGTTTTCCGAAGAACTTACTGTTCCCCGGATTTCCACATCCTGTGCAAAGGACACAGAAAATGCTATAATAAATATAGCAAAAGTTAATAATAGTTTACTCATAATAGATTTAATTTAGTTAAAATAGTTATTATTTGAAAAATGTAAGGAAACAACTTCATACATTTTTTTAATTTTTTTTCTCATAGTGCTTATTTAAATTTGATTTAATTTTATCTAATTGGGGTGTTTATTCTTTTTATTCTTAAAAAATCCAGTAATATTTTTTTTTATAAAGCAAATCTATTTAATATTTTATTTTGATAATTTTCAAATATAATATTCTTAAAATTAAATGTCAGTTCAGTTGTTATTAATAGTTTGTTTTTAGTATTCAATTCCAATCCCTCTCTCACCCAAGTCTCCAAAGGTATTATATAAAAAGCTTTGCCGGTTGTTAATGTGTAACAAAA
>JAFGSZ010000110.1 GCA_016934395.1 Bacteroidales bacterium
CATCTATCGAATGTTATGGCTTCGATTGGATTATATCCCAGTATTTTGAGATCACCACGGAATTACTTTCCTGCACACTTTCTCTTCAGTAATTCCTCGTGATGACGTGTTTTTATAGTGAGCAATAGATTTATTTTTTCAGCAACGGCTCAAAAATAAACAACATCCCCCGGTTATACCCTTCGGGTTTTGAACCGGAATGATAGGAATTATCCAGGATCCTGAATTGGTATCTGAAATTGGTATAATTCCTGTTTTTTAATACCTCATCAAACTTTTTAATACTGGAAACAAACATGGAATTTTCCTTCTCGCCACCAGTCATATATAATGAAACCGGCAGGTCGGAATGGGTTTTCGAAAATTCCTCTTCATATTTAAACAACCAGTTATTGTCCCAAAGTGTAGCCGGACTAATGGCCATGTAGGCATCAAATAAATTTGGCCGCGTAAACAGGGCATATAAAGTAAATAATCCTCCGGCAGAACTGCCCCCCAGCGCCCGCCAGTTCGTGTCGATCCGGAAATTGTTTTCCATGTAAGGAATAAAATCCTGTTCCACTACCTTTAGAAAATCCGGAGCGCCGCCTCCTACTTTATAAAATTTATCTTTTGTAGGAACATAATCAAACATACGCAGCGGGCCGTAATCGGAAATATCGCCTTTATATGAAAAGCCCACCAGAAAACATTCCGCAATGGTCTGGTCATAAATCTGACTTCCGTAAATAGCGGTCATTAGAGGAAAATCATAGTAGCCATCGCAAAAATATACTACCGGATATTTTTTTAATGTGTCTTTGGAATAGGAGTAGGGATAATTGATGATCAGTTCGTAATCCACACCGGTAATATCGGAATGTACTTCGCGAATCTCACCAAGCTTAACACTTCTGTGTTCCTGGCTGAAGGAGGTTGTTCCAAAGCCAATTAAAAACAGGGTAATCAGGAATATACCGGATAAATTTTTCGTAAATAATTTCATGACGGCTGGATAAAGTTAAAAGTATTTAAATCCTTTTTTCAAAGCTACTAAAAAAAGTGATCTGCTTTTTATTTTCTATAGCTTTCTAACATTTCATTTTATGGCCTGACCGCTATCCTGTAAGAACTTTTCCGGGTAAAAGTACGGCCATACATATCCCGGGCTTTTACCTCAATAATGTGTTTTCCCAATTCCAGGTTTGTGGGGATATACGTAAACCAGATGTGTGTACACTCCACAGGATTCGACGGCCGGCTGCCATCCAGCAGTTCTTCGGCTGAGTCCCATTCCAAAACTGTACGGAAATAGGACGGATCAAAAGTATTCACTCTATACATACGACGCCAGTCACTGCTGTCTATCCGGCAATACAAGGTGTCGTATTCACTGCCCATAAAAAAATTGGCTGCAATACCTGCCGAGGTGGATTTGTTTTGTTCCACAACCTTTGGGGCGTATATCTCAAACTGGTAATCTGCAGGTTTACCGGCTACTTTATAATCGATCAGATATTGATTTTTATTAAAACTCAAAAAAGCATAACCCTTGAGCGTACCATCGCGCATGGTGGAAACAGGAACACCTTCCGCGTTGAGCCTTCCGGTGTACCAACTGCCCGAAGTGGTCCCAACATTAAAATGATGGTGCCTTCCCTGCTGCGGCCAGCCGTTTTCGCTGTCAAAAAAATCCTGGCGCTGGGTGTGGGTATGGGCCGAAATGGAGAGCGTGTGCGGAAAATCTTTCAGCAGTTCAAACAGTTTGGTACGGTCATCATCCCGGAACGGATCTTCGCCATCAACATCAAGCTCGCTGATGGGGATATGAAAAGCCAGTACGACCAAACGGTCTTTGGGTACAAAACTCAGATCGTTTTTAATAAATTCAAGCTGGTCTTTGCGGAACCCGCCCCAATATCCCTTTCTGCCTCGCGGATCGGGATACAGGATATTGTCGAGGATTATAAAATGCACCATTCCATGATTGAACGAGTAAGTGGCCGGACCGAAATTTTTCTCGAAGGTTTCGTCCGAAAGACTGTCTGCATCCACATCATAATTCCTGTCGTGGTTGCCCATTACGTTATACCAGGGAATGCCGACAGGTTGAACAGCCTTAATGTATAAGGGATGCAGGTCCAGATTATCGCCTACCAGGTCGCCTATGCTGAGACCAAAATCCACATCCTGTACACCGACCAGTTCCGAAACAATGCCCCGCGAAAAAAAATCCACTTCCTCTTCGGTGTAAGGCTGGGGATCGCCAAAAAGCAGCATTTTAAAATTTTCTTTTGGCGTTATGGGGATCAGCGGAAAATCTACCGATTTGGGCAGTTTGCCGGTAGGGGGAGTTCCTGCATATTTTAATTCCGGGGAACCCTTGGGTTTATAGATGTAAAAAAACTGCGGCTGATTATACTCGTTTACCGGCACCGCATAATCCGAGGGTTTTATTACAAAAATGATATTATCATTACCAACGGGCAATTCATATGCTCCTTTGGCGCCGGTAAGGGTAACCTCCATACCGTTGGATACGGCCACATTCGGAACGCCCTTTTCATTTTTTTCACGGGTGTTGTTTTTATTCAGGTCTTCGAATACAAAACCCTTTACCATGGTCTGGGCCAGAATTTCCGATAACAAACCAATAAAAAGGCTTATTACCAGCAGGGAAATAATTTTTTTCATGCTATACGAATTTTTAGGGGTGACGCAATTTTTTTTCAATTTCGGGAATAATGTGAGGATATCAAAATTACAATTTAAAAATTTGGAAAATATTAACGCAATATAAAGTTAATCGTAAGACTTGACAGCTATTGGGTTATTTATTACATTTAACAAGTGGTTATTTAAGATATTTATTCAAAATACCGTATTGGTATGCCAATAATAAGAAGGGAAAAGGTACATATAGACTAGTTAGTGGTTATAAAATAAAAAGGAAAATGGAAACAATTCTTATCATATTAATAATTGCAATTCTTGGTTTAATCATCTACATGATTTTTTTAAACCAAAGGACCCTTAATAAGATAGTTAATTATAAGCGCTCAGATAAGGAGCTCAAGATAAGCGATGAGAGATACTATGAACTTAATAATCGGATTCAACTGCTTATTGTAGTTTCATCTATAATAATCTTAATCGGAGGTTTTGTTGGTTACAATTCCATCGAATCAATAAAAAATGAAATCAATGATGATATTAAACACTATAAGTCGAATCTTCAGCATTATGATAAAAATCTTTAACATTCAGATTCTACCGTGGCAAGATATCAAAGAATTATAGCAGATTTAGAAAAGCAACAATCTATCATTATTGATTCATTGAATAATTTAACAAAGGATGCAAATGAAATCAAGACAGCATTATTAAAACTTCAAAATGATTATCGATTGAGTTCGAAAACGTATTTTGTTAAAGGTATCAATGTGGAGCCATATGTTAAGGGTAAAAAGGATGAAACAAAGAGATTATATTATAAGGATTTAAAAACTTCGAGCGGTAAAGAGCTTCCTAATTTTAGGAATGAACCCTACATTAATATAATGAGCACGGGTATAGGGGATATAATAATCCAAAAAATAACAACCAAATACTTTGAGTATTCAATTTTGCGAATTGTACCATTTGATGATAAGACCGGTGAAGAAATCGATGAAACGATTCCAGATGCGATAAAAAGTTTTGATATTTTAATTATTGAAGGAATTAATTATGGACATTAACACAAAATATAAAACAGTTGGTTTTCAATTTTTTACGGGGCTTTAGTTTACAAATCAGCTTTTATCCCTCCAATACCGCAAGTTTAAAATTGTAGTCCCAAGAATCGACTATTCATCAACATGGTACAACCTCTGTATAATAGAGATATTAATTTATATGTTATTAAAACCCGAAACTCGGAGTGTGAGCTTTCGGAGTATTTTTACAGGAGATAACATACAGAAAATATACAGGAGAAAAAGTACAGATACAAACGAGTTTGGCACAAGACCTTCACACAAATCAGACATTCAGGAAAAATTTATTTTTTTATCATAAGCAAACAGCTAAAATTAAAAAGGAAAACATAACATCCTGGATGTTTATCAACATACTCTATATTGCTTTTTTTATTTTCCTGTCTGTACCCCTGTTTTAGAACAAGATACACCCACCCTTTGGCACTATTCTTGATTTGAAAAGTGAGAAACACAAGCCCTATGAACAGACTAATTTCATTTACTTTTATCCTCTTAAACATTTCCCTGCCGGCATTCGGAACAGGGGTGAAACACCGGAAGATACCGGCCGGCAAGATCGAACAGTTGGTTGTACGGTATGATCCCTCAGTGTTGCGGATTCCCGGCAATAAACTCCCCATAAGTATCAGTGTCGTACTGAAGAACGGATCCGTCACAAATACGCGAGGTTATCTGGATGGAACCTGCAAATGGCGCAATTTCAAGCTTGAAGTTGACGGTGGAAGCTTTTTTAATGGCAGGATACTCATCAGCAAAAACCTGGAAGGACTGCCGGGTGAAGAGCTGATGGTGCATGTGTACCATCGCAAATCAGGACAATTGTTAAAAAGCCAGGCTATTCCGTTGAACTATGAAACGAAGCTTTATTTGATGCCAGTTAATGATTTCCGAAAAGCTCCCGGCAACAAGGTTGACCTGGTCATTAAAACGGAATATAATAATGGCAGTACTACTGAGTTCAATCCCTATAGCAACCGGTCAGTTGAAAAGAAATATACTTATTTTACCAGTGGCGCCGAAATGCTGTTCGGAAATCTGCGGATTAACGACGATCCCTTCTCCATCAATAAGCACACGATAACACTGATGACCTATCTAAAGAAGAATTTATCAGTGGGCGACACCCTGAACATCACCCTGGATTACCGGGATGATTTCAAAAGCGCCTTTTACGGATTTTCGGGCTTTAACGGCTTCTCAGGTACTTCCGGAAACTCAGGATCTGCGGGTCAGGATGGCGGACATGGAGGCTATGGAGAATGCGGAGATTTTGGTTCACAAGGTCCCGACCTGGAAGTTTTTGCAGACGTATACTTCGACACGATCATCCATGAAGAACTCCTGTATATTGAGATCAAGCGGCTGAGTAGTGGAGATATCAGAAAGTACCTGGTTAATACGGATGGTGGTTTTATAACCATCTGTTCCTATGGGGGTGATGGTGGAGATGGCGGAGATGGAGGAGTTGGCGGTGATGGTGGCGACGGATACGACGGGGATATGGTTACCGAAACTATACATATCAATGATTCAACCACCGAAGTTTTCACATACCAGTTGCCAGGCGGGCCGGGAGGCAACGGAGGGGATGGTGGCCAGGCCGGCGATGGCGGTGATGGCGGACGCGGAGGAGATATTTACATTGTCTACACCCAATATGCAAAGCCCCACCTCCATCTCATACAGGCATACAGTCGTGGTGGGGATGGAGGCGATGGCGGCCGGGGAGGATCCGAAGGTGATACCGGATCCGGAGGTTCCGGTGATCCCTCAGGATCAAGCGGCTATTCAGGACGCTCAGGATCGGATGGTTATGACGGCTGGGACGGAAGTGATGGAGAGGTATATTGGGAGATGGTGGAGCTGGAGTGAGAAGTTTCGGGCAAATAATTTTAATTTTTGGAAATTCGTTTTTACTTAAGCATACAGCACCATAACAATAGCAAGCTGCAATACCGAAAGTATTAAACTTGTGATTATAAAAAATACTGACAAGTTCGTCACAAGACGATACCCAACATCCGCAGGAAATTTCTAAAACTCAAAAACAAATAAACTTTACCAGGGTTTTGATCACTGCCATTTTTTTTTGTAATCCTCTAAGATTAGCCCTCGCAGGGTTACTTCTGCGGATTTTAGACGATAACACAAGACAGATATTCAGAAAAAATTTATATTTTTATCATAAGCAAAACGATATGATTAAAAAGGAAAATATAACATCCGGGGTTTTTAATAACATACTCTATGTTGCTTTTATTATTTTCCTGTCTTTACCCCTTACGGTGTATGTGCAATCTTTTTTGGTAACCCCATTCCCTTACAGGACAGAATTAGTCTATTCTCCATTTGAAAAATACAGTAAAAAACAGTGCCATTTTATTAAGATATACCATCAGGGGATATCCGGGGTAACCAAAAGCCGGAGCATTTACAACTATTTTTTATTCCATTTTAATAAGCTGGTGTTTCATAAAATTTCTTTTTTAGATACCGTTTATTTATCCATAGAAAAATCCGTATTGTCACTCTTTTATCCGTTTTATTTTAATAAAGATGAAGTTGATCTAATGTATTAAGATGTATGCACCAATTCTTAATTTGAACATGGTAGCAGCTTAAAACATTTTTATTAATCAACTAAATTTTAATATTATGCATACTTTATCATATAAAATCGGATTCTGGTCATCTGTATTATTAACCATTGCTTTTGCTGTATGGATCATTTGTTTTGCCGGCATTGCTCTTACTTCACCCTTGTTTTACTGGACAAATCTTATAGATTATTTAACATATGTGCAATACTATAGCCAGGGTTTTCAAAATACAGCAAAATTCTTCATGCTTTTATTTGGCCCGCTGTATGTTCTTCTCATAAATAGCTTTTATGATTATGCAGCAGATAATAAAAAAGTGTTGGCACGGATAAGCTTATTATTCGCGACGGCATTTGCTTTATTATCAAGCCTTCACTATTTTGTGCAACTGAGTGCGGTAAGGCTAAGTATTTTACACGGACAGGTTAACGGATTGGAACATTTTGTTCAGGCAAATCCAAACTCTATAATGACTGCAGCGGATATGCTGGGCTGGACGTTGTTCTTAGGATTATCGTCACTTTTTATATTCCCGGTCTTTACGGGTGATAAATTAAACAGGATTATACGAGTTGCATTTATTGCTATCGGGTTTTCCTGCCTGCTGGCGGGGATTGGATATGTACTTCAGATTGATATTTTGACATTTGTTTTTATAAATCTGGGAGTAGGAGGAGCTTTAATGACCGTAACCATTGCTTCAATCGCATTATTTAAACGGTTAAAAAAAGAATAAATGTATTGTATCAGGGATTCCAATACCGTTTAGTTCAGAAAAAGTTTCGTTTTCGCAGTACCCGCGCTAAAGCTTCTGCGGCAGCGTGAGGAATCCTGGTTATCTGCGAAAACGAAACGGTCACGCTGAAAGATGGCGTTTAAATAAAACTTAATTTTATAATTCAGTTTGTGAATTTCTCTTGCTTAACTTGACTGCTATTGGCTAATTTCTTACATTTAGTAAGTGGTTATTCAACATTTATATTTCAGAAAGCAAGTTTGTTATATAGATTATTTTATTAAACCCGGCAGGATAAAGGGTATAGATACAGACCAGCCGGGCAAAAAAAGTAAAATGAATCTTAGAGAGAAATATAAGGAAGATATTGCTTCAATTATGGCTAAAATTAATCATAACGGGGGCGAATTATGGGCGACAAAAGACAGGAGGATTTGTAAGGGAAGCCCCTTTTCTACAAGAGATGTTGCCATAATGCTTTCTGAATTAGGATTCACAAAAAAAGATACTATTATTCAGGATATTGCTGAACTGATTTTTAGTACCTGGAAACCTGATGGACGTTTTAAAATTTCCCCTTCCGGAGCAATCTATCCCTGCCATACAATCGGGATAGCCAGAGTTCTTTGTTATTTGGGATATTCAGAGGATAACAGAATAAAAAAAACAGTTGAGCATTTATTGAAAATACAACAAGAAGATGGAGGTTGGAAGTGCAATAAATTCAGTTTTGGAAGAGGACCCGAAACAAAGTATTCGAATCCCGGACCCACACTGGAAGCATTGGACGCTTTTAGATTTACGGATTTAATAAATTCAGATAAGCGATTGGATAAAGCTGTCGACTTTCTTTTATGGCATTGGGAAGTAAAAAAACCCATTGGTCCCTGCCAATATGGAATTGGTTCGCTCTTTAAAAAAACTGAATTTCCTTTTTTCAGATATAATTTATTTTACTATTGTTATACCTTATCTTTTTATACCCGGGCGCATAGAGACAAAAGGTTCAATGACGCATTAACCCTGCTCAGGGGAAAAGTCAAAAATGGAAACATGATTGTCGAAAATCCAAACAGGCAACTTGCAAACATGGATTTCTGTAGAAAAGAACAACCGAGTGAATTAGCCACAATTAAATTTAATGATTTGATGAGGAATATAAAGGATTAACCACTTCGTTCAACAAAAAACATATAAATCTGACATTTGCTGTTGTGGGATTTATGATGATGGTCTATAATCGGAGAATGATTATCAATGTTATTGGAATAAAACACTTCAAAGAGTATATGGAGAAGGAAATGACTTTGGTTTTTATTTATAAGGGCAAACAAAAGTAAATTAAACAAGTCTTAGGGCTTTATTATTTTTTAAGACAGAATTTAGAATTTATTGTTGAAGACCTCTTAAAAAGGCTATATTTATGATATTAAATTTACTTTTAGCCAGATTAATAAACTTTAAAAAATGGATACGGTAAAAAGCACGTTAAAATTCGGATTATACGTCTCTATATCGCTAACAATTTTGACAATTATAACATGGGGATTTGCAATGATAGCTGTTCCGCCTGCAGGACCATACTGTCCGGGCGATTGTATGAGTTATCCGTTTCCGGATATTCTTTACTAAGTTGGCGGTAATGTAAAAAACTGCTGCACAACTATTTGAACATTTGTGAATCTGGTCAGGAAAATATATTCTATATTGCATCAAATAGAATAATGTAAACACAAAATTAAAATGAATATGAAACTACAAATACCATTGTCCTTATTTATTTTTATCGCATCTATTGTGTTAATATCTTGTAATAAACGGTACATAAAAACAGAAAATGGTTTTAAAACAG